>NZ_CP007033.1:1165000-1520667 GCF_000512895.1 Dehalobacter restrictus DSM 9455
GAATGCCGGTATGAGTATGCGAAAAGGAAGGTGAGAATCCTTCCCGCCGAAAATCTAAGGTTTCCTGGGGAAGGCTCGTCCGCCCAGGGTAAGTCGGGACCTAAGCTGAGGCCGAAAGGCGTAGGCGATGGACAATTGGTTGAAATTCCAATACCACCATAAATCGTTTGAGCGATGGGGTGACACAGGAGGATGACCTGAGCGTGCTGTTGGTTATGCACGTCCAAACATCAAGTGGGTGCTGTAGGCAAATCCGCAGCGCTAAACCGTGAGATGTGATGGGGAGCGAAAATAAGTAGCGAAGCGGGATAGTTCATACTGTCAAGAAAAGCCTCTAGTGAGAAATGTGGTGCCCGTACCGCAAACCGACACAGGTAGATGAGGAGAGAATCCTAAGGCGCGCGAGAAAACCCTCGTTAAGGAACTCGGCAAAATGACCCCGTAACTTCGGGAGAAGGGGTGCTCTGGCAACAGAGCCGCAGAGAAATAGTCCAGGCGACTGTTTAACAAAAACACAGGTCCCTGCAAATCCGTAAGGAGAAGTATAGGGGCTGACGCCTGCCCGGTGCTGGAAGGTTAAGAGGAGAAGTTAGCGCAAGCGAAGCCTTGAATTGAAGCCCCAGTAAACGGCGGCCGTAACTATAACGGTCCTAAGGTAGCGAAATTCCTTGTCGGGTAAGTTCCGACCCGCACGAAAGGCGTAACGATCTGGACACTGTCTCAACGAGGGACTCGGCGAAATTGTAATACCCGTGAAGATGCGGGTTACCTGCGACAGGACAGAAAGACCCCATGGAGCTTTACTGCAGCTTGACATTGGATTTTGGTATAAAATGTACAGGATAGGTGGGAGGCTTGGAAGCCAGTACGCCAGTATTGGTGGAGCCGCCGGTGGGATACCACTCTTTTTGTACTGAAGTTCTAACCTAGGCCCCTGAATCGGGGTTGGGGACAGTGTCAGGCGGGCGGTTTGACTGGGGCGGTCGCCTCCTAAAGAGTAACGGAGGCGCCCAAAGGTTCCCTCAGCGCGGATGGAAATCGCGCGAAGAGTGTAAAGGCAAAAGGGAGCTTAACAGAGAGACAAACAAGTCGACCTGGTACGAAAGTAGGGCTTAGTGATCCGGTGGTTCCGAGTGGAAGGGCCATCGCTCAACGGATAAAAGCTACCCTGGGGATAACAGGCTTATCTCCCCCAAGAGTTCACATCGACGGGGAGGTTTGGCACCTCGATGTCGGCTCATCGCATCCTGGGGCTGTAGTAGGTCCCAAGGGTTGGGCTGTTCGCCCATTAAAGCGGTACGTGAGCTGGGTTCAGAACGTCGTGAGACAGTTCGGTCCCTATCCGTCGCAGGCGCAGGAAATTTGAGGAGATCTGACCCTAGTACGAGAGGACCGGGTTGGACGGATCACTGGTGTACCAGTTGTCTCGCCAGAGGCATAGCTGGGTAGCTATATCCGGAATGGATAAGCGCTGAAAGCATCTAAGTGCGAAACCAGCTTCAAGATGAGATTTCCCACAGAGTTAATCTGGTAAGACCCCTGAAAGATGATCAGGTTGATAGGCCGGGAGTGGAAGCATGGTGACATGTGGAGCGGACCGGTACTAATAGGTCGAGGTCTTGACCTTTAGATTCCTAGATTGATGATTGAATGCATGAAGCTGATTTGTTGTGCAGTTTTGAGAGAACGAGCTAGAAGCACGGGAAAGATTAAAGAAGGAATCGGTAAGCCGATTCCAACTAGATCGAACCTTGAGCTTCAAACCTCGAGCCTCGAAAAGATCTGGTGACTATACCGGAGGGGTACCACCCGTTCCCATCCCGAACACGGAAGTTAAGACCTCCTGGGGCGACGATACTGCAAGGGAAAATAGCACGTTGCCAGGTAATTAAGAACAGAGCATCTATTTTGGTGCTCTGTTTCTTATTTGCAAAGGGTGTTCAATTAGGAAGTTTGAGTATCCTTCTGGGGCACGATACTGCAAGAAGATAAGACGTTGCGACGGTAAACTAGAGACTACATCGTAGGATGTAGTCTCTTCATAATTAATTCAAAACATTACTTCAAAAAAAGTAATATTTACATTATAATGTAATTGATAGAAAATATAACTATCGCCTGCTCATTGAGATTGTTGCGAAATAACAATAAACGCAGCAAGATTTTCTAGTTTTGGCGACAAAGATTTTTGCTTAAGAGGAGCGCAGATTAATGAAAAAATCAAAGAACCATCAATTTAGCATTAGAAAGAAGATTTCCTTATTTGTTATTATTCTGGCAATTGTTACTTATTCTACAAGTGCATTTTTTATCTATTTTGTTCAACCCAATTTTGTTCCGAATATTAATGAGGTTATATTTACGATTGCGACTTTAGTACTAGGGGTTTTCTGGTCGGGTTTACTTTCCTTCTTTATGGCAAGTTTTATCATTAAACCTTTGCAGAAGTTAGAAAAAGCTGCAAATCAGGCATCTGAAGGGGATATCGGTTGTGATGTTGAAGTATCAAACACTGATGATGAGATTCGTTCATTAGGAATAGCTTTTAACAATATGCTTTATAATCTTAGGGAAATTGTCCAGAGTATTGAAACAAATTGTGCGAAGACCAATGAGAATATGTTTGAAATTTTAAAAGCGTCATCGGCTGCTTCTCACCAAGCCGACTCTATTGTACATACCATCACAGAAATATCTGCAGGTGCAGAAACTTCCTCGATTGCGATTCAATCAACTGCAGAATCAGTTGAAAAGGTCACTCTTATTGCCAAAGAAGTACAAAATTATGCCAAGTCTTCTGAAAAAGTCTCGGCAGAAATGTTAATGGAACTAACAGAAAGTAAAGAAGTAATTCGTTCTTTAGTTGAGGGAATTAATAATCTAGCCAAAGGAAACCAGCAATCACTTGAAATTGTTAAAAGTCTCGAAGATAATGCTAAGAAAGTTGGTCAGATCATCCAGTTAGTAGGAGACATTGGGGAACAAACAAATTTACTTGCATTGAATGCTTCCATTGAAGCTGCTCGAGCAGGACAACATGGCAGAGGATTTGCGGTCGTTGCCGAAGAGGTACGAAAATTAGCCGATGAAAGCGCAAATGCCGTTCAAGGAATTTCAAGTCTTATTGAGAATATCCAGGCTGAAGTGTTAAATGTTGTGAATCAAATTACAATACAAGTTCAAAATGCAGATATGGAAGCGCATAAAGGATCCAGGACGAATGAAGTAATAGAAAAAATGACAAAAACAATTCTTGAAGTGGCACGTAGCGTTGAACAAATATCAAAACTTGTCGATCATCAAATGGAGGGCATTGACAAAAGCGCACATCAGTCTCGCGAAGTAGCCCAGATTGCAGAAAAAACTTCAGAAAGTGCAATGGAACTTGCTATTGCTACAAAGCAACAAGCGGAAATCGTCGATCAGGTTGAAACCCTTGTAGATAATTTAAGAATACAGTCAGAAATTTTGACAACTGCAATTACCCGCTTTCGCAAATAATTGGTAGGTTCTACTAAATTTATAGAGAAATACTCTGTTCCAACTAATCATAGGCGTACATGTACGCCTATGATTATATTATCGTGAGCTTGTTGTTTGAAGAAAACGAGAAGTCCTATTGTATAAGTACGACTTTACCGGAATCAATAAAGTAAAGTTCGGAAATACCATCGATATAACTGATATCCGCTTTGGCTTTGACACTGTCGGTTTCCGCAGGCTGAGTACCTTGCTGTCCTTTATACGAAGGATCGTAGAAAAAGATTTTAAACTTGCGAAGATTGCTGTTTGAAAGCTGATCCCGCTGTTCTCTAATAATACCGGTCAGAACATTTTCATCAATAGAAGGTGGCTGGATATATAAGACCTGAGAGTTCGTTTCAGACTGCGTATACAGGATAGTGTAAGTAAGCTTTGCAGAAGAGTTTACTGTAAAGTCCCCGTCAATCGTAAAATCTGCACGATTTGCATTGGCCATGGCCAATGATGTCAAGCTGGTACTGGATCTCGGTAATAAGCTTTTTATTAAAAGGGTATCTGTACCTTGAATTTTGTTGCCGCTGTCCCGGTACGTAACATACACTTTTCCGGAGAATATATACTCTGAAGAGTTGGAAACAGATATGTTCACTTTTCTTTGATTTTTAGAATTTAAGTACTGAAAGTCTGCAGATGCTGAGATATCTTTGAGATTAGCTGATAATATCAGCTGCTGGCTGTTTTCATTATTGGGCGTTGATGGCTGAGTTTTTGAAGATAAGCTGGAACTACTGGCCACTGCTGAAGAATCAGTCTGTTGAGCAGTTGTTGTCGGCGCGTTTTTAGAACAACCAGATAATAAAAGTAGGAAAAGGCAGGCTAAAATTATCGTATTTTTCATTGAGAGCTCCTTTAGTACCAAGAATTGCTTTTATTAATTCTATTATATAGTAAAATTGATTTTGGAGCGAAATAACAAGTGAATAAATTGTAATTGCATATAGTTAGGACAGAGCATTACGCTGCTCTGTCCTTTTGCGGCAAGGCAAGTGAAACTGGAAAAGCTCTGAATACGAGCTATCATTAATAACACTAATAACACTTTTGCAGACACTTATTTCTTTTGATAAAGCGATATATTCCTAAAGACAATAAGACAAGAGAGAAATACGAGAGAATTAAAACTGCATTTCAAGCTTGTCACCTTCCATGCTTCCAGTGGAATCTGCCCAGTTATGTGGGAACTCTAACACAAAAGCGGCATTCTTGATGCATGGGGAGACCTTTTTCGGAGAGAGATCATCAATGATTTTGACAATTTTCAGATCCTTGCTGACAAACCAGACAGAGAGGGGATAGCGCATCCCGATCATGTGGACCTGGTTGCAGGGATTAATCAACATACCATGAAAATCATCCAATTGCCTGGTTCCCAGCAGACCTCTCAGTCTGGTGAAAAAGGTGTCAGCCACTAGAACCGTCCCAAGATTCTTTTGTGTTCTTTGGTTGATAACAGTTAACTCTTTCATTAGTCGATTTCCTCGTTTTTCTTAGAGAGAATCTTAGATTATTCTTTGAATATTCTTCGTCCACAGACAAAAAATTATTTACCCAAAATATCCATGATATTAATGATTGCCGGGCCAAGTATCACGATGAAAAGGCTTGGAAAAACAAAGAAAACAAGTGGAACCATCATCTTTACGGGGGCTTTTTGCGCAGCTTCTTGTATGCGTTGTTTTCTTCTCAGACGGATTTGTGCCGACTGATTCCTGAGGACATTTCCCATAGAGATACCGAGCTGGTCAGCTTGAACCAATGAGGCAATTACATTGCTTAAATCTTCTACGTCATTTTTTTTGGCCATGTCTCTCAAAGCTTCCCGGCGTGGTTTGCCGATTTTGATTTCCTGCAGAACCAGGTTGAACTCTTCAGCAAGAATGCCTTTTTGTTTTCTACGACTTTCATCATCGCTGCATCAAAGCCAAGTCCGGCTTCGACACTGACCATAACGAGATCTAGGATGTCAGGAAGCGTACGAAGAATCTCACTTTTACGTTGTTTGATCTTTGATTTAAGCCAGAAATTGGGAGCAATATTTCCAATAACAAAACAAAATAATGGAAATTCAATTTTTGTTAGGATTGGAAAGCTTAATATAAAGCTTAAAGCAGCAGCTGCTATTGCAAAGCATAGGCCAAGGATGAACCTAAGCGCTTTCCATTCAGCTGACGACCACCCTTTTAATCCGGCTGCAATTAATTCCTGGTCGTTCTGGTCCGTTTCTTTGTTATTCTTTGAGAAGACAGTAATTAATCTGCGAAAAAAACTGCTCTCGGATTTTTCTTGCTTGTTTTTATCTTGCTTGCTTTTGTCTTTTTTGGATTTTTCTTTTTGATTTTCTTCATTTTCTGTTGGCACTGAAGATCTTCCAAGGGAACGCATAATCCTGCTCTGGGAAAGAGAAGGCTGTTTCCTGGACAGAATCGCCAGAACTAAGAAGAAAATAAGGCAAAAACCACTGAAAATCAAGATTGACTCCATGACAATCTCCCCTAGAATTTAATATTAACAATCTTTCTGATGGCGATAAAACCGATGATTTCCAGAACAGCGCCACAGCATAATAACATAATTCCGAGTGGATCCTGGAACAGCGGCATCATAAATGAAGGCTGCATCATCGTGATAACCAGGCCAATTAAGATAGGCAAAGCACCAATAATATATCCCGACAATCTGCCTTGAGCAGTAAGTGTTTTGATCTCGCCTTGAATCTGTAAACGTTCCTGAATCGTATCGTGAATATTGATTAAAATTTCGGCTAGATTACCACCAATTTGCCGTTGAATCAGGATGGCAGTTACCATTAATTCCAGGTCTTTGCTTTCAACCCGCTGCGAGAGATTTAACAAAGCATTTTCGGTAGATTCCCCATAGGCCATTTCTTTCAGGGTGATTTTGATTTCGGAGGAGAGCGGATCTGGCATTTCTTGGGCTGCCATTTCCATGGCTTGAAATAAACTAAAACCGGCTTTTAAGGAATTAGCAAGGGTCAGAAGTATATCCGGCAGCTGGTTATTGAATTTTTTTATTTTTTTATTTTTAGCACTGCTGATATATAGCTTGGGAAAGATCAAACTTAACAGTGGCAGAACAATAAAAACAGCACTCAAAGGCAGGAGAATTAAGGCGATAAGGAAAGTAAGAATGAACAAGAAAATTTGCATTACGATGAATTCTCTGCCAGTTAACCCAATGTCACCGCTGTAAAGATCTTTATCAAGTTGTTTGCCCCATTTCCGAGGTGTATATTTGGACAGGGAAGTCAGATACTCTTTCCAGGAAGCAGCCTTTTTGGCTTTAACCGGGGTATCTTCTTTTTCTGCCACCAGTCGCTTAACTTTATCTTCAACGCTTTCATTTTTTGGTTTCAGGGCCATGATCAGTGAGTATATTAGGATAAATCCCATAATCGAGGCCACGACGATGACCTTTGTCATATAAATACCTCCGACGGCCATAGATGGCTAATCAACTAACAAAAATATTGTCCGGCAGGATTTGGCCCGTGGCAGCCAGCGTATCCATAAAGCGGGGGCGGACACCGGTAGCCTTAAAGCCACCGAGGACGTGGACATTGGAATCAACACCTTTTTGTTCAAATTTGTAGATATCCTGGGTGACAATGGTGTCTCCTTCCATACCAAGGACCTCAGTGATATGAGTAATTTTCCGGGTGCCGTCCCTGAGCCGGCTTTGCTGAACAACTAAGTCAATCGCACTGGAAATTTGCTCACGGATGGCCCGGATCGGCAAATCCATGCCTGCCATTAAAACCATGGTTTCGAGACGGGAGAGCATGTCCCTCGGGGTGTTAGCATGACCTGTGGTCAGGGAACCATCGTGTCCAGTATTCATGGCCTGCAACATATCCAAGGCTTCTCCGCCGCGGACTTCACCGACGATGATCCGGTCAGGCCTCATACGCAGCGTGTTTCTGACCAAGTCACGAATGGTGATGGCACCTTTTCCTTCTATGTTTGGCGGCCGGGTTTCAAGCGTTACCAAGTGGCTTTGATCAAGCTGCAGTTCAGCAGCATCTTCAATGGTAATGATCCGCTCGTGGTCCGGAATAAAGGAAGATAGGACGTTTAAGGTTGTGGTCTTACCTGACCCGGTACCGCCGGAAACGACAATATTCAGTCTGGCCTTGACGCAGGCTTCCAAGACAAGTGCCATATCTCTGGTCATTGTGCCAAAATTAATCAGATCTTCGACACGATAGGGGTCACGTGAAAATTTTCGGATCGTGATGGTGGGCCCTTTAAGCGCCAAAGGCGGGATAATTGCATTTACCCTGGAACCATCCGGCAGACGGGCATCTACCATTGGCTGACTTTCATCAATTCTTCGGCCAATCGGCGCGACAATTTTTTCAATAATATGCTGAACATGCTGGTCATCATTAAAAGTTACATTGGATAGTTCGACAATCCCATGACGTTCTACGTAGACCTGACTTGGTCCGTTGACCATAATCTCTGAAATACTGTCGTCATTTAATAGCGGGGAAATGGGGCCAAAACCAAGGATCTCATCTACCACTTCCTGAACGATTCTTTGCCTTTCATTCCGGGGCAGAAGGGCACCGTTGGCTTCAACATACTGGTCTATGACTTTTTGAACGATCGGCTCGACTTCTTGAGGATCAACATCATTGAGTTGAATATTTTTGATGGTTTCCTTATGGATAATGCTTTTGAGCTCCCTCCAGGGATCAACGGGCTGAGAGGAAGGAGAAGAGGTAAAGGCTTGTCTGATTTCAATCAGGCTTTGTTTCTCTGATCCGGTTCTTTCGCGTTCTTTACCTCTTTCCTGTTCTAAACGGCTAAGGAGCGACATGCGATCAACCTCCAAATCTTAAAAAGGAAAGACGGCTGGTTTCTTTGCTGTCCTGACCTTTTTTAGTAATTTCCGAATTAACACCTAGCGTACTCACCATTTTTTTAATTTCCAGAGCGGGAGCCGAACGGGCTAAAGCCTCAACAAACGGTACACCTTTATTAAGCACAGATGTGAGCTGCTCTTCATAAGGAATAAGATAGGTTACATTGAGGCCGAGACTGCTTTCAATATCCTTCATGCTGATACCGATTTTCTTTTCAAATTTATTTAGAATTAACTTGATTTTTGGGGAATACTCAAGCGTGTGCATGATTTCCAGCGCCAGCTTGGTATTTTTGATTGACGGAATGTCCATGCCGGCCACAACCCAGATCTCGTCTGCGGCCTCTAAGCCGGCAAGGCTGATATCATCAAAACGGCTGGTATTGTCAAGAATTACAAAATCATAATGGGGTTTAATTTCTTCCAGGATTTGCTCAATATGTTCTGTGGTTACTTTTTCTGCATATTCAGGGCGATTCGTAGCCGCCAGGATTTCCAGTCCGGAAGAATGGCTAAGGGTATGAAGCCGGATATCTTCTTCTTTGATCGAACCGGCCTGGACCAGATCGGTAATGGTTCTTTTCGGAACAAGATTTAAGAAGGAGGCGATGTCCCCAAATTGCAGGCTCAAGTCTAATAAAAGGACTTTGGATGACTTCGCCAATTCAACACCGAGGTTCACAGCGGTCGTCGTTTTGCCTACCCCTCCCTTGGCGCTGAAAATACTGATTACTTTTGCTGCAGTGTCGGATGTTTTTACAGCGGAATCGGGGGACAGAGGGGAATTGATCATTTCTCTTTTGCGGCTTTCCTTGTGATACACGTTCAGGATTGTACTGGTAAGTTCTTTGCCGGTAAACGGTTTGACGATATAAGATTTGGCTCCGGCCATCATGGCTTTGGTCATATGGTCGGGGTCGTTTTCAACGGACATCATAATAATGGAGGTATTTGGAATGCGGAAAGAAAGCAGTTCTGTTGTTTTTATCCCGTCAATGTCGGGCATGCTGATATCCATTAAAATAATTTCCGGTTTCAACAATTCTGCCAGACGGATTGCTTCAGAACCGCAGCCTGCTTCGCCGATGACTTCAAAGCCGGAATCAAGAGCAAGGATCCGGCGAATGTTTTCGCGGGTATTTCTGATATCATCAACAATGAGAATCCGTATACCTTGCATGCGCTATACCTCCTTTTTATTTATAATGACTGAAATAATCGGCGTTTGTATAGACATTAGGATCAATGGGTGCTTCGGTGTAAGTTTCTTTATTGGCGGGGTTTCTCAGCAGTAAGCGGATGGAACCTTTTTCACTGCCCAGTGTTACGGCCATAGACTGGGAAACACTCATAGCAAGGACATAAGAGCCAGGATTTTCGGCAGTTTCTCCTTCTTTGAGAATGGTATCACCCGTGTTTAAGACCAAAACATCCTGGGCAGCTAAAGAAGTAATTGTTCTTTGATTTCCCTGGCTATCCTTAATATCCATGGTAATCAGGATATCCACATGGTCACCGGGCTTTACCTTATAGCTGACACTGCCCACCAGATCGACAGGAATAGCAACGGCTCTTTTACCTGAAGGAACAGTCAGTGAAAAGCTGTCGGCTGAGGCACCTGAACTGCTGCCGGTTTGGTACGGATCTCCAAGCATAGGACTCAGCAGTACATCACCCTGACTGACGTCAACCAGGAGTACCCGGCCTGTCAATTCTTTCACGGTAGAGGCCCCCCCCTGAGGATAGGCTGAAAGCGGAACTTGTTTGATTTGGAGCTGATCAGCCTTTAGGATACTTCGGGAGGAAATATCCGCTGCTGCAACAACCAGTGGTTTTAAGTCTTGGCTTGATGCTCCCGAACCATAGTTTAGGTAGAAAAAGACAGCCAAGCTAAAAATCAGTCCTGAGATAATCGCCATAAAAACATAGAATTTTCTTTTCACTAGTCATCCCTCAATTCATTAGCAGTTTTATAGAATATAAACCGTAATCCTGTACGGGGTTATTTCCGTCATCAATAATTGAACTTGTTTCTTTGCCGAGTGTGGAACAGGTCTTTAAAAAACGCCCCGTGATAAAACAGTCATTGCCATTTCGGGTCACATTTTCAATAAAAAAGGCTGCAAATCCAAGAATCTTGACTTCCTGGATGGATTCACCTGATCGAGTGAGGACTTCTACGATAGGGATAAAGACAATCTCGGGAGCATTGCTGTCATGATCAGTAAAAGTATTCCCAGGGACACGCGTATCGGAAGCAAGCCGGGTATCAAGACCTTTTCGTGTCGGACCGCTCATATTACCGGTTTCTATCTGCAGGGTCTGGCCGACAGATAGCGGGGTATTATTTCCGTAGGCGAGTGCATCTTCGTAGGTGCTGGCACCTGATCCATCCAACCTGACAGGACCATACCAGCCGGTTTCACCTTCCGGAGGGGCATTTTTCAGTGTATATTCCTGGCCATAGACAAAGTCCTGTATCGTAACACTTAAAGGAGCGGCTCCGGCGATACTGCGGACAGGGTAAACACCTGCCTTGGAACGTGCACTGACTTTTCCTTTGGTAATACCCAGTGCTTTGGCCAAAAACATGGAATGTTCTTCAGAAGCAGATACCTCAATTTCCCGGTTATGATTGGATATCGAAATTGAGGGAAGGGAGACATCATTATTGGCAGCATATTCTGCAGCAGTTAGATAAGCGTCCTGCGGACTATCCGGTAATTTTTGAGCGCCTGCTAACGCTGCTGCATCTACCGCATTCTGTAACCTTGCTTTTTCCACATAGAGAACGGCCATATCTGTACATAGGGCACCAAAGCCCAGAAGAACAACTAAAAGTACTGCCGTAAGAACGGCAATACTGCCTTTTTCATTTTTGAAGGGATGATTCTTCATAGCAAATACTCCTATTCAATGCGCATGGACAGGCTCGCATGGATCACAACCGGATCCGGAAGAATATGATTTAATACCGGAGTCGTAAGAGATACAGGATAAGAGGCAGATACCGTAACATTTGAGCCGGAATGTCTGCTGGACTCAATTGGGGTGATCTGAATGGTCAGCAGGTTGCGGTCTAACAAGGGGGCGGAATCAGCCACTGAAGCCTGGATAGCGCTATCCAATCCGCTTAAGCTGGCTGTCCGGGCACCGCTTCGGACAGCGTTATTGAGAGTCACGTAGGAATAGCCGAGCCGCCCAAACTCAACCACGCCAAAGACAAGGAGCAGAAAGATGGGCAGGACCAGCGCAAATTCGACAAGAGACTGGCCATTGGAGGATTTTATTAATTTTTTTAGCATTTTTCAATACCCTCCCAATGCAGATTCTAATAAACGTTCGCCCCATCAACCCAAATATCACTGAGCAGATATGGGAAAATTAACAATTCAAAGACTGTTTGAATACCTGATAAGAGAGGTAACCTTTCTTAGTTTAAGAAAGCCCTACTGTTCTCTGACAGTAGAGCTTTCTCTGAGAACCCAAAAGATTATGATGCTGGTTTGAGAGCAGTGCCAATTGAATCCAAAATACTATCCAAGTTTGTACCGATAACGGTGACCGCGCCAATTACAACAATTGCAATTAAAGCGATAATAAGACCGTACTCTGTAAGTGCCTGACCCTTTTCATCTTTCTGGAATCTTTGAAGGAATTGAACAAGGTATAACATCATGATAATCTCTCCCTTTAATAATATATTTTCGTTTTTTAGTGTTCTGGTTTGTATTACAAATTTACAACAGTTTGACAATTGAAACAATTCACCGTAAGTCACGATGTGATAGGACTAAAGACTTATTAATATCCTGTGCTTTTTAAGAATCTTATCAAATAAGGGTTGATTGTCCTGAGAATTTCTTGTTTTTGGGTGATAAATACTTTACATTATATATACCATCATATAACCATCATATATAGGTAAAAATGATATCGAGGACTCAACAAGGAATTATTCAAAGGCCTTATATGTTGAATAATTAAAGGAATTAGCTTAGAATTGTGGAAATATTACTGTTGTAATGAAAAGCTGGGGGTTTGGAACGTTGGCGACGAAGACGACAAAAAAGAACCGACGGGGGTCACGTAAAAAAAGACAGTCCGTTCATGATACGATTCGAAATGAGATTATTGGAATCCTGGTGATGGGCTTGGCCTGTCTGGGATTCGTCATGCTCTATTCCAACAGTAAGGGTGCTATTGTCACGCTGATGATTAAAGCACTCAGGATTGCGGCAGGCGATGGCAGTGTCGGGATTTTTATCATCCTCGGAGTTATCGGGATCAGCCTGATGAGCAACAACCGGAGAAGTATGAAATCCAGGATAATCGGTGCGGTTTTATTATGGCTCGTAGCGGAAGGATTCCTGCATCTCGGGTCATCTGCTGCGTATGATACTGCAGGGCTGCTTGAGCTTGGCAAAGCAGGATTAGGAGGTGGCCTTCTTGGCGCGGTGATCAGTATCATGCTGGTCATGCTGGTCGGCGTGACAGGTGGTTATGTGATTCTGGCAGTGCTGGCCTTGATCGGCGCCATCCTGGTAATGAACCGCTCTCTGGTCGGGACGATCAAAGACCTGTTGTCCCTCACAGCAAGTTTCGCACAGATGGTCGATCGTCACATCAGGGATTTTCTGCAAGTACTGGCGGACGGACGCCAAGAAAGACAGAAGCGCAAAGAGGATGACCGGAACAGCATGTTTGCCGCAGCAAAGAAAGGTGAGCCTGTAAAGTCCCCAACCCCGGGTGATTATTTCGATTCAAAGCAGAGTAGCCCGGTGATCGAAATTTTTGGGGAAGAACGGAATCGAGGAGAAGAACGGAATAAAAAAAACAAGCAGGTTCCGCAGTCGGAAACGGATCATTACCTGATTAACACAAGGATGGACGATTCAGCCGAAAGAAGGACTGGAAATTTAGGGGATTCAGCAGGAGGCATGGAGACTGCAGCGGCACCGCCGGGCAAGCTTACCGGGACGCCTATTTCCAGACAGACCGAGAAGAACGAACATTACAGGCTGCCACCTTTGAATCTTGTCCATAAATCAATGAAAAAAGGCCAAAAAAGCGGCAAGGACATTGCCGATAATGTCCGTCTGCTGGAAGATACGCTGGCCAGTTTCGGGGTCAGGGTCAAAGTCACAAGAGTCACACAGGGGCCGACGATTACCCGCTATGAGGTTCAGCCTGCACCTGGTGTCAAAGTCAGTAAAATTACCAGCCTCTCAGATGATATTGCACTGAGCCTGGCAGCCTCCGATGTGCGGATGGAAGCGCCGATCCCGGGAAAGTCTGCAGTTGGGATAGAGGTCCCGAATAAGGAGATTGCCATTGTTCATTTCCGGGAAGTGCTGGAAACGGAAGATTTTCAGGACTCACCAAGCAAGCTTAGTTTGGCGCTCGGCAAAGATATCACTGGCACGCCAATTATCGGCGATCTGACGAGAATGCCACACCTACTGATTGCCGGAGCGACCGGAGCAGGAAAATCGGTTTGCATCAATACGATTATCGGAAGTATCGTTTATAAAGCAAAACCGGATGAAGTAAAACTGTTGCTGATTGATCCCAAAGTTGTTGAACTGGCCAATTACAATGGAATTCCGCATCTGATCTCTCCTGTGGTAACAGAGCCACAGAGAGCCGCCGGAGCTTTGAAGTGGATTGTTACCGAAATGGAGACAAGATATGAACTTTTTGCAGCTTCCGGAGTTCGCGATATCGTCAGATATAATTTCCTGGTTAGTGAAAAAAAGGATACTGAATCGAAGCCGCTGCCGTATGTTGTCGTCATCATCGACGAGTTAGCCGATTTGATGATGGTTGCTCCGGGAGAGGTTGAAGAGTCTATCTGCCGGCTGGCCCAGATGGCCAGGGCAGCAGGTATTCATCTGATTGTTGCGACGCAGAGACCCTCGGTTGATGTCATCACCGGTCTGATCAAAGCCAATATTCCTTCCAGAATCGCTTTTGCGGTTTCTTCCCAGATCGATTCCAGAACTATTTTGGATATGGGCGGTGCAGAAAAACTGCTCGGCCGCGGGGACATGCTCTATCATCCAATCGGGATCAGCAAGCCGATTCGGGTCCAGGGTTGTTTCCTGTCAGACAAGGAAGTCAAAAATATTGTGGATTATCTGCTGGAACAGGCCAAGCCGGAGTATTTTGAAATTCCGGAGGTGAGCTTGAGTTCCGGAAATTCTGAGGAGCCGGAAGATGAACTTTTCTACAAGGCTGCAAATATCTTTATGGAGAGCAATACGGCATCCGTGTCCTTGCTTCAGCGCAGACTAAAGATTGGCTATTCCAGGGCGGCTAGAATCGTTGATATGCTTGAGGAAAAAGGGGTCGTCGGCCAGCATGAAGGCTCGAAACCCAGGGAAGTTTTGATGACCAAAGGCCAATTTGAACAAAAATTCGGGAAAAACTTAAATTCTTAGCCATGATTACCAAATATTTGCGCTTTTTGGTTAATTTCAGGAAGGATTAGTTAAAATACTGTAGAATAAAAAAGATTGGGGAAGATTATGCTGCGTGAAATTTCCATCGATGAATGTTCTGAGCTATCAGATGCATTATATATAGATGTGAGGTCAAAAAACGAATTTGAGGAAGGAACGATTCCCGGAGCGGTAAACATACCAATCTTCAATAATGAAGAGAGAGCCGTCATTGGAACGATATATACCAAAGAGTCTCCCCAAAAAGCCAGAGATATCGGATTAGAGATTGTCAGCCGAAAACTGCCGGATTTATATAAGCAAGTTGAAGAAGCTGCCGGGAAAAGACCGATTCTGCTCTTTTGCTGGCGCGGAGGAATGAGAAGCAAGTCTTTGGCTGCAGTACTCGACCTGATGGGGTTGCCGGTATTTCGGCTGATTGGCGGATACAAGGCCTATAGGCATTCGATTGTTTCCTTTTTTGAGACTGGATTTCATCATCAGGTTGTCGTCCTGAAAGGGAATACCGGAACCGGAAAAACAGAGTTGCTGAAAAAACTCAAGGGAGAGGGTTATCCGGTCATTGATCTTGAGGGGCTATCCAATAATCGCGGTTCAGTTTTTGGCTGCATTGGTCTTGGTGCTCAGCCTACTCAAAAAACGTTTGAATCTTTGCTTTACGAGGAAATTCATCGCTATAATCAAGATCTGTATTTGGTGATGGAATGCGAAAGCCGGCGCATCGGCAAAATCACACTCCCTGACGCAGTTTTTAAGGCCATGCAGCAGGGAACTTCCGTTCTTGTTTATGATTCGCTGGACAACAGAGCCAAACGGTTGATGCTCGAGTATACGGATAACCCGGGAATAACTGAAGAACTTAAAACGGCTCTGGACAGACTGACGAAAAGACTGGGACGAAAGAAGATTGATCAGCTTTATGATTCTCTGCAGAAACAGGCTTACGAAGACTTTGCCCGGTATCTTATTATGGAATACTATGACCAGCTGTATGGTTATCCCAATCAGGAATCTGAAGACTATGCCTTATGTATTTCTCAGGAATCTATGTTATTATCACTGGAAATACTGAAACAATTTTTGAATGACCGGTTTGCTTATGGTAATTGATTTAAATTAAATATTAATAGGGTGGTGTAGAAATGGCTGGTGAAGGGGCCGTTCTTAAGAAGGCCAGAGAAGAAAAAGGTTTAAGTTATCAGGAGGTTGAAGACAGCATTAAGATTAGAGTGCGGTATCTGGAAGCTCTGGAGAATGAGAACTATGGCGTGCTACCCGGAACCACCTATACCAGAGGCTTTTTACGGACGTATGCTAAACATCTTGGCATTAATCCGCAGGAGATTATAGATAGCTATAATGCTTCTTTGGTCAAAGAAGTTGAGCCTGACATTGAGCCACGCTTAAGTCCGATTCCAAGCAATCAGGTATGGTTCAGACCTGTCGTCCTTGCAGGAATGGCCATCCTGGCTGTGATCATTGTCGGCGGGATTATCTTTGTGTCAAACTTGGGCAACAAATCCGGTACTTTTCATTATACACCCACCCCTTTGCCGGCTGCACCGAAGGCGAGCGATCAAAATACTGCCGATTCCGGTACGGGGCAGAATACGAATACTGCCGGGCAGGAACAAAATGCCGGGCAGCCGTCTCAGCAGCCTGAACAATATGAGGGCATTGTCGCCGAGCTTACGTTTACTGCTGATTGCTGGGTCGTGGTCAATGTGGACGGCAAGCAGGCTTTGAGCGGGACGATCCCTTCAGGAACAATACAAACGCTGCAGGCTGACAAGCAAATTGAATTTGTATCGATCGGCAACGCCGGCGGACTGTCACTCAAAGTGAACGGACATAACGTCCCGCCGCTCGGGAAGACCGGTGATGTCCTTCGAAGCTACATCATTGATGAGAATAAAGTGAAAGAGCTTGCAGGAAGTTAGTTTTACACCAAGCTGATAAGATAAGATTGTTAAGAGGGTATACCGGAAGACCAGGATACCCTCTTCCTATGTTTGCGAATCACGTCAAATCGATTTAGAATAAATACGGCTGCAAAGATTAGAATCCAATAGATTAAATGAAGGACAAAAGAATATTTGAATAATCAGTTTGATATTAGATAACTGCATGGCAGTAAGCTAATGCTGATATAGTTAGGAGCAAAATCAAGTGCCTGTAAATTATCTGCCAGTGAACAGAGAAGATATGGAATGCCGGGGATGGGACCAGGTGGACTTCGCCCTGGTCAGCGGGGATGCCTATGTCGATCATCCCAGTTTCGGTCCGGCTATCATTTCCAGGGTCCTTGAAGACGCAGGATACAAGGTTGGAATTATTCCTCAGCCGGACTGGAAAAAGACAGAAGATTTTCAGAGACTTGGGCGTCCCCGGCTCGGATTTTTGGTGTCAGCAGGCAATATGGATTCTATGGTCAATCATTATTCAGTCAATAAAAAAATACGCGAAAAAGACTCCTATTCACCCGGCTGCAAAATGGGTTTACGGCCGGACCGGGCGACGATTGTCTATTGCAATAAAATCCGGGAAGCCTATAAGAACGTTCCGATCATCATTGGCGGTGTAGAAGCCAGTTTGCGGAGATTTGCCCATTATGACTATTGGAGCGATACCGTCAGAAAATCAATTCTGATTGACAGCAGTGCGGACTTGTTGGTCTATGGCATGGCGGAAAAGCAGATTGTGGAGATTGCCGCGTATCTGAATGACGGTTTGGAAGTGAAATATATCCGCCATATCCCCGGAACCTGCTATATGGCGGATTCTCTGGAAGAGGTAAGCAACGGCTATATTGAGATACCTTCCTTCAAAAAGACGGCAGAAGACAAAACAAAGTATGCGGAAGCTTTCAAGATCCAATATCAGGAGCAGGACCCGGTCAGAGGGAAAACCATCGTCCAGCAGCACGGCATAAAATATCTGGTGCAGAATAAACCGGAGATGCCTTTGTCTCAGGCGGAGCTGGATAAAGTCTATGGTCTTTCCTATCTAAAAAACGCACATCCAATGTATGATAGAGACGGGGGAATACCCGCGCTGGAGGAAGTTAAATTCAGTATTGTCAGCTCCCGGGGATGTTTTGGAAGCTGTGCTTTCTGCTCGCTGACCTTTCATCAGGGCAGAATCGTTCAGAGCAGGAGCGAGGAATCGATCTTACACGAAGCTGTGGGAATCACCAATTTGGAAGACTTCAAAGGATATATTCATGACGTTGGCGGACCGACAGCAAACTTTCGTCAGCCAGCCTGTCTTAAGCAATTGAAAACTGGCGCATGTAAGGAAAAACAATGCCTGCATCCCTCGCCATGCAAAAGCCTGCATATCGACCATCAGGAATACCTCGGGATTTTACGGAAACTCAGAAAACTGCCTAAAGTCAAGAAAGTATTTGTGCGCTCGGGGATTCGCTATGACTATATCATGGCGGATAAAAGCGAGCATTTTCTTAAAGAATTGCTCGAACACCATGTCAGCGGTCAACTAAAGGTAGCTCCGGAGCATATCTCACCTAAGGTCCTGCACGATATGCGTAAACCGGCCGGGAAAACCTTTGAACAGTTTAGGGAAAAATTCTTTAAAATTAACGAGCGTCTTGGCAAGAAGCAGTTTATTGTTCCTTACTTTATGTCCAGCCACCCAGGGAGTACGCTGGAAGCAGCCGTTGAACTGGCCGAATACTTGCGGGACATTCATTATCAGCCGGAACAGGTCCAGGACTTTTATCCGACTCCGGGAACGCTGTCTACGGCAATGTTTTATACAGGGCTCGATCCGCTGACTATGCAGAAGGTTTATGTTCCAAAAAGCAAAACGGAAAAAGCAATGCAGAGAGCGTTGCTGCAATTCAGAGAACCAAAAAAATATGCACTGGTCCACGCTGCCCTTGTTGAAGCAGATAGGACGGATTTGATAGGGTTCGGTCCCAAATGTCTGATCAGGCCCAAAGGCAAAACCGCCTATTCCGATCAGAACAAGGAACAAGATTCCGGTTATAACCAAAATAAACAGAAAAATATTGTTAAAGGCAAGCTCAATAAAGAGCAAGTAAATAAAGACCTTTTATCTAAGGCACGAATAAATAAGGAACATAAAAAAAAGATTACAGAGGACAGCAGAAAATCTCGGCGAACCGTAAAAAACGAAAAGATGGAAAAAGAAAGACAACAAAGAAGCCTGGGGAATAAGAAAAGAAATCTCAAAGAAAATCAAAAAGAAAAGCACCAGGGAAGTCGCACAGAGGCGTCAGGCAAGGTGACAGGGAAAGTCAAAAGGATGTCTCCGGGGAAGCCATCAGGGAAGGTAAAGAGAAAGCATTCGTTTTGACAGCAGGTCGGAACCTGATATATACTAAAGTGATAAAAAACGATTTCAGAGGGTTGGAAATTGAAGAAAAAAGTTGCAGTGATTAACCTTGGGTGCCCGAAGAACCAGGTTGACAGTGAAGTAATAACCGGCATGCTGGCGAAAGGCTTCGAGATAACAGCCGAACCGTCTGAAGCCGATATGATTGTTGTAAATACCTGCGGTTTTATTGAAGATGCCAAAGCAGAATCGATTGACACCCTTTGTGAAATGATCAATTTGAAAAATAGCGGTGCTCAGAAGAAGGTCTATGCTGTGGGATGTCTGGCTCAGCGTTATGGTGAAGAGCTGTTTAAAGAACTTCCTGAGCTTGATGGTGTGCTCGGGGACGGGGATCTGGATAAAATCCCCGAGGTCCTGGAAAGCTCCGGCAGCGAGAGAGTATACAGGAAAAAAGAAAAGCAGGACTATCTTTATGACAATGAGATGCCGAGGGTCCGTTTCAGCCCTTCTTTTTTTGCCTATGTCAAAATAGCCGAAGGCTGTGATAACCGCTGCAGCTATTGTGTCATTCCGCAGATCAAAGGCAGCTACCGCAGCAGGACAATGGAGTCAATCGTACAAGAAGTAAGGAAGCTCGCCGGCGAGGGTGTGAAGGAAATTGCGCTGGTAGCCCAGGATACAACCCGTTACGGCATTGACCTGTATCACGCTTACCGGCTGCCGGATCTTCTGGGGGAACTAGTAGAAATAGACGGTATACAATGGATTCGGCTGATGTATTGTTACCCGGAGGCAGTATCTGATGAACTGATTGACCTGATTGCGACGGAACCCAAGATATGCAATTATATCGATTTGCCCCTTCAGCATGCCGATAACGCCATACTTTCAAAAATGAACCGCAGAAATACAGCCGAAGAAGCAGAAACGCTGATCGGAAAGCTCCGTGAGGCTGTACCGGGTATCTTTATTCGTTCAACGTTCATTACCGGATTCCCTGGGGAAACCGAAGAACAGTTCGAGCATTTACTGTTATTTGTTAATAAAATGAAATTAGACCGCATTGGGGTTTTTGCTTATTCTCAGGAGGAAAATACACCTGCTGCGAACATGGCGAGCCAGGTGCCGCCTGAGATCCGGGAAGCCCGCAAAAATGCTGTTATGGCAACCCAAACGGAAATTGCAGATCAGATCCAGCAGCAAAGGGTCGGGCAAATCATCCGGGTCATTCTCGAAGAACAGACTGCCCCCGATGAATGGGTCGGACGGAGCGCGGGGGATGCCCCGGAGATTGACGGTCAGATTTACCTCAAGGTTCAGAAGAAACATTTGGCTGGTGAAATCATACAGATCAGAATTACAGAAGCGGACAGCTATGATATGGGAGGGGAGGAGCTCGAGTGAATCTGCCTAACACGCTGACTCTGATTCGAATTGCCATGATACCTTTGTTTATGGCCTTTTTATTGGTAAAAATGCCTGACGGTACTGCTTATTTTCCTTATCAGGACTTTGTAGCCGCGGGGATATTTAGCCTGGCGTCTGCGACAGACGGTTTGGACGGTTATTTCGCACGCAAGCTGAAACAAGTGACCAATCTCGGTAAATTTCTGGATCCGCTTGCCGACAAGCTTCTGGTTTCAGCCGCGCTGATTGCCCTGGTCGAGTTAAACCTCGTTTCAGCCTGGATTGTCTGGATTATCCTGGCCCGGGAGTTTGCAGTCACAGGGTTAAGAGCGATTGCTGCCGCCGAAGGCGTAGTGATCAGTGCCAGCAAGCTTGGAAAACTGAAGACGGTCACTCAGATCATTGCCATAGCACTGTTGATTCTGAGAGATTGGCCATTATCAACCCTTAACATACATATTGCCCAGCCTATGATCTATCTTGCGCTGATCATGACCATCATCTCCGGCGTGGATTATATCATGAAATCAAAACAGCTGTTTGTGCGTTCCAAATAAAAAGAGTAGTTCTAACTGTTCCGGTTTTGAATTTACCTGTTTAGTTGCCGGCGTAACAGCTAAGGGTGTCAACGGCTGCGATGATCTAGTTAAGTATCTAGGGTTGGTCTGGGTGTCACAATTCCGCTTACGGCAGATAGCGCCCTCCCTGGCGCTAACAGCCGCGCTCCGCATCCATGCTCCGCTTGACGCTGGAACTTGTGGCACCCAGACCTAATATGGGGTAATCAGGCTTGAATGAAATTATTTGAGCCATGAATTGAGAGGTAACAAAGTTCGGGGATAAGATTCTCCCGCGGTGAGATAATGACTGAGGGAGTGTGAAAAAAATGAAGGCCGAAATTATTTCCACGGGAACAGAATTACTGCTCGGAAAAACGCTGAATACGAGTGCCCATTATCTTACAGGACAACTTTCGGATCTCGGGATAGAAGTCCTCTACCATACGACGGTAGGAGACAACAAAGAACGGCTGACCGAAACACTAAAGAATGCGCTGCAGCGTTCCGGACTTGTGCTTGTCAGCGGAGGGCTTGGACCAACGGTAGATGACCTATCCAAAGAAATTGCTGCTGAAGTCTTAGGCCTGAAAATGAGCTATGATCCTGAAAGCATGCAGTCGCTGACGCAGTTTTATATCAATGACCGGATGCCACCAAGTACGGAAAAACAGGCTTATTTTCCGGAAGGTTCGATCCTGCTGCCGAACGATAAAGGAACTGCACAGGGGGCCCTTATCTGCAAAAATGACCAGTTTTGCGCGATCCTTCCCGGACCTCCTTCCGAAATGGAGGTTATGTTCCAAAAATATTTGCTGCCCAAACTGGAGCAGATCATCCTTCAGGATTCCGGACGGATGCAGGTGCGTATTCTAAAAATATTTGGACTCGGGGAACCGGAACTGGAACGGGAACTAACCGTTCTGATGCAGCGTAAATCCCCGTCTCTCACTTTGCTGGACAGGCATACCTACATGGATGTCAGGCTTACGGTCCGAAGCGGGGATGTCAGTCAGGCTGTCCGGCTCCTGGATCAGACGGAAGCAGAGATCCGCAGCAGGCTTGGGGACGGGGTATTCGGAAGCGGTACGGATACCCAGGCCGGTATAGTTGGAAAACTGCTTCTGAAAAACAACCTGACGCTGGCAACAGCTGAATCCTGTACCGGCGGTCTTCTGGGCGGAAGAATCACCGCCGAAGCCGGAAGCTCGGCGTATTATCTTGGCGGCGTTGTGAGTTATGCGAATTCAGCCAAAGAGACTTTGCTCGGGGTGAAAAGCAGCAGTCTGCTGCAGGAAGGTGCGGTCAGTGAACTTGTAGCCGGGGAAATGGCTGAAGGGACGAGGAAGGCCCTCGGCGCAGATCTTGGGATTGCGACGACCGGAGTTGCGGGACCCGGAGGCGGAACTGCGGACAAACCCGTCGGTCTGGTCTATATCGCCCTGGCTCATCCGGAAGGTATCGAGATCACTAAAAACCAGTTTGTCGGGAGCAGGGAATCCGTCAGAAATATGATCGTAGAAACTGCCTTGAATATGCTGCGGCTGTATTTGCTTAGGAAATGTAAGCAGTAGATGCTTGCCAAACGAGACAAGACTAACCGCTATGTAAAAATTTTACTTTTAAACGGATTGACAATAGACAGTCAGAAAAAGTATAATAGAAACCGAACATATGTTTTGTATAATCAAGAGGAGGCACGAAAAAATGGCTACTCCAGATAAACTAAAAGCATTGGATATTGCGCTGAGCCAAATTGAAAAGCAGTTTGGCAAGGGAGCGATTATGAAACTCGGCGAAGCTTCGGACAGAATGGCTGTTGAGACGATTTCAACAGGTTCATTGGCACTGGATTTGGCTTTAGGCGTTGGCGGAGTTCCCAGAGGCCGGGTAATAGAGGTATATGGACCGGAGTCTTCGGGGAAAACCACCGTAACGCTGCATATTATTGCTGAAGCACAAAAAACAGGCGGCGTTGCAGCTTTTATTGATGCAGAGCATGCCCTTGACCCAGTATATGCCCGTGCGCTGGGTGTGAATGTCGACGATCTGCTGGTTTCTCAGCCCGACACCGGCGAGCAGGCGCTGGAAATCTGTGAAGCCCTTGTTCGCAGCGGCGCGGTTGATGTCATTGTTATTGACTCGGTGGCGGCACTCGTGCCACGGGCTGAAATCGAAGGGGAGATGGGCGATTCCCATATGGGGCTGCATGCCCGTCTGATGTCCCAGGCGTTGCGCAAACTTACCGGGTGCATCAGTAAAAGCCATACCTGTGTCATCTTTATTAATCAGATCAGGGAGAAAGTCGGCGTGATGTTCGGCAACCCGGAGACGACGACCGGGGGACGAGCGCTGAAATTTTATGCTTCAGTCCGGCTGGAAGTCAAAAAGCAGGATGTCATCAAGCAGGGGCAGGAAATCATCGGCAACCGGACCCGCGTAAAGGTCGTCAAAAACAAGGTTGCACCGCCGTTTAACTTTGCTGATTTCGACCTGGTTTATGGCGAAGGGATATCCAGGGAAGGCAGTATTGTCGATATGGGATCGGAAACAGGTGTCCTTATGAAATCGGGCGCCTGGTATTCCTACAATGGCGAAAGGCTTGGACAGGGAAGAGAGAATGTCAAGGACTTTCTGCGTCAGCATCCAGATATTGCTGCAGAGATTGAGAGCAAAGTGCGCAATCTGGTTCTGGTCTCGAAAGACAAGACCAAGGGCGCTCAGGACGACAGCATGAATGATGAGTAGAAAGCAGGCCTCATCGAAAAAAAGTGTGCTAGGTGCTGCGCTGGATTTCTTGAGCCGCAGGCGGCTGTCTGCCAGCCAGCTTGCCGGCAGACTGGAGGCTAAAGGCTATTCCGCAGAGGAAAATGCTGAAGCTCTCCGAAAGCTAGAAGAATGGAAATATATTGATGACCGGCAATATGCCTTGTCTTATATTAAAAGTAAGGAAACAAGGTTTTCCCGGACCAGAATATGTATTGAACTGCAAAAAGCTGGTCTGGACGATCGGATGATCTCTTGCGTCATGGATGAATACTTTCCCGAGCAGCAGGAGGTTGAAAACTGCCTGCTGCTTGGCCGTAAAATGTTTGAGCAGGAGTATAGGAAATACCAGAAAAAATCCCTAAACGATCAAAACAGAAGTATCCCTCCAAAAGAGTTATACTTAAGGAAAAAGGTCGGGGACAAGCTTTTAGCGAAGGGCTATCAATTGGATATAGTCAAAAAAGTACTTGGAGAGATTATTATTTTCGATAATCTGTAAGTATTTAGTATACTTTGTTATCCCACCAACTTGACATTATTTGCACATTTCATTAAACTAATATTAAATGGATCTGTTTCTAGTAAATTTTTAACCTTTCAAGGTTTTCTCTTATATTAAACTGAACATCTCAGCTGCACCGGGTATCGGTGTAGCTATATTTAAGGGAAAAATAATCGAACGAGGGTTATAGATTTTACGGAACTGGTCTGACCAGTTTTTTGTTATTTTTACGAAATATTTAATACTATAATTAAAGGAGGTGAAGCTTTGGAAATATCAGGCTTAATTGCAGTTGTTATTGTACTCGCCGGATTGGCGATTGGCAGTCTGATCGGCTGGTTCATACGCAAATCATCTGCGGAAAAAATGATTGGATCTGCTGAAATAGAAGCAAAAAGGCTTTTAAAGAATGCTGAGGCAGAAGCTGAAGCCAAAAAAAGGGAAAAAATCGTTGCAGCTAAAGAAGAGGTTATGCAGCTTCGCAATGATATTGAAAAAGAGACCAGAGAAAGACGTAGCGAGATCCAACGTATGGAAAGACGCAATCTTCAGAAGGAAGAAACCCTTGAAAGAAAAACCGAAGCTCTGGAACGTAAGGAAGAAAATTTACATCGCAGAGAATCAGACGTTGAAAAACAAAAACTTGATTTAAATGAACTCCTGGCTAAACAGGTAGCTGAGCTGGAGAGGCTTTCCGGTCTGACTCCTGAAGAAGCCAAACAATTGCTGCTAAAAAGTGTCGAGGAAGAAGTACGTTACGAATCGGCAATCATGATTAAGGAATATGAGACCCGGACAAAAGAAGAAGCTGAAAAACGCGCTAAAGATATTATTTCTTTGGCTATACATCGTTGTGCGGCAGACCATGTCGTTGAAAGCACAGTTTCAGTGGTTGCCCTGCCGAACGATGAAATGAAAGGCCGTATCATTGGCCGAGAGGGCCGGAATATCAGAGCTCTTGAGACTTTAACGGGCATTGATTTGATTATTGACGATACGCCTGAGGCCGTTATTCTGTCAGGATTTGATCCGATCAGAAGAGAAGTTGCCAGAGTCGCTCTGGAAAAACTGATTTTGGACGGACGTATTCATCCGGCCAGAATTGAAGAGATGGTTGAAAAGGCGCAGAAGGAAGTTGACCAGAAAATCAGGGAAGAAGGGGAACAGGCAACCTTCGAAACCGGGGTTCACGGTATACATCCAGAACTGATTAGACTGCTTGGCCGGCTGCGTTTCAGAACCAGTTACGGACAAAATGTTTTGAGACACTCTATCGAGGTATCCCATCTGGCCGGGTTAATGGCTTCCGAACTTGGTGTTGATGTCCAGACCGCAAAACGCGCCGGACTTTTGCATGACATCGGCAAAGCCGTTGACCATGATACCGAAGGCACGCATGTCGAGATTGGCGTTGATCTCTGCAAAAAGTACAAGGAATCATGGGATATCATTCACGCGATTGAGGCCCATCACGGCGACACTGAACCCAAGACAATTGTCGCAGTACTTGTTGCCGCTGCAGATGCGGTATCAGCTGCCAGACCTGGTGCCAGACGCGAAACTTTGGAATCCTACATTAAAAGGCTTCAGAAGCTTGAGGAAATTGCCGAGACATTTGAAGGCGTTGAAAAATCCTACGCGATTCAGGCCGGCAGAGAGATTCGCATTATTGTGAATCCGGAGAAGATTGATGATGCACTTGCACCAAGGTTCGCGCATGATATTGCAAAGAGAATTGAAGAAGAACTGGAATACCCCGGACAGATCAAGGTTGTCGTAATGCGGGAGACCCGCGCAGTAGATTACGCGAAGTAATCTGTCGCAACGTCGGTGCCACAGAGATACCATGCGTATAAGATGATGATGATGTTAAGATTTTGATACGTTACGTATAACAAAGCAGGTGTTAGGCCTGCTTTGTTTATGTATCAGAAAGTTAAGTACTCTCTGAACCAGCCAAATTTTCTTTATATTGGTATGTTGGGACAAAATAGGTTATAATTGCTAGGGCACACCGGGAAGGACTTCGCGTCTCCTTGAAGAATTACTATATGTTTTGGAGAAAGCTCTACTATTTCACATTCGGGAAAGGATTATCAAGATGGCCGCTTCAGAAGTCATAACTGCTGAATCAAATTATCTGAATTACAGTACGGGATTACTTGTTTCTATTTTGCTGTGCTATCCGGAAGTTGTAACGATCAGCTGCAATCAGGAGCAGCAGACCATGATACTTAAATTCCTGGTCGTCAAGGAGTGCGGCTTTGAAGCGCTTCAGAATAAACTTCGGCAGGCCTTGGAATTGTTTCATCAGATTGAAGGTCGGAAAATTCAGCTTTTAAGTATTGAAAAATTTGAACAGGAACTGAACCTGATTGTGATCAGCAGAGATTTAAGCAGTATTACCCACACCGAAATCAACCTCATAGTAGAAATCATGAAAAGCGAGCTTGGCGCTAAGCTGATTACTGATGAATGCAGCCTGCCTGAAGAAGAGATCATACTGCAGGAAGAAATCATTAATCATATGATGGCAGCTGTACGTTCTAACGGAACAGAAAAAAACATTACAGCGGTACGGGAAGACGGCAGAGTACTTGTTTTCAATGGTTGAACCAAGGGGTTAGTGCAAGTAAAGGAGTACCTTATGCAGATTCTTTTTATCGGTGATATCGTCGGCAGACCGGGAAGAGAAGCGGTGGCTGCTTTTCTTCCCGAACTCCAGAAAGAGCATAAACTTGATCTGGTGATTGCCAATGCTGAAAATGCCTCAGGCGGGCGGGGACTTACCAAAGAAGTCGCCTATGAGTTATATGATTACGGAATCCACTTTTTGACGATGGGCAACCATGTCTGGGACCAAAAGGAAATTATAAAGTTTATTGATGATGAAACCAAGCTGATCCGGCCTGCCAATTACCCGAAAGGGGCACCGGGAAAAGGCTATGGTTTTGTTATTCGCAACGGAATAAAGACGGGGATTATCAATTTATCAGGCAGAATCTTCCTGCCTCCGTTGGAAAACCCTTTTACGATGGTCAATCAAATTATCAATATGATGGCTGTGGAGACCCCGGTGATCATTGTCGATTTTCATGCCGAGGCGACCTCGGAAAAAGTTGCGCTTGGCTGGTTTCTTAACGGCAAAGTAAGTGCAGTTCTTGGTACACATACCCATATCCAGACTGCGGATGCCAGGGTACTGGACCAGGGCACGGCATATATTACAGATGTTGGAATGACCGGCCCGCGTGATTCGGTCTTGGGAGTCAAAAAAGAGATCATTATTAATAATTTTCTGACGCAGATGCCGGCGAGATTTGAAGTGGCCGACGGGGTGAACCAGCTGAATGCTGTGGTGCTTCAAATAGATGAAAAAACCGGCAAAACACAGCGTATTATTCCTATCCAAAAATAGACATCCTGCACCAAATAAGGTGCAGGATTTTTCACACAGAAAATACCAAATCAGACATTTCTAAAAAGAGGATTTTTTTACTATTACGCGAATAGTATATAGCATCAAAGTGGAAATACATGTAAAAAGGATCGATTGGGAGGTATTAGATAATGGATGTGTTAAAAGTCTCAGCAAAATCAAGTCCTAATTCAGTAGCTGGAGCGTTAGCAGGAGTACTTAGGGAAAAAGGCGGAGCTGAATTGCAGGCAATTGGCGCAGGCGCATTAAACCAGGCAGTAAAGGCAGTTGCTATTGCCAGAGGTTTCGTTGCTCCGAGTGGTCTTGACCTGGTTTGTATTCCGGCTTTCACCGATATCCTGATTGAAGGAGAAGAGAGGACTGCGATCAAACTGATTGTCGAACCCAGATAAACCCAATGATTCTAAACCTGCCTGCTTGGGGGCGGGTTTTTTTAATATATCAGAAAGTATTTGTACTTTCTGATTTAGCTAAGTGCAACTAAGGCAGTCGCTAAAGGATTGGTATCAGTCAAGCTTTCCAAATAAGTAGCCTTCTGCCCGATTATCCTTTAGAATACAAATAAAGGAGCAAAATTTGACCATGAAAAATATATGGATTGCCGACGGTCATTGCGACAGCATTGGAGATTATGCTGCCGGAAAAAGAAATTTGAAAGAAACAGCAAAATTTGGACACTGGGATTTGACTAGGGCAAAACAGGCCAATCTCGGTCTGCAGTTTCTGGCTGCCTATATTGAAAGTGAATACAAACCGTTTCAGGCGGCCTGGAGGGGACTGGAATTACTCGAAGCCGCACTTAGGTTCATTGATCATAATTCCAGTGAGGTATTTTTAGTAAGAACCCAAGAAGACGCAGCCCAGTTAGGCCGGACCAATAAGCTGGGCCTGCTTATCAATATTGAGGGCGGAGAAATTCTTGGCGAAAACATTTTTATGCTTGATCTGATTTTCAGGCTCGGAGTCAGAAGCATTGGCCTTACCTGGAATGAAAGGAATGCGATCGGCAACGGCGTCGGGGAAAGCGAAGGAAGCGGCGGTTTATCTAGTTTTGGCTTTCAGGTAATCGAAAGAATGAATCAGCTTGGGATGGTAATCGACGTCTCCCACCTAAATGAGGCAGGTTTTTGGGATGTGCTGCGGCATTCTGAACGTCCGGTCATCGCTTCCCATTCCTGTGCCAAAGCGTTATGCGGCCATCGCCGGAACTTGACTGACCACCAGCTGCGTGCGCTAGGAGACAAGAAAGGTCTGGTTGGGGTCAATTTCTGTGAGGATTTCCTGAGTGATACCGGAAAAGCAACTATAGATGATGTTGTCCGGCACATTTGCCACATCGCAGAAGTAGCGGGAGTCGATGCCGTTGGCTTCGGATCGGATTTTGACGGAATTGAGACGACGCCGGAAGGGCTGGAAAATGTCGGTACATTCCCGTATCTAGTGGAAAAATTGTCTCAGTGTGGTTTTAATCAGAACGAAATAGCCAGAATATGTTATGGGAATTATGTCAGGTTTTTGAGCGATGTCTTAATGTGAAAATTCTTAGAGGTAAACATATCATGAAATACCAGACAAGATTTGAGGCCGACCTGCATTGTCATACGACTGCTTCAGACGGGATCCTTACACCGGAAGAAGTCGTTAAGTCTGCGGCAGAAGTCGGATTGAAAGCTTTGGCCATCACGGACCATGATAGCATCAATGGCTGGGCGGAGGCAGAACAGGCTGCAGCTGAGACGGGGATCTGTCTGGTTAAAGGCATAGAGATCAACACCGACTGGGTGGGCAAGGAAGTCCATATCCTCGGGTATGAGTTACAAGAGGGCAATGAGGTTCTTCATACCAGGTTGCAGGAACTGCGGGAAAAAAGAGTGCAAAGAATAAGAAAGATCCTTCAGAAGCTGGAACAGCTCGGAATCACCCTGACCTTTGAGGAAGTAAGTCAGTTTGTCAATGGGGATTCTGTCGGCCGGCCCCATGTGGCTCAGGCCATGATCAGGCATGGGGATGCCGCCAATCTGAAAGACGCTTTCGAGAGATTTTTAAAGATAGGAAGGCCGGCTTACGTTCCCAGGTATAAGCTTGACCCTGTGGAAGCTATTGCAATTATAAGAGAAGCCGGAGGCGTAGCCGTGCTTGCGCATCCGGGCAGCCAATGTACGGAACCCGAGATTGCCGCATGGGTCGACTCCGGGCTGCAGGGGATTGAAGTCTATCATCCCGACCACGGTGTGGAGGAACGAAATTACTTTAAAGCATTGGCAGAAAGAAAGAGCCTTCTGATTACAGGCGGATCTGATTTTCATGGTCATGCGATTAAGCCTGGCATAAAATTAGGCTCTTGGGGAGTTGGTATGGAGGCCATTCAACAAATTGAGCAGCTGAGGAGGAAGATGACATGAAGCTCGCAGTAAGAATGGGAAGTCTGCAAACATCCATTTTTTCACAATTGGCGTCGTTGAAAGAAGAGCTTAAACGTGAAGGCAAAGCGCTCGTTGATCTAAGTGTAGGAAGCCCTGATTTGCCTCCGTCTCTGGAGATCAGAAAAATAATTAGTGAGCAGAGCCTCGATGAAAAGGCGTATGGGTATACACTGACCAGAGGAATTCCGGAGTTCCGGGAAGCTTGCTCATTATGGTATAAAAGAAGATTTAACGTCGATATTGATCCTGCGACGGAAGTGCTTCCGGTCATGGGCTCCCAGGACGGTCTAACGCATATTTTCTGGGCGTTTATTGATAAAGGCGACGCTGCTTTCATCCCTGATCCTGGTTATCCGATTTATTCAGACGGATTGGCGCTGGTCGAAGGTGAAAAGGTTGTACTGCCGTTATTGGAAACGAACGATTTTCTGCCGGACCTCAATCGGATCCCCCCCCAGACCGCTGACCGGGCTAAACTGATGGTCCTTAACTATCCTAATAATCCAACCGCTGCTGTTGCACAGGAGACTTTCTTTAATGAAGTCGTCAGGTTTGCCTCCAAACATGAAATTGTGGTTTGTCATGATGCTGCCTATACAGAACTGGCTTTTGACGGCTACAGGCCATCAAGCTTTCTACAGGCCAAAGGAGCAAAGGACGTAGGGGTAGAGTTTCATTCCCTTTCCAAGTCGTATAATATGGCCGGAGTGAGACTTGGCTTTGTGGTAGGCAATAAAGAAGTCATCAGAGCACTGGAAACTATCAAATCCAATATTGACTATGGGAGTTTTCAGCCTGTATTGAAGGCCGGAGTTGCTGTCTTAAGCGGCGGTGATCAGACCATCCTCGCCAATCAGCAGACTTATAAAAACAGAAGGGATATCTGGGTCGACGGATGTGCCAGAGCCGGCTGGAAGATGAACAGGCCCAAAGGATCCATGTTCGTCTGGGCCCCGGTGCCCACGAAGCAGGATTCGTTATCCTTTGCGTTTGAATTGGCCAGCGAGGCTGGCGTTCTTGTCGTGCCGGGCATTGCCTTTGGCCGGTATGGCGAGGGATATGTCAGGGTTGGGCTGGTTCAGGATGAGACGAAGCTTCAGGAAGCGGTTCAGCGGGTTGGAACTTTTTTAGCCGGGAAGGATTAAAAACAATCTGAAGCGTATAGAATAGCTGTATAAGAATATAATTCTGTTCCGGGAGATGAAAGTTTGAGCACGAATGAGGAAACCGTCCTGTTGACTCATAGAATTATGGAACTGGAAAAACAGCTTGATAATCTGCGTTTAAGCAGGAGAGTCCTCATGGACCTGCTTGAGCAGATTGAAAAGGAAAATAAGATCCTTACGCAAAAGCTTGATCAAAAAAGCAGACATCTTCAGAAATACAAAAAGATAAACCAGCATAAATCGGTTTATTCGCAGGATTTTGAATTATATGAATTTAAGGATTATTTGAAAGAATAAGCAGTATAAAGTCTTTGCTCGGGTTAGTCTCCGTAATGGATGGCCACTTTCGGTAAGTTGCATCTGTAGTTTGTGAAAGCTTGTTTTAATCGTACAAGTTGCTTTGGAATTGCTGTACAGGTAACTTGGAAACTAGTGCCTGTTATCAGCCGAGTGAAGGATTTCTTCCATAGAATTTTGTGGGGTATGGTGGTTATGGATTAAGCGCTGGATTTCGGGAGAGAGTCCTGCCCGGGCAGCCAGTCGTTTCCCCCAAGCAGGATGCTGTGTGTAAATCACCAGCGTCTTGCCGAAAACTGATTTGCTTTGGCGAATGATGTTTTTGATCCGCTCCGGTAAATAATCAAAGACAACAATAAATATTCTCTGCCACAGAAGCAGATGGATCACTGATTTTCCGCAGTCATGGAGAAGCGCACCACTTAATAGGTTATGGTAAACTTCTTTTCCATAACCATTTTCAATAAGACTGCTCTGTTCCTGGATATCCCGAGCGACATCGAGTGCATGCCTTTGCTCTGTAAGGGTCTGCTTCAGAAACAGCTGTCTTTCCCGCTCCGACAGTACGGCATTTAGCCAGGAGTATTCATTCTCATTTACAACCGGGTGCAGCGCACTGCGTAATTGTTTGATCCGATAGAACATCATTCAGTTCCTTTTTATTTTGACTTTAATCTCATTCTTATTCTATTATACCCTTACGATTTATAATTTCTAGTGTCTTAATAAGCTTAGGCATAATCATGGATCGTCCTAGATAGCTTTCTTTATTAAGTAAATTCTATTGTTATCATTTGTACATTAGGTTATGCTATTTTGTATTACATTACACATTTTGCAGAGGAAGTCACACCGGGGGGATACGATGCGCCATAAATTTGAAGCCCAGCTTCAGGAGCTGAAGAAAAAAATAGTAGAGATGAGCGTGTTAGTTGAGAAGGCGCTAGAACAGGCCATGGAAAGCTTGAAGAACAGGGATATGGCTCTGGCGGAAAAGGTCATCCGTGATGACGGCCAGATCAATGATTCTGAGCAGGATATCGAGCTGCTCTGTACCCACCTTGTTGCAACCCAGCAGCCGTTTGCCTCGGATCTCCGCAATATTGTTGCAAGCTATAAAATCATTTCCTCTCTGGAAAGAATGGGCGATCTCTCTGTCGATATTGCCAAAGTATCCTTGCGGATCGGACCAGATCCACTGATCAAGCCGTTGATTGACATGCCGAAAATGGCTGAGATAGCAGTCCAAATGATGCGTACGGCCGTCCAGGCTTTTATCTGTGAAGATGTTGAACTTGCACGGTCTCTGGCTGAGACCGACCACAAAGTGGATCATTACTATAAACTGATTTTTAACGAACTGAATGAGATGATGGCGAAAGACTCGGCAATATCAGGCCAGGCGGTCTACCTGCTTCTAGCGACCCGCTATATCGAAAGAATCGGCGATTACTGTACAAATATCGGGGAAGAAGTTATTTATATGCAATTAGGCGTTAGGGAAAATTTAAACAAATAGACAGAAATATACATGGAATTCTATATTCTATTTTGACCATCTGCTAAAGAACCCGGGCGTTGCCGGGTTAATTTTTTTTATAATTTTATGATTGGAAAGATACCTTGTCATTTCCTGCCTTTATCAAGCGTAATAATAAAAAAACAGCTTGTAAAGGGAGGATTTGACTTGAACATAAAATGGAAGGAATTATGGGATGCTAATCCGGACATTTTCAGTGTATCCGGATGGGAAGAATGTCCAGAAGAAGTCAGGAAAGGTTGGCATCTGCCTTCCCAATTTGATTATTTCAGTGCCGGGGATATCAGCTTCAGAGTTGGAATCATCGCTGCGCAGGGAGTCTACCGGGAGGAAGACTTTCTTTTGGGCGGGATTCTGTGGGGAAGGCATCTAGGAAATGGCAGCAGGACTTTGATTTATTATGTGGCAAAAGAATTTTCTCCTGTATTTTTAGGTGCGGTTTCTCAAATAGGAGGCATGCTGTTTGCCAGGACGGTATTTTGGCGGGAAAAATTAACCCCAAATTTATATGTCCTGGCAGAAAAAGATTACGATAAAGGCTTTTTTCGGTTGGATACAGGAGAGTTGCACCCCGGTTGGGAACACTGGCAAAGAGAATTAAATCCGGTGGCCTGGAATCACCTGACGGTGATCAACCGCTATTTTCAAAGCCTGGCCAAGAGAAGAGTCCGGGCAGTATCCGAAAAGAATAAAATCACCTATTGCTGGGGAAATATTCAAATTGCCGAGTTTAAAAAGAAAGGGAACAAGTTTGAACTGTCTACTAAAGTAAAATGGACCAGGAATAAAAATATTGCTTCCAAATTTCTAAAGTTGGGGTGGGTCGATTTCTCCGGAAATCTTAATGATGAATTTTGCAGAGCCATTAATGGGATACTGGAACTGCTGGAGAATATGGAGATCAATGGCAGCCTTGATTCCAGGGAATTATTAGATCTTAAGATCATCTATGACAGGGAATTTATCCCCCAATATTTTGGAAAGTACCTGGAGGTTCCCTGGTATCCAAAAGACTTCAGTGATTTGATTGAAAGCCGGCAACTGTATTTTTTCCAACGGGATCAATCTATTAGGATGATTAAACCTGTTTTGGAGAAACCATCGCTAAAAGTTGTACAAACGTTGCTGGCATTTTCAGCTTTTGAAAACTATACGAAGCATCACCAAGGTTTCCCGGGATATCCGCAACTGGAGTGGAACCACAAAATATTCCTTTTTTGCGAAGCCGATTACATGGAAGAATTGCGTCTGTGCCAATCCTGGCTGAAGCAGCCCGACAACTATCCATTGATCATTATGCCCAAAGAATGGCGGACGGAGGGCTTTAAAGGAGTAAAAGATAACTTCATTGCATTCGGCATCGATGCATAGTAAGATTGTGGTAAGGAAAAAATGCCACATACGATGGAGCCGTGCTGCATGCGATTATTTATCAGCCTGAATTTTAGTGAACACAGTCTTGACCAATTCGAAAAATGGCAGGATGAACTTAAGGTTAAAGGTCTCCGCGGCTATTGGCGCAGACGTGATAACTTGCACCTGACGCTGCGTTTTTTAGAAGAAGTGGAAGAAAAGGATCTTGATGCTTTGCAACAGACCCTGACGGGTGTTTCGGGACGTATCGGTGAATTTGCGGTTGCTTTTGATTCCCTTGGTGTCTTCCCGAATATCATACAGCCTCGGATACTATGGGCCGGGATAAGAAAAGAACCGAAGCTGATTCAGCTGCAAAAGCAGATCCAGCACGCGACGAGCCAATTTGGAGCACCGCCTGATACCAGGCCTTTTAAACCTCATCTTACTTTAGCGAGCGGCGGCATCAAGGGTATCGACCAAAATATCCTAAATTGGGGCAGTACGCTTGATCTTAAAGAGACTGCCGTCCATTATGCTTTAATGCAAAGCAAAGTGGAGAAAGGCATTCGGCAATACCTGACAGTTGCCCGGTACCGGATCTGATCATTCCATCATTTGTCGGGAAACATGGACAGATAAAGGAGAAAAGATGGTAACCTATAGACATGCAAAGCTAAGCGATGTGGAAGATATTATTAGCCTGATCAATTATTATGCAGAACAGGGACTCATGCTGCCCAGAACCCGAAGTGCGCTGTATGAAGGAATCAGGGAGGTCATTGTAGCGGTAGAGGATGACCGGATCGTCGGAACCGGCGCTTTACATATTACCTGGGACGATCTCGCTGAGATCAGGGCACTGGCGGTTGAGGAAAGCTACAGAGGGAAGGGGTTAGGCCGCAAGATTGTTGAGCTACTTTTGGAAGAGGCCAAGGAGCTCCATTGCCCCAAGGTATTTACCCTGACGTATCAGGTAGATTTCTTCAAACATATGGGATTCGAAATCACCGAAAAGGATTCAATGCCCCATAAGGTCTGGAAAGAATGCATCAATTGTGTTAAGTTTCCTAATTGTGATGAAAATGCCTTGATTCTTTACTTAAAATAGGGGGTTCAATGACTGTAAAAAGTGTAAAAATTTATACGGACGGAGCCTGTTCAGGCAATCCCGGGCCGGGAGGTTGGGCGGCAATCCTGAAGTATGGTGAACATGAAAGAGAGATCAGCGGCTTTGAGGGCAATACAACCAATCAGCGCATGGAGCTGACAGCGGCAGTCCAAGGACTTGCTGCCCTGAAAGAAAGCTGCAGTGTCCAGGTCCACAGTGACAGTGCCTATTTAATTAATGCATTTGAACAAAACTGGCTTTCTCGCTGGCAAAAGAATGGCTGGCAGAGTTCGCAAAAGAAACCGGTTGAGAACCGTGATCTCTGGGTATCGCTTGTGGAACTCACGGCAAAGCATGACGTTGTCTGGGTTAAAGTCAAAGGTCATTCCGGACATCCCGAGAACGAACGATGTGACGAACTTGCCCGCAAAGCGATTGCCGAAGCTTTGGCCTAAATCAAGTTCTAAAAGATTGGTTTTTCCCTAATAAATCATGCAATTCGGCTTATTTAGTCTTGTTTTTGCAAATAATTTCGTTATAATAATTCATAAGGCAAGTTAATAGCGATACATAAGATTACTTTAATAATGAACAAAAATTAAAGGAATAACCATATATTCCTTTAATTTTTTGAGTTTTCTTTCAGTATATACAAGGTACTAGAATCAATATGACGATATGGAAGGGATTATGGATGGCAAAATTTCTAGAGTATCAAGGTAAGGAATGGCTTGCCAAGGCGGGAATACCCGTACCGAAGGGCAGGTCGGCATCTTCTCCGGAAGAAGCACAGCAAGCGGCAGAATGGATTGGCAAGTCCGTAGCTGTCAAAGGTCAGGTCCAGGCAGGAGGACGAGGAAAAGCCGGGATTGTAAAACTGGTCGAAACTCCGTCCGAAGCTTCGGCGGCAGCTGCTGAAATACTGGTAAAGACAGTCAAAGGACTCCCTGTCAGACAGGTTTTAATTGAGGAGAAACTGGCGATCAAAAAAGAATACTATTGTTCATTTGTCATTAACAATGCGAGAGACGCCCGCTGCCCGATGCTGATGTTCAGCTCAGAAGGCGGCATGGATATTGAAAGTGTTCCTGAAGAACTTATTTTTAAGATGAATATTGACCCTATTTTTGGTCTGCAGATTTACGATGCGATCGATTTTTGTGTCCGAGCTGGCATTCCAAATAAAGAATTGAGTAAGTTTGCTTCTTTCCTGACGAAGCTGTCCCAAGTCTACAAAAAGTATGACTGCCAGACACTGGAGATCAATCCGTTTGTCATGACGGAGGATGGAAGCCTGATTTGCGCAGACTGCAAAATGGAGATTGATAACAGTTCTGTGGGCCGACATCCGGAATTCGGCATTAAAATTGCCCGCGATTTGCCTGGTGAAGTCACCGAACTCGATATGATCGGCTGGAGCATTGAAGAAACAGATGCCCGTGGAACCGGCTTTCTGATGAATATGGGTTATGACGAAGTAAGCCCCGGCTATATTGGCTATCATCCGATCGGCGGCGGTTCGGCGATGATGGGACTTGATGCGCTGAATCAGGTAGGACTCAAACCTGCCAACTATGCCGACACGAGCGGCAATCCTGTTGGATCCAAAATCTATCGCGTTGCCAAGAGCGTACTGTCGCAGCCCAATATTGACGGTTATCTTCTTGGTGGTTTTATGATGGCGAATCAGGAGCAATGGCACCATGCCAATGCGATTGTCAAAGTACTGTGGGAAGAGCTTCCGAAGAAGCCCGGCCTGCCTTGCGTTCTGTTACTCTGCGGCAACCGCGAGGATGAATCCATGGAGATTCTGCGCAAGGGTCTGGCAGAGCTTATGACTTCGGACGGAATTGGCAAAAGAATTGAAATATACGGAAAAGAGCATGTCACGGATACGAAGTTTATCGGTCAAAGACTTCTGGCTCTGGCCAAAGAATACAGAGCGGAAAAAGATGCTCAGGGAAAGTAGGAAAATGCCATGCTGGAAATCAAAGAAAAAAGTATTACCATAGGCATCGATACCAACAAGTGTGACACATGTGAAACCAAAGCGTGCGCAGCAGCTTGTAAAAAATATGCCAGAGGGTTACTTCAAATTGTTGACGGGAAACCATCCGTCGAGCATCTGAGCGCAGAGGAAGTTCTCCGGCTTGGAACAGAATGTCTGGCTTGTGAGATCGCCTGCAAGTTCGAAGGGAATAAGGCTTTGACCATCAATATTCCGATTGCGGGTCTTGATGTCTATCTAACCAAACGCGGTTTACAATAGTTCATTTGCATATCAGAAAGTATAAATTACTTTCTGATATATCTAAGTGCAGCTAAGGCTGTCACCAGCCAATTTTCTTTTACAAAATTAAAATGAGGGATAAGAATGGGTATTTTAATCAGTGACCGGTCTAAAGTCATTATCCAGGGAATTACCGGCCGTGAAGGATCTGTAAGAACCAAATACATGAAAGAATATGGCACCAAAGTCATCGGCGGAACCAGCCCAGGGAAAAAAGGGGACGAGGTTCATGGCATCCCCGTCTATAATACGGTTAAGGAAATTGCCAAAGAACACGATGAAATTGACTTTAGCGTCATCTTTGTGCCGGGCAGTGTTCTGAAAACCGCTGTTTTTGAAGCTGCCGACGCGGGTGTCAAAAATGTTATTCCGTGCGTTGAAGGAACACCCATCCATGATATTATGGAAATGGTCGCTTATTGCAAGTTGAGAGGAACCCGCTTAATCGGCCCCGGATCCATTGGCATTCTGACACCGGGAGAAGCAGTTGTTGGCTGGCTTGGTGGCAATGTCGAGTGGGCTAACAAGTTCTTTAAGAAAGGTAATATCGGTGTCTTTTCGCGCAGTGGCGGACAATCAGGGACCATTCCTTGGGTATTAAGAGAAGGTGGTTTCGGCGTAAGTACGGTTGTGCATACCGGAACCGAGCCTATACTTGGAACATCTATGGCTGATTTGCTGCCCTTATTCGAAGCAGATCCTGAAACAAAAGGTGTAGCCGTCTATGCTGAGATCGGCAGCTCTCAGGAAGAGGAATGTGCCGATGTTATTGCGGAAGGCAAATTCACAAAACCTTTCGTAATCTACGTAGCCGGAGCCTGGGCTCCCGAAGGCCAACGTTTTTCCCATGCTTCCAATATTGTCGAACGCGGCCGCGGGTCAGCGAAGAGTAAAATTGAAGCTGTCCTTAAAGCGGGCGGTTTTATCGCTGAAACGCCAATAGATATCCCCATTATTTTGAAGGATAAAATTAAGGAATAATGATTGATTCTTGGTATCGTCCGGTCAGACGAAAATTCCCTCAGTGATTTAATGCATTTTAGAGTTGACAAAGTACTTAGCATTGTTACCCAAAAATCTTAAAGGTAAAAATAGGAGGCATATTCAAAATGGCTGTTATGAGATCGATTCTTTATGTACCGGGAAATAACCCGAAGATGGTTGAGAAAGCGCCAAGCTTTCCTGCTGATATCATCACGCTGGATCTGGAAGATTCCGTACCGCCGGCAGAAAAGGAAAATGCACGCAAAATTATTGCCGAGAATCTGAAATACGCCGGTTCCAATGGTTCCCAGGTTTATGTCAGAATTAACAACTGGGAAACAGAATTAACCAACGATGACCTTGAGGCTGTCGTTTGGGAAGGTCTTCATGGCGTAACGCTTGCCAAGACTGGACATCCAGATGATGTCAAGCGTCTGGACTGGAAGCTCGAAGAGCTGGAGCGCCGACGTGGTCTGGAAGTGGGTTCCGTCAAAATTTCTATGCTACTGGAAACAGCAAAAGGAATCATGAATGCATATGAGTGCTGTATGGCCAGCAAACGTAACGTGAATGCTATTTTTGGCGCTGTAGATTATTGCCGCGACATGCGGATTAAACTAACCTCTGAAGCGAATGAGCAGCTGTGGGGACGCGCCAAAGTCGGTGTTGCCTGCCGTGCAGCCGGTATCGTAGCAATTGACGCACCGTTTGTTGCTTACCAGGATATTCCCGCTTTCGAGAAGAACGTTGCCGATGGCAAACAGATGGGCTATGAAGGTCGTATGATTATTCATCCGGGCCAGGTCGAACCGTCCAACCGTCTGTATGCTCCGGACCCGGCCGATGTAGAATGGGCTAACGGCGTTGTCAAAGTGTTTGAAGAAGAGGGTATTGCCAAAGGAAAAGCAGCCGTATCCTACAACGGAAAAATGGTGGATACTCCCGTATACCTGAATGCCAAAGATATTCTGGCTGCTCAGGCTGAGATTGAAGCGAAAGAAGCTTGAGCTAAGGTTGCTCTAAAGTTTTATATGACTCGCGTGACACAATGTCTGGCTGCCCCTGTAGGGGCGGCCAGACATTGTGAGCTATTTAATCCGCTTCAAATCAATATAACGTATTGATCCCAACATCCGAGGACAATTTCACCGATTCTGATACTTACTTTCAAAAACAAAATGGTTGATTTTTTGTTTTCATTCATGAGATAATTTAACGAAACGCCTTTATAATTTGTTTACATAAGTAATGTGTCAAATAACGACAATGTATTACTTAAAAAAGCATACTGAATAAAAAAGACTTAAGCCAAAAATAAAACGAAAAAAACCACAAAGTGAGAGGAAGATGTGAATGTCCCGGATTAAAAACCTGCGTGAAGAGGCTTTGGCGTTTCACGCTGTAAGGCCTGGTAAACTTGAAGTAAAAGTAACGGTTCCTGCCAATGACAGGGACGATTTGACGCTGGCCTATTCCCCCGGAGTGGCTGATCCTGTGAAAGAAATTGCAAAAGATTTAGCGAATCTCGATGTTTACACCAACCATGCCAACTATGTCTGTATCGTTTCCGATGGAACAGCCATTCTCGGGCTTGGCAACCTCGGTCCAGCAGCGGCTATGCCTGTCATGGAAGGAAAAGCCCTTCTGTTTAAAGCCTTTGCCGACGTTGACGCCTTCCCGATTTGTGTAAATACAAATGATATTGATAAAATTGTTGAGCTTGTCGAGTTAATGGCCCCGACTTTTGGCGGTGTTAACCTTGAGGACATCAAAGCTCCCGAATGTTTTGAAATTGAAGGAAAGTTAAAAGCCCGTAATATTTTCAAAGGACCGATCTTCCATGATGATCAGCATGGAACGGCTGTTGTTACCTTGGCGGGTCTTTTTAATGCGCTGAAAGTCGTCGGCAAGCGTATAGATAAAATCAAAGTCGTAACGAACGGCGCCGGAGCCGCCGGGATTGCAATCATCAAGCTGATGATGAGTATGGGACTGAAAAACGTCATTATGTGCGATACCAAAGGTGCGATCTATAAAGGACGCCCTGAAGGTATGAATAAATATAAGGACGAAATCGCTGAAAAGACAAATTATGAAATGTGCACAGGCAGCCTCAGAGACGCGATCAAGGGTGCGGACGTCTTTATCGGCGTATCAGCTCCAGATTCTATTGACGAAGAGATGATTAAATCCATGGCCAAAGATCCGATCGTCTTTGCTCAGGCCAATCCGATTCCAGAAATCTGGCCGATTGAAAGAGCCATCAATGCCGGCGCTGCTGTCATCTCGACCGGACGTTCCGACGTTATCAATCAGATCAACAACGTTCTGGCTTTCCCGGGCATGTTTCGCGGTGCGATTGATGTCCGCGCAACCGATATCAACGATGCAATGAAAATTGCTGCCGCTCAAGCAATTGCCAACTGCGTTAAACCGGAAGAATTGTGTGCCGACTACATCATCCCAAGTGCTTTTAATCCTGAAGTTGCCGCTGCTGTCGCTGCTGCAACAGCCAAAGCTGCAATGGAATCCGGTATTGCCAGGAATCCGATTGATCCTGCCTTAGTGGCAGAAAATCTGAAGAAGAGACTGGCGAACCAGTATAAATAAGATTGCGGTTTGACGCTTACACCGCATGATATGTTGTCAAGCCTCTCGGCGTTAATCTTCGATATCAAATAATTTCTGGATTTGAAGAGGCTCTATCATAACTTGAGCGGTGCAGCCATGCACAGATCACAGCTCTCCCGTTCCCGCAGCTAAAAAACTCTGCAACAACAGATAAAATTCTATATGGATGTTATATCGGGGAATTTGCATAGTCCTTCTTGTATGCTTCTGATTCCTTACAATTTATTCATAGGCAGAGAGATCTATTATGTTTCTGTCCATATCCTTTAGCCGTAAGGCTTGATGCTGATACCGAATACATAATTGGAAAATTTATTATATGTATGCGCATACTCTTAGTTTTTATTTGTTAATATCAAACAAGTTATATATAAAATCAAGAATTGTTCTTCATTTATCTCTCTTAAATCAGTTTCCAAAATATCTTCGATTCTGTTAATTCTATACATCAATGTATTTCTGTGAATGTATAGATTTTTAGCAGTTTGTGAAATGTTGCATCCACTTAAAAGATAGCTTCGTAAGGTTGTTAAGAGCATGTCGCCATTTTTTTTATCATAGGCAGAAATTTTGAGGATTTGCTGATTGCATAAACTTTTTAACCCAGTAGATTCATTCAGTGAACTAATGATGTGTTTACTATAACATTCTTCAAAAAAACAATATCTTTTATGGGAAAAAGGCGCTCCTTCTTTTAATGCGGCTTTACTTTGTTTATAAGCATATTTTATACTCATAAAGTCGTAAAATTCCATGCTTATACCAGCGTTTACGTTCATTTCTGATAATAGTTTTTCAAATTCCTTAAAATCAGCTTCTCCTTCGCCTTCATAAACTAATTTATTTTCTTTTGTTTTTACGATTACAACAATTCCGTTTTCATATCTAAATAAAATACAGTTTTTAAAAATTACTTTCAGACGAAACATAATAAAGTAAAGTTCCTGATGAGACTTGGAAAGATCTTGTCCGCTTACATAAAAAAGCTTGAATGTATCATTCATTTTCCAACCTTGCTTCTTTAAGTAATACTCCACGATGCCCTCTTCAACAGAATACCCACTTAGTATTCGATCAATAAAATAAGGGATATCTCTATCGGGGATAGTAGTTTCTACGATATTTTCAAAATATATCCCCATCATCTTCGCAAAATAGGTAACAATTGAGCACTCTCCTTTTGTAAAATCACAATTTATGTCAGTTGCCCCTAAAAATCCATTCAGATGGTTTTGACTAAAAACAGGACCTAACAACCAGCAATTGTCTTGAAATTCTTTAGGAGGGCGAATAAGAAAACTGGAATCAGATCCTTCCAGTTTTTCATAAAACATGTTTCTATAAGTATCGGGAAAAATATCTACAGGAGCATATCCCTTCGTAAAGGCGGTTTTCCATATACTTCCTTCAATTGTTTTAGAATTCAAGACTCCACCTTGACCAATAAATTTAAATGAAATATCGAAAAGCGCAATCGGATTGGATAAAGGCTCTGCCCCTTTATCAAGGATGATCTGGAGAGATTTGCGCTGTAAAATATATTCCATCATAGTTTCTCCCCAACAATTATACTTGTCAAAAATGTCCTGGATTTGTTGAAAAACGAGCTCTGAATTAATATTTCCGTCTATGATAATTGCCTGATAACCGTAAGCCAGTATGGTACTTTTATCAATCTTACCTAATACAACAATGTTAAGTTTTTTTGGATTAACATCTAGAGACGGGATTTCTTCAGGAAACAACAGATATAAATAATCCGTGGTGATGTTCTTTTGATCCAGAGGTAAACGTCGAACTCCGCATAAATTTAACGGGAATTCATCATCTGCGATTATTTGAGGATGATACCGTTTTAATTCATCATAAAGAATAAAAATATTGATTTTCATAATCTTATCCTACCGTTCAACATTCTGGTAAATTTTATCTGCCTTTTCAAGCCCAATTATTTCCAGCTCGCTTAACTGGCTTTCATATAAATCCTCCCTAACTAAATAAAAATAACAAGAAGCAGTATTATTCATTGATTTCTTTTGGCTCCTAGTGACTTTCAATTAGCCTTATTACTCAAAATGTTAATTCTTGTTTTAACTCCTTTATTGTGCTAAAGTATATGCATTCTAACAAAGAATGCATCATAATGGAAATAATCGTTTTATCGTTGGTTATGCAAAAATTTTATAAAAGACAAGTATAAAACTGTTAAGCGCTCTCCGCATAATATCCAATTATTACTCAGTACTGGTAAACCGTGGTATGTACTGGACGTTCATGCAGACGGCATGAGCCCGACACGCCGATTTTACTCCACAAATTCTGAAAGGAGGCTAGTACATGATAATTGCAAGAAAAATTATAGCGTTGTATTATGGTAAATTTGGCATTTAAGCATACATCAGTATAATGAGAACGAATAAAAATTGTGAGGTGATATTTTGAAGATTAGCTATATGCATGAATTTATCGCACTGGCTGAAAATCTGAACTATTCACACACCGCAGAGGAATTATTCATATCACAACCAGCACTAAGCAGGCACATAACTGCGATTGAAACAGATATAGGGATTCAGCTACTTAAACGAACAAAACATAGCGTTGAGCTTACTCCAATGGGTATGATTGTAGTTAGTGAATTTAAAAAATTATTGAACAATATGAAAATTTACTTACTAAGGCTACGCTATTATCTTCCGGTTTTACAGGTAAACTCAAGGTAGGGATGTTATACTACGCCAGTGATGAATATATAACTCCAATAATGAGATTTTTCAAAGAAAAATATCCTAATATTGAACTTTTAATATCATCCTATCAGCCAATGCAACTTATACAAGATTTATTAAATGATAAAATAGACGTTGGTCTTACTCTTCATGAGTACTTTCCACATGCTGACCGCCTAATTTTTCATGATATCCGCAGCGAAAAATTAGCTGTGATAGTTTCTGACAAACATCCCTTTTTCTCAAAGGAATCTGTTGACGTAGCTGATCTTGATGAACAACTATTTATTTTCTTAGGTGACCAAGAGTGGCACAGATTTTGTGTTGAAAGATTATTAACAAACCACGGCATAGGCTTAAAGCATTTCACATTTACTGATCAGATCGACACCGTTTCATTTACTATTAAAGAGACAAATGGAATATTTGTGGTACCTCACCATTTAAAAAGTATGTCCATCAGTAATACAGCATTCCTTGAAATAAACGATAGTGAATTCTTTATCGATATGGCACTTGCCTATAAGGTAACTAACAATAATGCTGCAATACCATTATTCATTAATAATGTAAATAAAATTTTCTAACTATTAAATCAACTTTCACAAGTGGGAAAGTAACGGTATTAATTTATAAAAGTCTAAGAAACAAAGGCCTATGATTGACAATCAGATAACGAGATGTCAAACATAGGGATTTTTTTTTGAATTTCAAAATTTTTTTTTAACATTTTATTACAGGTTATTCAATATTCAATATATGCATAACCGGAAATAAAGAATAGTATTTCCATTATTAATACGCATCACCTACAATAAAACTAAATCCGGATTTATAAATCGATTTCACTTTTTCATAAGAAAAAATACTAAGCTATGCCGTAAAAAGGAGGATCAATAATATGATAAAAGAAGACAGTGCAAATATGATAGAAAAGAGTTTTGATCACCACCCACTAATTCCTTATGATCCATCTGTCATGATCTACATCTCTGCAGGTGATGTCGTTCTGCCATATGAATACACCAACTGGATGGATGAGGTCGAGTCATGGAAAGATGGAGCTTATATCTCACACTCTCTTAATCCACAGCCTACATGGCGTATCAAAGGCCCTGATGCGATCAAATACCTCTCTAGTGTGCTTGTTAACAACTTTGAAAAATTCCCCGTAGGCACGGCCAAACATGCCATCATGTGCAACGAAAAAGGTTTGAACATGGGTGATGGTGTGATGCTACGACTCGATGAAGATGAATTTCTCTTTTATGAAATGGGAGCACTATATATCGCCCACGTTTTCGAACAGGGCAACTGGAATGCGGTGGGTGAAGACCTGACCGGTACAAAGTTTATGTATCAAATTGCCGGCCCTCGCTCACTTGAGATCATCGAGGCGGCAGCCGGTAAAGACCTCCACGATATTCGCTTCTTGCACCACCGTAAAAGCAGTATAGCTGGGGTTGAAGTAAACGTCATACGAGTGGGTATGGCCGGTTCGCTAGCCTACGAGTTACATGGCGATGCTCAGTATGGCCGTGTTGTTTACAATCGTGTACTGGAAGCGGGGAAACCACTAGGGCTGAAGCGTATTGGTTTTCGCTCATATCTCATGAATCACACTGAGGACGGATTTCCACAGTTTGTTATACATTTTACTCACCCCTGGATAGTAGAGGATGAAAACTTCGTTGCCAAGCTCAAGAAGCGTGGCGACGTAATTAGGTGTAACACTGCCTGTAGAGGGAGCATGGGGCCTGATATCCGGCTTCGCTTCTGTAACCCTGTCGAGCTTGGATGGGCCAACCGTATCAGCTTTAATCATGACTTTGTCGGCCGTGCGGCACTCGAAAAAGAAGTCGCAAATCCCCGCCGCAAGATGGTCACGTTGGTTTGGAATGCAGAGGACATTCTTGATATCTATGCCTCCAAATTTAAGCCCGGCGAACCGTATGCCAACATTAACACTCCAATTCATAATCTCTATGACGGCAATGGGATGACCTTATTTGCCGATCAGGTACTTAAGAATGGAAAACTGATCGGAATAAGCTCAGGGCGGTTATACAGCTACCATTTCCGACAGATGCTATCTCTCTGCACGATCGATGTGGAACACAGTGACATTGGCAACGAAGTAATCGTTCTATGGGGAGATCCTGGTACTAAACAGAAGGAAATACGAGCAACGGTATCTCGCTTCCCTTATTTTAATGAGAATCGTAATGAAAACATCGACGTAAACACAATCCCGAGATTGGCGAAGTACAAATAGATAAACCTACAATTAGCTGATCTTGGGGCGATAAGATTGCACCACCATCATACCGCCAGAAATCTTCAGGTGGTATGACGGTGGCTAACTTATTATTTTGGCGAATCCAATCATAGTACTCCTTGCCGTTCCGTAAGAGCGTAATTATCGCAGGAATCAGTAGTATCTGTGTTAATGAAATTTTCTGAGCTCTTATTGTACAATAGTGCTGAAATTTCTTGGTTATTATTCTCCATTTATTTACGATGAAATGGAGAGTCTCTATCATTATAATCTACATAAGCAAGTATTTAAAACGATGCTGTGATTGCAAAGTTAATTTGCTAAAAAAATTAAAATTAAAGGGAGGAATACAAAATGTACGAAAACTACAAAAATCAGCATCCCATCGATACCACCGCACTTGATGCAGAGCACGATGTCAGTTATAGCAGTGGACCGTTTGCACTATCTACACCCGGAGGCGGCCTTTATAAGATGGGAGTATTTCCATATCTCATGCCTGTCTGGCATACGGATTGGAGGGATGAAGCATTATCCTGGCACTTGACGTGTTCATTGCACGCAGGTTTGAATCCTTCAGTGGTAACGATCCTTCGAGGCCCGGAAGCGAAAAAGTTCATGAGCGAAAACTTTGTCAATAATGTGGAGGATTTCCCCATCGGTATTATAAAGCATGGAATTTTGTGCCTCGAGAACGGGCTTATCGCGACACATGGCGTTATTATGCGTACCGGCGAGGAAGAATATGAGTTATGGTGGCACGCTCCGTACCTCAACTATCTATTCGGCCTTAAGGATTACAATGCAGAACTGATAGATATGACAATGAAAGTCTTTATTTTACAGCTTCAGGGCCCAAACTGCCTGTCAATTCTTGAGGAAGCTACCGGCGAAGATTTGAAGGACATTGACTATCGCCATTACCGCAATAGTACGATTAATGGTCATAAAGTACGTATTCTCCGTTTTGGCATGGCGGGTACACTTTCCTATGAGGTTCATGGGGAGGCCCAATACTCTAAAGAAATCCAAAAGAAATTAATCGAGATCGGCAACCCTTATGGTATTCGACAACTTGGATTCTCCAACTATTTATTGAATCATAGCGAAGGCGGAAACTTCCAAGCCAATCTCAGCTTCATGTCTGCTTTGTTCCTGGATGAAGGGTTCCAGAAGTGGTCTAAGCAGGGCTCAGACGAAGGAGAAGGAGAAGGAGAAGGAGAAGGAGAACTCAACTATTCTTCATTCGGCTTTGACTTTAAAGGCAGCGCCGGCGGCGATCCCATGAAAGTGGTGTTCAATCCAATCGAATGTGGACTTGGCAAGTGTATTAACTGGAACCATGATTTCCGCGGGAAAGCAGCTTTACTGGAATACAAAAAAAATCAGAAGCGTGACATTGTGACGCTTGAATGGAACGCCGAGGATATCATCGATGTTTATGCTTCAAACTTCCGACCGGGTGAAGAGAACTACAGCCCGATGGATTTCCCTGGACCTGAATCAATGCTCAACGGCTCTGCCAATTGGGTATTATCGACAGACTACGTTTACAATAAAGACGGAAAAGAAATCGGGCTTTCAACAAGCCGTACGCAGAGTCATTACTATCGGACAGTAATTTCAATGGCACTGCTTGATCTGGAGTATCGGGATTTTGGCACAGAGGTTTATGTACTCTGGGGCGAGGTTGGATCACGGCAGAAGAAAATACGCGCTAAAGTTTCATACTACCCGTACAACCGGGACAATAAGGACCGCACGGGGGATCAGGTCGATGTAAGAAGCCTTTCATCACGTTAAACAGAAGCTAAAGTTCTTCGGAGATCCAGAAATACGTCAGATGGGAGAGAGCAACGGATGCAAAATATCCATATAACAATGTCGGGTGTAGTAAGGATGTTGATTTAAATAATATTCCAAGATCCTAAAAGCAAAGCAAACTTTCTGTAACCTATACATTTGAATAGATATTAATATCAGTCTTTGTATAACTAATGCTCTCGAAGTCCGATGTCAAATTCAGGGGAGCTGGAAACGGTCAAAGGTAGGATTGAAATTTTTGAGTCTAAGAGCAAACTAATTATCCAGCTCCTCTATGCATCAATAATTATCACTCTAAATAGGAAGAAATACTATGGCATCTATATTCATCTAACTTGCCATAAATTGTCTAAAAGCCCGTTGTTCATGCGGGCTTGCTCTTTTAAGCAGGAATTTTTCCTGCTTTTTTTAGCGGCGTTTTATGGTCATGATATAATTGGCGATTATACATAAGTCAAAACAATTGAATACATATTCAATTGTTTTGACTTATAAAAGTTAAGCATTACGAAATTTCACCGGGAAAGTTTTGATACCATATGATACAGAATATATACAACCGAAAGGAATGTAAAAATGGAGAGCACGCCAACTGAAAGAACGCCGGCTGTCGTCGCCGGGGAAATCGCTGCCATCAAAGCACAAACAAGAAAGATATTGCTTGTCAGCGCGGTTGAAGTCGGACGGCGCTTGATGGAAGCCAAGGAAATGATCCCTTATGGGGAATTTTGCAAATGGCTGGAGGAAGCCGTTGATTACTCAGAGCGTGTAGCATATAAACTGATGCGCATCGCCGAAGAGTATGGACCGGGGCTGTCCGTACTATCCGAAGCCGATGTGAGTAATGTGCCTTTTGCCAGACTTGGTTACAGCCAGGCATTCGCCCTTTTGGGGATCCCCGCGGAGGAACGGGCGGAGTTTATCGCGCAGCTAGATATTGAGCATATGTCGGTGAGCGCACTGCAGCAGGTGATCAAGGACAGGAACGAGGCTCTTGAAGAGAAAACAGCGCTGGCCAAAAAACTGAAGATCCATCAAGACAAAGTTTCCGGCTTAGCTGAGGAGCGCGATCAGGCGAAAAAAGAGGCGGAGGCTAAAGAACAGGCATTATGGAGTGAGCAGAGCAGGGTAACGCAGCTGCAGCGGGAGCTGACAGTGCTTCAGAACGACAGTGTGGCCGCCCGGCGTATGAAAGAGATCGAACGGGAGCGCGATATAGCCAAGATCAACCATGCCATGGCACAGGCCGACGCCCGCTACGATCTAATCGTCAAAGGATTCGACGACCTGTTCAGCACGATCAGGGAGATGGCTGGAGCAGATCCTAATGCTTACAAGCTGTTTGTTAATCAAACAAGTGAGTTTATCGCAAAGACGGCGCGTAAGTTAAAACGTATCAAAAAAAATGACACAAACGGCACCGACAGAACAGGCGGTTCCCGAGGCTCCTGCTCCCGAAACACCATGATTTTAAGGAAGAACCTCCCAGCCGGCTAAGTCGGCGGAGGTTCTTCCAACGGGGCTTCCCCCAGGTTGCTGCGGTTATCGCTTACGCTTCCGGAGGATCGTAAAGATCATCCGTTTCCGTATTGATAACTTTAATATCCCGTTTAGCGGCCAAAGCGCCGCTCGCAGTGATGAATACGTCCTTCGTGATGAGTATATCCATCACGGCTTCAGCCTCAGCCTTCGTCAAGCCTGTTTTCGGATTGGTCAGGGTGATTGCGAATGTCTTGCCCCCGCTGGTTAAGAACGTTAAGCGCACGACTTTATTTGTGGTAACCGCCATTGCGTCTCACCTCCTTGTCTATCCGCTTTGGCTGCCGGTTATTCATCCGCCAGCTCCGAATTGCTGCTCAAGACCACTTCCAATACCTGATCCTGCACTAGGCTGAATAAGGCTGTTGCCACGTCATAGGCATCTTGGATCGTGGCATCGGCTCTTACGCCGCTGAAACTTTTCTTTCTGGTCACCGGGTCACCGGCAGGCGTTACCCCGGACTCGCATGTTACGACCAGCGTAGAAGTTAATGGTGTAGCAGTAACCGCCATCTCCATCATCTCCTTTCCGGTTTATATGACAGGCCGGCTTGTCCAGCTTATCGGTTTATTTTATGCCGGTGTTTGTCCGATGGTGACAGCCGGATTATGTCATAAGCGGTTTACCGGAAACAGCAGGAGCAGGGCATATCTTATTGGCCACTTTACCTTAGGCGGTATATTTACGGTTCTTTTCTTATGCTAAAGTGTATGCAATTACAACAAATGCGCATATCTCAGGTTATTTGTCAATAGTAAGATGCCCTTTCCGTTTCGACAAACTTAGAAACAATATGAAACTATTTGACCAAGGAATTCAAAGCAATACAGAGAATATCTTTAACGTTAGCGTAAAGCCTTTTTCTGAATGACGTATGGCAATGCGTTGTCATGGCTGGCGACCAGATCGCCTGGAACAGAAAAAAGGCCCAAGTCAGGACAGGAAGATTGAAAGGAGGTATGTCAGGCGGTCAGGAAGTGCTTAAGCGGCCGGGAGTCATCGATAGCAGCAAACGAGCAATTTCTTGCAGGAGTGGTATTTGGCTGAATACTGCTGGTCGTAAGAGCCTGAGTGTCGGGCAGTCAATCTTCAGAATTGGTTTGGTTAGGAAAAATTCAAAATTAAAAAAGTCTGCCTGAGGTTAATCCGGTCGGAAATGGCAGACTCAACAAAAGGAGCCCTAAAACGGCGAGGCCACTGAAAAAGTGGTACCTGAACCTCAAAAGCAAAAGAGCTGGAATTACGAAGAAAGAAGTAATTCCAGCTCTTTTTTGATACAATTAAATAGAGAAAAAACTTCAGCGCAGGTAATCATATGATAAAGAAACAAACAAGCCTGGCCTTAAGTCCCTATATGGGCATATACGATTTGATCATACCCAAAGATAATTTATTGCGACAGATGAACGAATTAGTGGATTTTAATTTTATCTACGACGAGTTGGTTAATGTCTATTGTCAAAATAATGGACGAGGTGCAATAGATCCAGTTCGGATGTTCAAATACCTTTTACTAAAAAGCATTTTCGACATATCAGATGTTGATGTGGTGGAGCGATCAAAATACGATATGTCATTTAAATATTTTCTTGATATGACACCGGAAGAAGAAGTCATTGACCCCAGTTCACTGACCAAGTTCAGAAAGCTACGGCTCAAAGATACAAACCTGCTGGATCTATTGATCCAAAAAACAGTTGGAATCGCTTTGGAAAAAGGTATTATAAAAAGCAAAGCCATCATAGTAGATTCTACCCATACCCAGGCAAGATACAATCAAAAATCACCTCGGGAGCATTTAATAGAATGTTCTAAGAGGCTACGCAAAGCCGTCTATGCCATAGATGATAAGATGAAAGAGCAATTCCCGGCAAAAGTTAATAATGGCTTACTGGAAGATGAACTAGCGTATTGCCAAAAACTAATAACGGTCATTGAAAACGCAGAACACATTTCCGGTTACCCTGCTGTAAGAGAAAAACTAAATATGCTAAAAGAAGTGGTTGAGGATGACCATGAACAATTAGCCTTAATGTCAAAGGATGCCGATGCCAAAATGGGTCATAAAACAGCGGATACAGCCTTTTTCGGATATAAAACTCATCTAGCCATGACGGAAGAACGGATCATAACTGCCGCAGTTGTTACATCAGGAGAAAAACATGACGGGAAACAACTTCAGGCCCTGGTAGAAAAAAGTGAACAAGCAGGAATTGAAGTTACAGATATCATTGGTGATGCAGCCTATTCCGAAAAAGATAACATCGTATATACGAAAGAAAATAACATCAATCTGGTTTCTAAGCTGAGTAAAACAGTGACACATCAACAATCGAACCGAATAAATCCCAATATATTTGAATTTAATAAAGATTGTCAGATGTATGTTTGTCAGGCTGGACATATGAGCTTTAAAAAGACAAGCACCCGGCCTAAAAAACATGCTAAAGACGGTACAGGAACGGTAGAATCCTACTTATTCGACGTGGAAAAATGCAAAATCTGCCCCTATAAAGCAGGCTGCTATAAAGACGGGGCAAAAACCAAAACATATTCTGTAACGATAAAACACCACACGCATGAAGAACAGGCCATATTTCAGGATAGCGAATATTTCAAAGAAAAGTCAAAGGAACGTTACAAAATTGAGGCAAAAAACAGCGAGCTAAAACATAGACATGGGTATGGTGTTGCATCTGCTTCAGGCATATTTGGTATGCAGCTACAAGCGGCGACCACAATATTTGCTGTTAATTTAAAAAGAATTATAACTTTAATGGGTTAAAAAGAGAGTGATAAACTAAGCCATTACATATAAGAATTGAAAAACCAGGAGAATGAGTCAATATATCTCATCTTCTGGTTTTTTGGTTGTGTGGTTTAAGCGAAAAACAAAGTGTTTTTCAGTGGCCTCTAAAACGGCTCCTCTTTTTGATGGCTACAGAGGGCAAGGCAGCTTAATTTAACTCTTGGATCGAAGCCTCATCTCTGTCCAGTTTCTTGATGCAGATGCTGAAGCGTTCTCTTAACGACTGGTCTGTTACGGCTTCCCGCATCTGGCGCAGTAAATCGATGGTTCGCCTTAAGACCGCGATAATGTCTCCTTCATCGAGGGTGCAGAGCTGCTGAAGCTCGATTAATGTGGCGCCTTTGCTCCAATGATACGCAAGGACGGCCGCCTTGGATTCAAAGCGCACAGCGTCAGGCCCGCAGATGCTCTGAATATAATTCAGGATTTCCCTGACAGGCTTAAAATCAATCTGGTCAAACTTTTGGAAATACTCATTACGTTTGCTTTCATAATCAATACAGGAAATCAGCGCAGTCAGCTGGTCATCATCCAGCTGTTCGATGATTCCTGAGTAAATCAACTCGGTTACCAGGATTTCCTGCACATAAATATATCTGGCGAGCTCCCCCCGCGGCAAAAGCTTGTCATTTCCGATATAGCCTATTTGCTGCAGTAGGGCTTTTTTTCTTTCAAATTCGGAATTAAATGTGTTGTAATCCGGCATTGAGAACAATTGATTCTTGAGGTCCGTGATTTCTTTTTCGAGGTTCATCCACTTTCCGGCGAAGGATTTACAGCTGTCGTTTTGTTTTCTGGTACATTTCTGGGGAACAGTCTTAAGGATCTTCTCCCATTTCATGATTTTTCGGTGCATCTGACGCCCGAAAATCTTATTGCGGCGTCGCGGGTCCAATTTATCATAGGCTTTATGAAGCCTGTCCAATTCTTTCTTTTTCGGGTAGTAATTCAGCGGACACCGATAGGTCCCGACATGCTCACAAAGGTTCTCTTTGGCTTGGGCTGATTGCTCGGACAGAAGACGAATCTCTTCTTCCGTTTTTTGTGCGGTCAAGATATAGGAATGAGCAGCAAAACTTTTTTTGAAATAGGTTTCGATTTGCTCCGGCGATAATGTTGCCAGGAGATTCAAAACTGTATTATAGGAAAGCCGAAACTGACTGGTCAGAGGTTCTAACTTGGCAATATCAAATTTTACCGGCGGTTCTTTTTCAAAGTAATTCAAATCAACAATCGCAAAGGAATAACCGATCTCGTCAATGCCGCGTCGGCCGGCCCTGCCGGACATCTGAAAAAATTCGTGGTTTGCCAGAGCCCTGAAACTGCGTCCGTCGTATTTGTTTAGGGAATCAAAGCAGACGGCCTTGACAGGATAGTTGATCCCGACACTGAAGGTCTCGGTACAGTACAGAACTGAGATCATCTTGGCCAGGAAAAGATCCTCTACGACGGATTTCTGCAAAGGCAGCAGCCCGGCATGGTGATAGGCAATACCTTTCCGGCAGACCCTGAATAACTTGCGCGTGGAAGAGGACCAAGTATCTTCAGCACCAAAATGCTCCAAAAAAATGTTTTTCACTTCTTTGCTTTGTTCCGACGACAGATAGTTTTTGATATTGGCCAGTTCATGCGCTTTATCGGCGCATTGCTTTCTGCTGAATACAAAATAGAGGGTAGGAAGATATTGTTTATCAACAGTTTTGATCAGGTCAAGATGTGACGTCGGTTTAAACAGCGGGGAATTATCGGTTCTGTCCGTGGATTTAAGCTTCTGATAATAGAACCTGATCAGGTCATCATAGCCGATGATGCCGGTGTCCTGACAAAAATAATAATATTCCAGAGGAACGATCCTTTGCTGTTCCTCGATCAACACAACGGTGTCTTTGCGGATGGCCTCGATCCAGCCCTTCAGTTCCACGGCATTGGCAATTGTGGCACTTAAGCCCAGAATCTTAATATTTGGCGGAGCGAGAATGATGGATTCTTCCCAGACTGTACCTCTGTCCTCATCATTAAGCCAGTGAATCTCATCAAAGATGATATAGGAAACGTGCTCCAGTTCCGGGTCATTGGTGATGACCTGGTTGCGGAAGATCTCTGTCGTCATGATCAGCAGCGGAGCGCCAGGATTGATCACAACATCCCCGGTCATGATCCCGACGGTCTCGCTGCCAAATTGGTGGGAAAAATCTTTGAATTTCTGGTTGCTTAACGCTTTTATCGGTGCTGTATAAATAATCCGTTTGCTTTCCCGAATTGATTTTTCGACCAGATAATCTGCTACCATTGTTTTTCCTGTCCCGGTAGGGGCTGAGACAATGACGGAATGCCCGTGATTGATTGCTTCAATCGCATCCATTTGGAATTGGTCGAGTTTTAGTCCCTGATACTCGGAAATCACGCTGATCACCTGCTTTTATTTTGAAGTCGCAATCATTGTAACAGAGTAAATAGCGATAATCAAATCCAGGATTGGAAAAAGTAAAGACGCCTCATATCATTTGAAGCGCCTTTGCAACTGTCATTAATCCCATGCGGGTTTATTCTTCTTTCTGGTCAAGCGGATGGGACGGGAAAGCAGCAACTATCTGGGCAGCACCAACGACTTCTGCCAAAACTCGGGCTTTGTCCGGAAACATTTGTGATTCAAAGTGTGTCATGACTTCGCCTTTTAAGGAAACATAATATCTTGGAGGGAAGCGGTTCAGTACAAAAGCCATTATGTCGGCCTGACACCGTTCGCATTTGCAAGGGATATTGGCGACGGGCAGATAATCTTCCAGTGTTTTCTTCACGATGACTTCACTAAAATTTTTTAGTTCATACATTAGTCTTATCCTCCCTGGGAAAAAATGCTTACCCTATTTTAACATATCGCGCCAAAGGGTAAAAGAACCCAGCGGGATTTCGAAAAAGTTTTTCAGGTATTGAAACATCTTCAAACGTTCTTTGGATATCAAGTTCCCAGCAAGTGAAACAGTTTTGTCTTCAAAGGCAATATCCCGGAAGAAAAAATCAGTTCCGGATCACGCGGCCGGGGAAACGGAACGTCGATGATCTCGACAACTTCTGCCGGGTATTTGCTGAGTACAAAAATTTTATCCGACAGCAGAATTGCTTCTTCAATATCATGGGTAATAAAGAGCACGGTATGCTTCGTTTCAATCCAGATTGACAGCAGCCAAAGCTGCATTTCTCTGCGGGTCAGGGCATCAAGCGCCCCGAAAGGCTCATCCAAAAGCAGCGTGGGCTGTCCGAATAGGATGGTTCGGAGCAGGGCGCCACGCTGTTTCATGCCGCCGGAAAGCTGATGAGGATAGTAATCGGCAAAATCGAGCAGCCCGAAATGTTCCAGACCCTTGATGGCCTCGACTGAAGAGATTTTTTTATCCTGGCGTCTGAGATCGCAGCCCAGCGTTACATTTTCCCGAAGAGTCCGCCACGGAAGAAGCAGGTCTTTTTGAAACATGTAGCCGACATGTCCTGGCATTCCGGTGATTTCTTGGTCATCGAGAAGGATTTGCCCCTGGTCGGGCTTTTCAATACCGGCGATAAGATTGCACAGCGTACTCTTGCCGGAACCGGAAGGCCCGATCAGGGAGACGAAAGAACCGCTCTCGATGGTCAGATTCAAATCCCGGAAAATCTCCATGGATTGACCGTTTTCGATATAGGTTTTCGAAAGGTTTTTTAAGGCAAGTGTCAAGGCGTCTGACCTCCGTTATCTGGTCGGAAGAAAATCATTGGTAAAAGCTTTGGATGAATCCATCATTTTGGTGACGAGCTTATTGTCATAGAGCCACTTGCTGTAGTTTTCCCAGACAGTTGCTTTCTGGACACCCCATTGTTTCGCATCGGCTTTGTACTGCGGGCTCAGCCAGGCCTGACTGCGTTTGATCATTTCCGGATCGGATTCAGGAGCGTATTTGATCAAGATTTCAGCTGATTCTTCCGGATTCCCAATTGCATATTCGTAGCCGGCACCGATTGCCTGCATCATTTTGCGGACAGTATCGGGGTTACTCTGAATCATTTCCTCGTTCGAGACAATGACCGGTGTGTAATAATCGAGGGCAGGGTCGATATCTTTCAGCCAGATCATATTAAGTTCCTGTCCTCTGATTTCAGCCTGGATACCTGTCCAACCATAGAAAATCCAGGTCAGATCAATATTGCTATTCAAAGAGGCCAACTGATCGGTTTCCCCGATATTGACCATGTTGATTTTGCTGAAGTCGGCATTTTCTTTTTGCATCAGCGCTGTAAGGATCGCGGTTTCCGAAGGCAACCCCCAGCCGCCGTATGTTTTTCCTTCAAAATCCTTGGCTGTCAGGATATTCTTGCTTCTCAGCGAGACAAAACCAGAGGTGTTGTGTTGAATGATAGTTGCCAGAGAGACAAGTGGCAAGTCACTGAGGCGGGCAGATGTAACCTGTTCCTGTGCACTGATACCAAAATCTACCTTTCCGGTTGCAACAAGCTGCTCGAGTGTTCCTTGGCTCGATGGGTTGACAATGTTGACTTCGAGTCCCTGGTCTTTGAAATAGCCTTTATCCTGAGCAACAAATAGCCCGGTATGATTCGTATTCGGTGTCCAGTCCAGCATAAGCGTTAGTTTAACCGGCTGGTTATTCTGGACGGAGTTCTGTTCAGCCTGTTTGCTGCAACCCGAAAGAGTCACAGTGAGAATCAGAAGGAGCACAATAAACGTAACCAATATCTTTTTCGTTTTCATTTCTATACCTCACTTGTATTTTTTGGGGGGCGAAGGAACGTATCTTTTCTCCTTGTTTACGGGGACGAAAGATACGTCCCTGGGTCAGCTTGTCCGTCTGTATCGGGAATACCAGGGAAGCAGTAGCCTGGTCAGAATAATAATGATTGCATAATAAAAGAAGCTGAGAGCAGTGATTGCAATGATTGCTGCAAATACTCTGTCGGTAAGGAAATTATTCGAAGAACGCAGCAGATAGACACCGAGCCCTTGGCTTGCTCCAAGCCATTCACTGATGACAGCCGTCATGACACTGTAGGCAGCAGCAATTTTCAAGCCTGAAAACAGTGCCGGCATAGCGTGAGGCCAACGGATTAGGGAGAATACCTGCCATTTGGATGCGCCCATGCTTTGCAGCAGATGCAGAAGATCTAAATCGCTTAATTCAAGGCCTTCAAGCAAACTGATCGCGATCGGAAAAAAACAGACCAGAACGACAATCAAGATTTTAGGCAGTACCCCATACCCCAGCCAGAGCAACAGCAGCGGTGCGACCGCTATCAAGGGGATCGTCTGGGAAATGATCAGAAATGGGTAAAACACCCGCCGAGACAGCGGAAACAGCGTCATTAGTGTGCTGACCGTCATGCCCAGAGCAACAGCGAGCCCTAAGCCCAACGTCGTCTCAATGATCGTTGCTTTGGTATGGCCCCAGATCACGTCCTTCGTATTCCAGAGAGCTTTCCCGATCTGAGAAGGAGAGGGAAGAAGCCAGCGGGGGATGCTGAAGTAATTTACCGTAAGCTGCCAGACTGCCAGCAGCACAACCAAAAAGAAAAGGGCAGGGGCATACCTCAGCAGTACAGCCGGTGGTCGGAATCTCCGGCTATTGTTTTTCAGCAATGGGAATCCCTTCTTTTCAGCGGTACTTGGCAATTTTCTCATTGATCGTGGAACCCTGGGGTACATAGTCAATTTTTACATTGGTCATTACCCTGGAAGCCCCGGCTTTGATACAAGCCTCCATAGCATCTTTGATGACCTGCCAGATTTCATCAGGCTCTCCTTCAAGTGCTGTTTCCATCGGACCGACTTCGTAGGGAAGGCCGCTTTGGGCGACAACTTTGATTGCTTCATCAACAACCGGATAGATTCTGGATTCCTCAACTTTTGGAATGACCTGAAAGGCCATTGTTATCTTCGCCAAAATACATTTCTCCTTCACGTATTTTATAGATTACTGTCCGTGACTTTGTAAATAATAAGACACTGCTTATCAACCATGACCGACAAACAAAAAACGCTGCAAAGGCAGCGCAGTTATTAAAGTTTTTTATTATTACTACGCTGGCATTACCCAGATCAGTTTTAAGGGTCGGATACGTGATATCCCTCTCAGCCAGCATCCCCAGCTCCCCATACTATTAAATTAGTTTTATCCTACCATAGTTGAAAATCATTAGCAATAGTGTTTTAGATTACTGTTTGCTTTTCATCAGATCATTTGCTTCTCAGGTGAGATATTCTAGATAGTTCTTAAATTGGACAATTTGGGCTAATTATCATATGATAGTACTGACCATATACTGGGCAAGATGGTACAAGGAGAGAGAAAATGGATTTTGCAGGCAAAGATAAATCAGAATACGTCAAGGAAACGTTTAACGCGATTGCCGGGAAATATGATCTAATGAATTCCCTGATGAGTATGGGGATGGATAACGCCTGGCGGGCCAAAGCAGTCAGGATTGTCGAGGCTAAACCCGGAATGAAGATGATTGACCTGTGCTGCGGAACCGGCAAGCTTACCAGAGAAATTGCCGTCGCCGTCGGGGATTCCGGCAGAGTCACCGGAGTCGATTTTTCAGAGGAAATGCTGGTTGTGGGCCGGAAAAATATTGAAAATGACCGTTACAAAGCGAGTATTGAGCTTTTGCAGGGCAATGCGATGAGCTTGCCTTTTACCGACAACAGTTTTGACGGAGCGACCGTTGGCTGGGGGCTCAGGAATCTTCCTGATCTGCGCCGCGGAATCCGGGAAATGATCCGTGTTGTCAAACCTGGTTCGATGGTTGTATCTCTGGATATGGGAAAACCGACTATACCGGTTTTCAAACAGTTTTACTGGCTGTATTTTGAGAAGATCGTCCCGTGGCTGGGAAAAATCCACGGCGGAAAACAAAAAGAATACACGTATCTTTATGATTCAGCCTGTGAGTTTGAATCTCAGCGTCAGCTCACCCTGATCTTTGCTGAATGCGGACTTCAGGATACGGGATATAAAAATCTTGTCGGCGGTGTTGTGGCGATCGTGTATGGCCGAAAACCAAAATGAATCAAACAAATAGAATAAAAATAAGGAATTCAATTATAAACAACAATAATAGCAGTAAATAACGTAATAAAATTATCCCCGGGTCAACCGAGGATAATTTTATTTTTACAGCAAAAGATAGTATAGATAATCATTTTTCTTTAATTAAAATCAACGTTTTACAAAGGGATTATTTACTGACATAATTCATTGGTTTCAGTGAAAAACTAGTGGAAATATTAAAACGGAGGTGTTTTTTATATGCGGGTCATGGATATTATGTCAACAGATGTAAGCTGGGTGGACCCAGCAGCCAAAGTTACGGATATCGCTAAAATTATGAGAGATAAAGATATTGGTGCTGTTCCGGTCGTTCAGGCCGGCAAAGTATTGGGAATTATTACAGACCGGGATATTGTTCTGAGGGTCATCGCTTCGAACAAGGATGTCAACCAGATGACGGCCGAGCAGTGCATGACGGTAGATCCAATCTGTATCGATGGCACGCAGGATATCGATACTGTTGCTGAAACCATGGCTGAATACCAGGTAAAACGTCTTCCTGTGCTGAACAAGGGGCAAATTATTGGGGTCATTGCGTTAGGTGACCTCGCGATTGAAAATATTCATATCAATGAGGCTGGAGAGGCTTTAAACGGGATATCGCGAGGCATCAGCCATTAATGCCAGATAGGAAAGATACTTCAATCATAAATGGGATATGCTTTACAATGGCATATCCCATTACATATTTTATGGAGGTTTTATGAGTGAAAACAAAATATCATTTTTAAGCGGCTCTTTTTTATGGTTTGGTGCTGCAATTTTCTCAGGCAGTTACGATGTGGTGGAAATTCAATAAATAGATACTGTCAGACAAAATCCAAAAGTATGAATTGAGATACATGTACCATAAAAGATTGTGTAATGTTACAGCTAAAGCAGTTCTAAAGATGCAATCAATGATCCGGATATATTTGAACATAAAATTTCTAAAAATCATTTCATACTAAATTTAAAAAAATGTATATTTGGTATAGTTGCTTGTATACACAAATTTTTATGGAGGATGATCTGAAGTGGTGGATTTGAAAGTCCTGACTCAAGCGATGTCCGATTTGGACGAAGACGTGCTAAACAAGGCCATTGATGAAGTACTAAGTAAAGACGACAATGCCGCAGAAGCTCAAGAAGTTGTTAAAGCTTGTCAGCAAGGTATGACACTCGTAGGTGAACGCTATGATTCGGGCGAGTACTTTATTGGAGATTTGGTCTTCGCCGGGGAAGTGTTGCAAAGTGTAATGGACAAGCTCAAACCGGCTTTAAGTGCAGGTTCCTCAGCAAAAGGCGGAAAGATTGTTTTAGCTACAGTCTTTGGAGATATTCATGACATAGGCAAAAATATTTTCAGATCCGTGGCTGAAGCCGCGAGTTTTGAGGTGATCGACCTGGGGATCAATGTTCCGGTTAACCAGATCGTGGACAAGGTAAAAGAGGTTAACCCTGATATTATAGGATTAAGCGGCGTACTGACTTTGGCGCTGGATAGTAAGAAAGAAACAGTTAATGCGCTTAATGAAGCAGGCCTTAGAAATTCAGTTAAGGTGATTATCGGCGGAGTACCCGTTAATGAGAATGTATGTAAAAGTATAGGTGCCGATGCCTTTTCGACAAACGCAGCTGAAGGTGTAAAAATATGCCAGAGATGGGTGGGTTGATCAATAAGTGAAGCTATGAACCTCTATCAAGAGCGGACCAAGGAAGAATGTATTGCCAAAGCGAAAGAATTAATCGATGGTATGGCAGGCGGAGGATACATTTTTGGCACCGATAAGGAGCTTCTTGCACCAGCGGATGGCAAGGCGGAAAACATCATCGCCGTAAATGAATTTGTCATGGAGTATGGTATTTATAAATAGGAGGTGTTTCACGATGGAAGAACAATTGTTGATTTCTTGGAGTGATATCGTTAAAGAGCTCCGGAACTCGCAGACAAGGACCCCGCGATGGGAATGAATTGGGATATTGGACAGGAAATGAGTTTTGCCTAGCCTATGTAACTTTCCTGGCACTCTTTTAAACAAATATCCGTACTGCCGGAAGTAGTTTACCAGTGCCTACTGGCAGGGAAAAATATAGAAGCAACTATCAGCCAGGAGAAAATCCTGGCTTTTTTGTGTTCGGTTATAGTGTGAAAAAGTCAAATATAAGAAGGGTTAAAGGATATAAGTTGAAATCTATGTTATATTTAGAATATAGGTACTGGCTAAAACTATAATTAAGTTAATGGTGGGGACGAAAAGTGGAAGCATTTAAAACAATCGAGAGAGAGACAGAGGCCGAACAAGTCGTTGAAAAATCAAGGTTTATCGCTTTGGTTAAATATATCGAAGGCACGGCCGAAGCCGAAAAAAATATGAAGGAAATCCGGGAAGTCCTTCCTAATGCCCGTCATTATGTATACGCTTACCGTATTCACGAAGGCAGGATTGAGAAAGCCTCGGATGACGGCGAACCGCAGGGTACAGGGGGAAGACCGGTCATGGAACTGCTCCAGCACCGGCAGCTCTGGAACATCCAGATCATTGTTGTGCGTTATTTTGGCGGTATCCTGCTTGGTACCGGTGGACTTACAAGAGCCTATGGCGGGACAGCCCGCCTTGCATTGGAGAACACAGCGATTGTCCAGCTCGTTCCGCACCGGATCTATGTACTCCGGATTCCGTACTCCTGGTTTGAACAGATCCGGTACGGCCTGAAGCAAAAGGGCATGGAAAGCGGTAATGAAAAGTTTAGTGAAGAAATTGATCTTGAAGTATACATCCGGGATGGAGATCAGGATACCTTTACTGGCTGGCTGCATGAATTCACCAACGGGCAGGTTTCCTGGAAGGATGCTGGGGCTGTATTAAAGTCGGTTAGCGTATAGAAAATAAGACCCTCAGGGGCCTTTTTTTTTACGCAAAATATGTAGGTACTGGGAACGCATGGATTAATCTACTGGTACTATTGGGAAACAAAAATAGTCCGAAAGTATCAATTTCTTGTAAAAGACATCATTTCGACAAATTTCCTCTTGAGGGTCTGAGTTTTTATAGATAGAATCCATATAAAACCAAATGTAAAATGATTGTAAACTAAACGTAAATATATTGTAAAAAATAGACAAGGCTTAACTAGTTGCATATGGCAGCGGCTGATTATATTAATGCTGGGCGGTAAAAATATGAAAATCAGAGAATTTATTAGTTTAAGAAAAATACGGGAATGCAAAAAAGGTCAGGCTATGGTGGAATTTGCACTGGTTTTGCCTATCTTACTACTATTTTTTGGTTTTATTTTGGATGCCGGACGAATTGTCGATGCACAAGTATTGGTACAGAGTGCAGCAAATGAGGGAATCCGGCAAGTTACCAGCAAGACAAATATCAAAGAACAAGTAAAAAATTCCATTAGTGATTATACAGACAGATTGGATTTTGATCAGTTAACCGTTGAGGCCAAAGCTGGAGAGACAAAACGAAGGAATTATACGTATCATGCGAACAAGGGATCTCAATTTCAAGAATTACCAAGCTATTATACATATTTTAACGCGACAGTAACCTTGGAATATGATGTACCGGTGCTCATGCCGCAGTCAAAATTGTTTTTGGTGATGAATTTAGGGTATTGTCAACATTTACTTCGCAGGTGTTTTTAGAGGGGTACCCTGAGGATGGTTAGAGATATCGAACGGATACGTTTGAAGGGAAGGGTGTTCAATTTGATGCGCATGCTAAAAAATGAAAATGGACAGGCACTTGTTGAATTTGCCCTGGTACTTCCTTTATTTCTAACGTTAACGTTTGCTGTGATAGATTTAGGGTGGATGATGAATAAGTATCTTACTTTTGATTACGCTTATCGCAATGCGTCTTGGACAATGGGTATAAGCTATGATAGTGATTATTCCCAAACTATCAGTGGAGAATCTGCCAAAAAAGCAATAAAAGAGGCAATGGAAAAGACATCGTCGCTGGTTGATGAGGAAGATCTGTCTGTGAGTGATGCCAAGTTAAAATGTTGGACTGAAAAGAAAGACTACTACACGCCCAAAAGTGGCGGCGGTACGGATCAAAATACAAAAAAATGGAGATATGCGCAGATCACAGCCAGTTTAGTTTATACAGTTGAACCGTTGACTCCGGTAGGAAGAGTGATATTCGGAGAACAGCTGACATTTACGAAAAACCTTAAAAAAAATCGACTGATTATGACAAAAGAAGGTTAGCAAATCAAAGTGTGTTAGGTCAGAAAGTAGGTGGCAATATGCCTAGAAGCGTCTGCTTGCTGATGCGTAAACTTTTAAAAAATGAAGATGGAAATATCACAATTCTATTTGCTGCCCTGTTAATTGTATTGTTTGGGTTTACAGGACTTGTTGTAGATATTGGCGGGATGTACTTAAATCGTCTACACTTGTTTGAGGTTGGGCAAATAATCAGGGATGCGCGTTTTAATGAAACATTGGCGATCGATCATTCGGAAAATCCTGAAGCGACGCTCAATGACATTGCCGACACCTATGCAGTATTAAATGGACTGGATGAAAGCCAGGTAAGCGTAGATTATTATCAGACAAAACTGACGGAAACAGAACGAAATTACGAATTGGATATTAATCTTACAGATACCTATGACTGCATATTTATAAAAATCTTCGGTATTGATACCCAAACAATTAATGTGACCATACATGGAACCAGTACAGCTGCAAAATCACCCCGAATATGGGCTCCAGGAAGAAAGTAGTCTTCATGTTCCCGACCTGGTTATCCGTGATAAATTCCTCCTGTTCCTCTGCCGGAAGCCCATATTTTTTTCCCCTCTGAAAAGATAAAAACTGCTGACAAACGATTGCCTTGTCAGCAGCCTGGCCCCCTGTTAAATACAAGGGGCCAATTAAATGCAATTTTTTAAGGATTCTTGACAAAATGAATGATATAATAAACCAGATCAAATCATCAGGAAAAGAAAGGAACCCGACAGAGGATGAATCAAAGAGATCCGTACTTCGACAACCTGAAATTCATGCTGATTGTTTTGGTGGTTGTCGGTCATATGATTGAACCCCTGATCTATATTCCAGCTTTCAAATCCATTTATGCGTTTATTTATTCATTTCATATGCCGCTGTTTGTTTTCATTTCCGGCTATTTTGCCAAGAATATTGATGATCCGAAATATGAGATAAAAATTATCAGCAAACTAGTCATACCCTATGTTATTTTCGAAATGATCTATTCCGTTTTTGACTTTTGGATTTTCCATAAGGAAAGCCTGCATTTTACTTTTTTTACGCCGTACTGGATCATGTGGTTTTTATTCAGCATGATTATTTGGAAAGTGGCGCTGCCTTATGTGGTCAGGATCAGATATGCACTGCCTGTTACATTTCTTTTCGGCCTTATTGCCGGATATACGGGTGAGCTGGGTTACTATGCGAGCCTGTCGCGGATTGTTGTTTTCTTTCCGTTTTTCCTGGCAGGCTTTTATTTTGAGAAAAAGCATCTGGAAAAGCTGCTGACGAAAAATTGGCGCTTCGCTGCTGGCGGTGTTATGCTACTGGCTTTTCTGGCTTTCTGTTATTTTGGTCAGAATTATACCGTTACGTGGTTTTATGGGAGCGCATCTTATCAGGCGCTTGGCGCTACGGAATGGTTCGCAGGTCTATACCGTGGAGGTATTTACCTGCTGGCTGTAGTTTTAGGTCTGAGCCTGCTGCTGCTGGTGCCTGGCAGGAAGGTTCCTCTGGTTTCAGCGTTGGGGCGCAATACGATGTATACGTATCTGCTTCATGGATTGATCGTGAAGGCCCTTGTTGCATACGGGTTTTATCAGGTTTTGCAGACAGGACCGCAGCGAGCGCTGGTAATAATACTTGGGGCAGCGCTGGCAATCATCCTGGCCTTGAACGGAATTAGAACTTTATTTAAATGGATGGTTGAACCCAAGGTGTCTTTTCTTTTTAAGGAGAACAGCAAATGAAAATAAATGAAATATTTGAAGGCTACATATTGGCGAATATGAGAGAAGTCAAATAATTAATTGGTTAATAAAAATAATATATATTGAATTAGAAAATCTCCTTCGGGATACAACTATACGGTTGGTTCTTTGGTGTATTTGAAAGTATTCGTACAATCAAGGAGGGGATTAGCATAGGAATCAAGCTTGCTGTATTTGATATTGACGGTACCTTGGCACCAACGGACGATCCGATTACTGCCCAGGTAGCCTGTAAATTAAGATCGCTGGAACGTCAGGGGATCAGAATTGTTTTTATTTCCGGTCGGACGGCTTCCTACCTGGCGGGATTGGCTAGGGGAATTGGGATCTGTCAACCTTTGGTTGCAGGAGAAAACGGCGGCGTTATTTTTGAGCCGCTGCGTAAATGGGAGAAAAAGCTTGAAGCTATCCCGCACCAGATAGGTGAGGTAATGAAGCAAGATCTTCTGAAAAAATTTCCGGATCTCTGGTTTCAGCCCAATCAGACGATGCTGACTGCCGCACCTAAGGATTTTTCCACGGTTAATTTATTGTATCAGGCAGTACAAGCTCTGGAACCGGTGAAGAGAAATAAGTATAAAATCAATCGATACGATGATTGTGTAGAGGTCATGCCCAAAGAAAACAGCAAGGGTCGGGCCCTTGCTGTGGTCAAAGAGATCCTTGGTATTCGCAGTGAGGAAGTCATTGTATTTGGAAATACGATCGTGGATTTGCCAATGAAAGACGAAACAAACGATTTCCTTATGATCGGGGATGCAGCCGTTGCGGAAGGTATCAGCAACTACCCCTGTATAGAAGAAGCTCTCGACTACCTCGAAAGCAATCTATAGTTTACATAGTTTCTAGCATGCAGATTTACGGGCCAATAGCCGAAAAGCGGTATTATAGCCCGCAGATAAGCCAAAACCTATAAGCCAGCTAGACTTCAAGCTTTTTTAGTATATTGCGGGCGACATAGATGCCGCTGGCTGCGGACTGGGATAGGGAACGGGTAATGCCTGCTCCGTCGCCAATCGCATAAAAATTCGAATACTTTGTTTCCAACTGCTTGTTCAGCTGTGGCCTGGCCGAATAGAATTTCACTTCAACGCCGTAAAGCAATGTATCATAGTTCGCCGTTCCGGGTGCGATTTTATCCAGTTTATAGATCATTTCAATGATATTATCGAGATGGCGTTTCGGAAGGGCAAGTCCAAGATCGCCGGCGTTCGCGGATTGCAAAGTGGGTTTGGTGAATGATTTCATCATTCTTTTTTCATTTGTCCGCCGGCCTTTCATCAGGTCGCCGAAGCGCTGAACGATGACACCTTCGCCAAGCATGTTGGAAAGCGTGGCGATATATTTGCCATACTTTAATGGTTCGTTGAACGGAGAAGTGAATTTATTACAGACCAGCAGCGCAAAATTCGTATTGTTGCTTTTCAGTTTATCGTCGGAATAACTGTGACCGTTTACAGTAAGTACGCCGACGGTATTTTCTGTGACGACATGTCCCCGGGGATTCATGCAGAAGGTTTTGACCAGGTCATTGTATTTCCGGGTGTAGTAATGCAACTTAGCCTCGTAGACTTCATCGGTGATCTGACTGAACACTTCGTAAGGAAGTTCGACTCTGACGCCGAGATCAATTTGATTGTTCGTCATCGGAATATTCATCTTCCTGCATAATGAAGTAAACCACTCGCTTCCAACCCGGCCAACCGCGCAGACCAGACAGTCACAGGAATATTCCCCAACGGCTGCGGACAAAATATACCTGTCTTTATTCTGGGAAACATCGATGATTTCTGTCTTATGTCTGATTTCAACTTTGTCCTTTAAAAAATTGAAGATATTGGTCATGATTTTAAGATTATTCTCAGTGCCAAGGTGTTTGACTTCGGCCTGGAGAAGATGAAGATCGTTTTGGAGCGCAATTTTTCCGATTTCGCGCGCTTTGGGAGTTTGGGTACTAAAACGTTTGGTCGTTGCGCCAAAGTCAACAAGCATGGAATCCATATACTCTATCAGATCCATGACATGGTCATTGGAGACATACTCATTCAGCCAGCCACCAAATTCGGTGGTAAAATTATATTTTCCGTCAGAAAAGGAACCGCACCCTCCGAACCCCTCCATGATCGCACAGGTCGGGCAATTGGCACATTTCACGGATTTGTTTTCAGTCAGGGGGCATTTTCGGTCGCGTATGCTGTTTCCTTTTTCAAAAATGCAGATGTTAAGCTTAGGGTTGTGTTTGATCAGTTCATAGGCACACATTATACCGGAGATTCCACCGCCGACAATACCGATATCATAATGTTTCATGATCATAGTCCTCTCATTTCAAATGATTCAACCCATAAAAAAGTATAGCATTTGTCTTTTGGAAAAGGAAGTGAATATCGTTTGCCAAGTCCCGGCATGCTTGTCTACTTTGCTTTTATTCTTTTGATCATAATCGCCATTTCTTTTAAGAAAAACCGGTAATCATTGCTGCCATTGGACTTTTGGCCGTAGGCGTGCTGGACACCGGCAGCTTCTTTGGGGGAATTCAGGCTGCCTTCCGGGGGTTTCTCCTGACAGCTGCGGATCTGCTTCCGATCATCCTGCTGATCGGATTGGTAGTCGCTATGACCGGCATGCTGAAAGAAACGAAAACGGAAACCATCCTGATCAAGCCAATTCTGAAGATTAAAAATGCCGCTTATTTGTACTGGCTCGCAGGGGTCATGCTGCTTACCTTTAGTTTATTTCTGTGGCCGACGCCTGCAGTCTCCCTGCTGGGGGCTTTGATCCTTCCACTGATTCACCGCAGCCGGATTTCTCCGCTTGGTTTGGCGGTTGGTCTATGCATTTTTGGCGAAGGAATTGCGCTGGCCGGTGATTACGTGATTCAGGGTGCGCCCAGCCTTAGCGCCAGGTCAGCCGGTGTCGCTCTGGAGCAGGTCTTACGGCAGTCTCTGCCGCTTGTATGCGGAAGCGGGATCATCGCTTCTTTGATCGGCTTTCGAATGATGATGGTTCAGCAAAAGAAAAACATTCCTGCGTACGTGGTGGCAGACAACAGGGAACGACTGGACGGGCAGAAGGGGGAGGAGCAGCAAAAAGAATTTGATGTACTTTCTCCGATAAAGCAAAACCATCAGATTCAGAAAAGAAAAAGAATGATCCTGGCACTGGCGGCAGTTGCATTTTACTTGTTGGCAGTGATCTGGCTGATCTATGGCAGATTGCGGGGAGACAGTGCCGTAGCGGTTATCGGCGGCGTAACGCTGCTTGTCCTGATTCTTGGCACGATTTTGACTGATTATAAGACATCTTTTAATACTTTTGGGCGGCATATCCAGACCGGAATGAAGTTTTCAATGGAGGTATTTGCCCCGATCGTTGTAATATCAGGTTTCTTCCTCCTCGGGACGCATTCCGGTTATGAAAATGTCCTGCTGCACCAAGGTGCGGGCTATCTGGAACAGCTGGCCTATAAGTTATCCGGTATCGTGGTGCTTAATAAGTATTCCTGTGCCTTGCTGGTAATGCTGACAGCGGTATTGGGGGCAATGAGCGGATCCGGTTTCGCTGCTCTGCCGTTAGCCGGCGGGATTGCGGCGGCTCTCGGACAGGCGGCCGGAATTTCAGCCGTTCCTTTGGCCGTTCTGGGGCAGGTTACGGCAATTTGGACAGACGCTGCAGTGATTCCATGGGGATTCCCGGCTATTGTCAGTGCGGTCACCCAAACGGAAGCCGCACAGATTGTCCGGCTGAATGTGCTGCCTTGGCTGGCTGCACTTTGTTTCAGCCTCATATGGACCTTATTCAGTTATTGAAGCAATAAGGTTGTATTTGTATTTTATTCGATAAAGAAGGAGAATTTTGTATGATTGTAGAACTACATTCAGAGTGCAATGATAGTCATTTTTAATAGGCGGGAGGATATCGGAAAATGAAGTCTTCGGCAGAAATTCGGGGTTTGAAAATTATCAGCATAAATGAAGGAAAGCAAATCAGCACTGTCAAAGACATCATCATCAATTCTGAGGATGGGAGTTTGGCTTTCTTTGTCATCGACCAGCCGTCAGATTATTTTGGTGCAAGATTAATCGCTTACGCCGATATCCTGGGGTTAGGGGATTATGCATTAATCATCAATGACAGCACCGTTGTTCAGGATGTTGCGCATAACAACCTTGCTGTGGAACTTCTAAAAAAAGATGTCAAGGTCGTTAGTTCTCAGGTTCTGACGACCCGGGGGTGCCTAATAGGTCAGGTGAAGGAAATACTGTTCGATGAAACAACCGGAATAATTGCAGCCTGTGAGGTCGTTGATCCGCAGGGGAAATGCAGCGAATTTAAATGTGATCACGTGATCACGTACGGTAAGGAGATCATTCTGATTGATGACAATCCTCCTTCTTCAGGAAAACAAGCCAAGGAACTGATCAAGCCGGAACGGAACAAGGCGTTAGAGGCATCCGAGCCATCGAGCGGTAAGGAGAGCCCGGCCTTGAGTGAAAAAGAGCTTTTGAAGAAGAAAATTGAACAGTTCGGTAAGAGTGAAAGTTTACTGAAGACAGCTGAAAATAGCGGGACAATCATATATCCGGAGGATTTTAATGTCTTTGAGCAGCGCCAGCTTCAGTTCCTGCTCGGAAAAACGCTGAATAATGACATTCAGCTTGAAAACGGTACAGTATTAAAAGCAGGAGAGCAAATTACGGGTGAGAATCTTTCCGGGGTGAAAAACCGCAGCACATTAATGCAGTTGACAGCTCATGTTGTAAAATAGGGTGAGGAAGAATTGATATTAGGAAGCACTGGTAAATACCGGACAGCAGTCTTTCAAAGGACAGACCGGGCATTCCGGCTTCCGGGCATGGCAAAGTCTGCGACCGTGAAAAATCAAACGGTGATGGGTATCAATCCATAGTTCCATAGGGATAAGAGCGGTAAGCTCTTTTTCTACTTTAGAAGGGTCTTTTTCCCGGGACAGACCGAGCCGATTGGCAACCCTCAGTACGTGGGTATCCACAGGTAAAGCAGGAATGCCATAGGCGTTTGCTAAGACTACTCCGGCTGTTTTACGGCCAACACCCGGCATTTTTACGAGGTCATCCAGATTCGAGGGGACATCTCCGTGATGTTCTTCAATGAGCAGCTCGCAGGTCTGCAGAATATTTTTGGCTTTGGTGCGGAAGAGTCCGATCGGGCGAATGATTTCTTCAAACTCGCGGGGAGTGATCTCCAACATCTTTTTGGGAGTGGGGCAGCGTTCGAAAAGTACGGCTGTTACTTTGTTGACCTTTTGGTCTGTGGTCTGGGCACTGAGAATTGTTGCAACAAGGAGTTCAAAGGGGTTGCGAAAATTCAGCTCACAGTGCGCTTCCGGATAGGTTTGTTCTAAAATACAAAGAATGCGGTTTATTTTACAATCACGCATCATAAGTCTGTTGGGTTCCATCATTTTCTCCTTGGATGATATGTTATGGCTATTCACTATAGATACTTCCTCCGATAAATTCCCGGAGAATTGAATTTAAGGGGATGTTGGATGTGTCCATGGGTTCAAAAAACGACAGAAGATTTAGCAAACGAATTGAAGTATCGTAAAACATATTTGTTTCCTGAATTTTTTCAAGAAGAGGTTCGGCAAAGGAACGCAGGGCGTTCATTTCAAAGAGCAGGCTGGAATTAAACATGATATCTGCTTCTTCCTGGTAGCGGAAAACGCTGGTATTTTCCCCGCGTCTGACACTTGGCCACTGATTCAGAGTCCGCTCCGGGCCAAAGCCCCTGAATTTATCGTCGCGTACGATTCGTCTGATCAGTCTCGCCTCAGTTGTCGGGACGCGGTTGTGGCGGTCGATATTCAGCAGGAAAAGCGCACTGATATAGACTTTAAAGAACGAATTTCTGTTAATGGTAAGTAAACCTGGGTTCAGGGCATGGATGCCTTCGACCAGCAGGATATTGTCCGAGTCAAGACGGATACAATTTCCGTCCAGATTTCTCTTTCCGGTGAAAAAGTTGAATACCGGTGTCTGGACCGTTTCTCCCATAATCAGTTTATCCAGATGTTCATTGAGCAGCGCAAGGTCCAAGGAGTATAGGGTATCAAAATCCAGCTGTCCGGAAGCATCACGCGGAATGTTTTCCCGATTCAGGTAATAGTTGTCCAGAGATAAGGAAATCGGTTTCAGGCCGTTGACGATCAGCTGAGTCGAGAGACGATGGGTAAAGGTCGTCTTCCCTGATGAGGATGGTCCTGAAATCAGCACGATTCTGACATTTTTATTTTCATTGGTTATTATATCCGCAATGTCCGCGATCTTTTTCTCCTGGAGAGCTTCAGCAATATTAATGAGATCGATGGAGTGGCCGTTTCTGATATAGGAATTCACGTCCTTGACCTCAGCCAGATCCAGGACTTCAAGCCAGCGTTGCGTTTCCGTATAGGTTGCTGAAAGCTTTTTGGGAAGAACAAAGTCTGCCAAATAACCGGACTCATCAGAAAAATCCAGAATAAATCCCGGCTGAAAAGGAATAAGCCGAAAATCCTTGATGGCAGAAGTATCCTCGAAGGCGGAATAAATTGATTTTATGATGGCTTCATCCAATTTGTAGATATGAAAATTCTCTTCTTTCCCCAAAAATTCAATGCAGTTTTTATTATAAGCCCAGCTCTTTAACGCTGTTTCAATCTGTCTGACTTCTCTGGGAGAGACCAAGGAGCCGGAAAATTCGCAATAAACGCCGTCAAGGATGGAATAAGGAATCTTCAGCATTTCTTCGGGGAACAGTTCCTGGATTACCTTGATTAAGCCGAGCAGCAAAGTCTGTCTGTATTTGCGGGTGAAATTATCTTTCATCGTATTTCGCCTTGCTTTCTGGTTGATTTGAGGAATGTCAAGCCATATGAGTCATTTTATCCAGTGCATCAGTTGCTTATCCAATATATTCTTGCTCAGGCGTAAAATACCTTGTCTTGTGTTCAAAATAATACAGGATAATCCTTGATAGTTAAGCAGGATTCTATTATAGTTATATTGTTTTTACGTGTCTTTTCATATAAAATCAAGTAAAATATCAATTATTGATGATTGAAATATTGCACAGTGATTATTGGAGGAGAAAAAATGTATCTTAGTACCCGCGGCAACATTGATGCTCAAACCTCTGCCCAGGCGATTGCTCTAGGAATGGTACCTCAGGGAGGACTATTTGTTCCTCAGGAGATCCCCTGCGTGGATTGGAAACAATATGCCAACTGCAGTTACGCCGAGCTTGCGCTGCAAATTATGAAGCTGTATTGCGGAGATCTACCGGCAGGAACGCTGGAAGAGGCAGTCAAAGTATACGGAGACGGACGTTTTGATACGTCAAACCCCGCACCGCTTGTTGAAGTCGGTGGCTGCGGGATGCTGGAACTCTGGCACGGCCCGACCGCTGCTTTTAAGGATATGGCCCTGCAGGTGCTGCCTTATCTGCTTACTGCAAGTATTAAAGAACTTGGACTTGATGTGGAAGTTCTGATTCTTACGGCGACTTCCGGAGATACCGGCAAGGCCGCCTTGGACGGATTTAAGGATGTTCCGGGTACCCGGATTGTGGTTTTTTATCCCGACGGCGGCGTCAGTGCTGTGCAGGAGCGCCAGATGGTTACGACAGGCGGAGGAAATACTTTCGTTGTGGCGGTCAACGGAAATTTTGACGAGTGCCAGACTGCAGTTAAAAAGATTTTTTCATCTGAAGAACTGCGCCAAAAATTGAATGCCAACCATATGGTTTTCTCCTCAGCGAATTCCATTAACTGGGGAAGACTGCTGCCTCAAATTGTTTATTATTTCTGGGCTTATCTCGAGGCAGTAAGACTCGGAAGAACTGCTGCGGAAGAGAAAATCAACATCGTGGTTCCCACGGGTAATTTTGGCAATATTCTGGCCGCTTATTATGCTAAGAGAATGGGACTGCCACTGGGCAAGCTGATTTGTGCATCGAATAAAAACAATGTGCTTACAGACTTCTTCACTGCCGGAACTTATGAAAGCAATCGTCCGTTTTATCTGACTTCGTCACCTTCAATGGACATCCTTATTTCCAGCAATTTTGAGCGCTTTTTGTTTGAAGTATCCGGAAGGGATGCCGGCAAGACCAGTAGCTGGTTCCAACGTCTCTCCAGCGAAGGGAAGTTCAGTGTGGATCCGGATACTTTGACTGCCTGTAGGGAGAATATGATCGCTGGCTGGACGGATGAAGAGGGTGTTTTCGAAACCATCAAAAAAGTGTATGAAGAAGACAACTATCTGCTGGACCCGCATACGGCTGTCGCGATGAAGGTTTACAACGATTATCGAGAAAACAGCGGGGACAAAACCTTTACTGTCCTGACTTCAACGGCGAGTCCTTTCAAGTTTGCTCAAAGCGTGCTGACAGCAATTGCCGGTGACAGCTACAGAGAATGTGGCCCCTGGGAAGCGTTGACCAGGCTCAGCGCTTTGACAGGCTGGGATATCCCTTCCGGGCTGCAGGGTTTAAGAGAGAAGCCTGCCCAGAAGGTATACAGGTGCCAGCCGGAGGAAATTACCGCTTATCTGGAAAGGAAATTTCTCAAGGACTAGTACCTATGTTGGACATATTTGGATTTGCACTTGCATTTGAAAATATCATCAAGTAAAATAATTAATTGGAAGGATGGGGAACCTTCCTGGGAGAAAAGGTGGACGAGGTGGCTGAAACAGGCAGTGGAACGTACGCTGCCTGTTTCACTTATTGATCTATAAGCAGGAATGAATGATCAGATGAGAAGCAAGATATTTAAAGACACATATAGATAAGATGATAAAGAAATCTGGAGATACCGGCGAAGGCCGGTATTTTGCGTTTAACCCTTAAATACGGGCAATTGGCTCCAAAGCAGACGATTTGGACAGTCGGTTGTGATATGATGAAAAAAATAAAAATTATCGTTGGGTCGGTAAGGAGGAAAAAGAGATGTCCAAAGAGATTACCCTAAGTTCAGAAAATAAACACGTCTTTCAGAGTTCAGAGGAATTCAGGAAAGATGCTCTCATTTCCGACCCGGGCATTTATCAAAAGGCAGAAGACAGATTGGCCTTTTGGGAAGAGAGGGCTTCAACGCTTAGTTGGTTCAAAAAATGGGATACGGTTCTAGAGTGGAATCCGCCATTTGCCAAATGGTTTAACGGCGGTAAACTCAATGCGTCCTACAATTGTTTGGACCGGCATTTGGCCGGGCCCCGGGCGGATAAAAATGCCATTGTTTTTGAAGGCGAAAATGGTGATACCCAAATGCTCACCTATAAGGAATTGCATCATGAAGTCAGCAAATTTGCGGGGGTACTTCGCTCTCTGGGTGTGAAAAAGGGGGATGTTGTCACCATTTATATGCCAATGATTCCGGAAGCAGTCGTTGCCATGCTGGCCTGCTCCAGAATCGGAGCGCCCCACAGTGTGGTCTTCGGCGGATTCAGCGCTGAGGCCATTCGGGATAGAATCAATGATGCTAAATCGAAGATTGTGATTACGGCTGATGCCGGCTATCGCCGCGGAAAGGTTCTTCCGCTCAAAGAAAATGTCGATGAGGCTCTGAAAGGTGTCGCGGAAATCGATAAAGTCATCGTGGTCAGACGGGTAGGCCTAGATAATGCCGTACAAGGAGAAAGAGATGTCTGGTACCATGAGCTGATGAAGGATGCTGCAGCCGATTGTCCGGCTGAAGAAATGGATGCGGAAGATATTTTGTTCATCCTATATACGAGCGGCACCACCGGAAAGCCTAAAGGCGTTGTGCATACGACCGGTGGTTACCTGACAGGTGTTTCGACGACCCATCAGTACATCTTTGATCTGAAGGAAAACGATGTTTATTGGTGTACGGCGGATATCGGCTGGATCACAGGCCACAGCTATCTGGTATATGGACCGCTGGCCAACGGTGCGACGGTATTCCTCTTTGAAGGGACGCCTGACTATCCTGCGAAGGACAGATACTGGGAACTGATTGAAAAGTACGGGGTAACCATTTTGTATACCGCGCCTACGGCAATCAGGACCTTTATGAAATGGGGAGAGAGCTATCCCCAGAAAAGAAACTTGAACAGCCTAAGGCTCCTCGGGACGGTTGGAGAACCGATCAATCCTGAAGCCTGGTTATGGTATCACAAGCATATCGGCGGAGAAAGATGCCCGATCGTCGATACCTGGTGGCAGACGGAAACAGGAATGATTATGATTTCAGCTCTGCCGGGAGTAACCGACATGAAGCCCGGTTCCTGTTCTGTGCCTTTCCCGGGTGTCAAAGCCGAAATATTGAACAGATCCGGACAGCCGGTTCAAAACGGAGAGGTTGGATTCGTGGCGATCACCGAACCCTGGCCGGCAATGCTCAGAACGGTTTATGGTGATGACAAGCGCTATAAGGACACCTACTGGGGCACATGGCCAGACAGATACTTTGCCGGGGACGGGGCCAAAATCGATGAAGACGGTTATTTCTGGATTATTGGCAGAGTCGATGATGTCATCAATGTTTCCGGTCATCGAATCGGTACAGCTGAAGTCGAAAGCGCCCTTGTTGAGCATCCGGCTGTGGCTGAAGCTGCCTGCATCGGTAAAAGCCATGAAGTGAAAGGGCAGGCGATCGCAGCTTTCGTCACCCTCCGTGAAGGGGTTGCAGCCAGGGAAGACTTGGTGAATGAACTTAAGAATCATGTTGCCGCCAAAATCGGGGCAATCGCCAAGCCTGATGAAATTCACCTTACGGAAGAATTGCCGAAAACCCGCAGCGGAAAAATTATCCGCAGAATCTTAAGAGATATTGCTGAAGGGAGGGCAATCGGCGATACGACGACCCTTGCCGATGCCTCAGCAGTTGAAGCGCTGCAGCAGATTGGGAAGCAGTAAGAGAGCAGGTATTAAAATTAAGCATTACGAGCAGGTACAAATGTCCCGGCTAAAATAAGCAAGAGCACTGCTGCTGTCATAAACAGTCAGAAGTGCTCTTTGCTTTGTAGGCCTTATGAACATCAATTGCTTTCTTAATTGGACAATGATTGGTCATGTCATAGATTTTTGTTTCCTGATATACAACATTTTGGACTGTCATTTGCATAATAATTCCGAAAAGCAGGAATGATTAATATCAGCATTCTCTTCAGTAAAGGAGCACGTTTTATGGCTGTAAAATTTATTCCGATGGTCTATACATTTATTTTTGTATTGACTATGGTTGCCGTTGTTCCGAGAGCAGAAATTCGAAGACTATCGATCTACGGAATCATATTCGGGGCTATATTTGATGTTATTGCGGCGGGCATCGGCTATTTCACCGGATTGTTCGGGTATATCAATTACCAGGAGTTCGGGATAATGGCAGTGCATTTTTTTGCTCCGATATCCTGGGCAGTATTTTATGTTATATACTTCTATTTATTACCTAAGAAAAATATTTACCGCTATGTTTATGTCTTATCCGGGATATTTTACAGCGTGATGTTTTCTCAGGTGATCTCAAAACTGGGAATTATAAATACGGGTCCGCTGGTTTATCCCATCATCCTCTTTATTATCTGGTTCCCATTGGCGACGTGGGGTTATTTGAAACTTGTTGATTACGATAAAAAACCAGGAGCTAAAACAGAAGACACTTGATCAAAATTTCAACCTTATTATTAGATTAAAGATAGATAATAAATTAAATAGACTTATATAGACCTTGGAAAATTTAAGGTATAATGAAGCTTATAAAATAAATTTGCAATAGTACCATGTCAACCCTAAATTCATATACTGTCAGCAGATTTCTCGTAATACCGCCTTGTCTTACCAAGAAATCTGCTCGCCATTTATTGTAATTTTAGGGGTTATTATGGTACTCGTATGGGAGTTGGGGATATTGGGACTGGAGATTGAGCGCAAGTACCTTGTTCATCAGCATCTTCTGCCGGAACTGAAGAAAGGGGAACGGATGATTCAAGGTTATCTTTCGGAAAAACCATCGGTCAGGTTCAGAATCAAGGGAAATCAAATGATGTTGACAATCAAGGATTATTATACGAAAAACAGGCGGTTCGAGTTGGAGACTCCGGCCAAGGAAGTAACGGAGGATGAGGTTCGGAAGCTTATGTCCTTGGCAATAAGCCCGCCCATCATTAAGACGAGATATACAGTGAAGAGCGGTCAGGGAATAATCTGGGAGATTGATGTTTATGAAGAGGAAAATACCGGCTTGATTACGGTGGATGCAGAAATTCCGCAGGAAGATTATCCGCTGGAATTTCCGGAATGGGTTGCCGGTGACCGTGAAATAACCGGCGAGAAGCGCTACACAAATCTTAATCTTGGCAGGAAGCCTTATACAACATGGGCAGATTTAGCCGAATAAAAAGATACCAACCTGTCGTTTACACAGACTGGTATTCTTGTTATTAAGGGCAAACAATTAGTATTAATTTGCTCAACAAATTAGTAATTTTTTCTTTTACTGTGTATAATATTTCGAGAAGATCAATTATTTGGAGGGATCAGTTTGTCAGAGACGTTACGTTCAAGGGAAGAAATCCCGCAGGAATATAAATGGAGACTCGAAGATATTTTTGCCAGTGATCAGGACTGGGAGACAATGTTTAGCGAAACAGAAAAGATGATTGGGCTTTCCGCAAAATATCAGGGACAGCTTGCCGGCGGTGCGGACATTTTTGTTGAATGTATGGAATGGGCAGACCGTTTCAGCCTGAACCTGGAAGAACTGTTTACGTACGCCCGGATGAGAAGGGATGAAGATAACCGGATTTCCCGTTACCAGGGGATGACAGACCGGGCGACAATGCTTTCAGTACAGGCCGGAAGCGCCTTGTCCTTTATTGTTCCGGAAATCCTGGCTATTCCGGATGAACGCTTTAGTGAGATTCGTCAGGATGAGAGATTGCAGATTTATCATCATTACCTGGAAAATATCTTGAGACAAAAACAACATGTCTTGAGTCTGGCCGAGGAAAAAATCCTGGCTGAAACAGGCGAACTGGCTTCAGCACCAAGCACGATTTTCAGCATGGCCAACGATGCGGATCTGAAAATCGGTCCGATCAAGGATGAAGAAGGCCGGGAAATTGAACTGACCAAGGGAAATTTTATCCGGTATATGGAAAGCAAAGACCGTAGAGTCAGACAGGATGCGTTTACGACGATGTATGCGGCTTACGGCAAACAAATAAACTCCTGGGCGGCAATGCTCGGAGCGAGTGTCAAGGCCGATGTTTTTTATGCAAGGGTCAGACACTATGATTCTGCGATTCAAAGCGCTCTTGACGACGACAAAGTGCCACTTTCCGTTTACGACGCGCTGATACAGACAGTTCATGACTATTTGCCGCAGTTCCAGCGGTATATCCAGCTGCGCAAAAAAGTCCTCGGCGTTACTGAGTTGCATATGTATGATATTTATGTTCCTTTCGTCCCTGAAATGGATACGCATATTCCGTTTGAGGAAGCGAAATCCATTGCACGCGAAGGGCTGAAACCTTTGGGAGAAGAGTATCTGGACATTCTGGACGAAGGATTTCGTTCCGGCTGGATCGATATCTATGAGAATATCGGCAAAACAAGCGGAGGCTACTCCTGGGGCACGTACAGCTCCCATCCTTATGTTTTGCTGAATCATCAGAATACGCTGGATTCCCTGTTTACGCTGGCCCATGAAATGGGGCATTCCCTGCACACGTATTTATCAAATAAAAACCAGACGCATCTTTATGCAGGATATAAAATATTTGTGGCCGAGGTTGCGTCCACACTGAACGAATCCCTGGTTATGCGTCATATGATCAATGCCTCGAATGACAGTAAAATGAAGGCCTATCTGATTAATCATTATCTGGAACAATTCAGGGGAACCGTGTTCAGGCAGACCATGTTCGCAGAGTTTGAAAAGGAAATACATGCTGCAGCCGAACGGAATGAATCCCTCACGGCGGACTACCTGTCCGAAATTTACCGGGACCTGAACTTGAAATATTTTGGGTCAGACATTGTCTTGGATGAACAGATCAATATGGAATGGACACGGATTCCGCATTTTTATAATGCTTTCTATGTTTATAAGTATGCGACAGGATTTTCAGCAGCGACGGCTCTCGCTCAGCAAATCGTGCAGGAAGGGGAACCTGCTGTACAGCGGTATCTGGCGTTTTTGTCCAGCGGAGGCTCAGATTATCCGATCGAACTTCTGCGCCAAGCCGGAGTCGATATGGAAAAACCGGAACCGGTTAAGCAGGCACTGGATGTTTTTGTGGAGCTGCTCGATCAGCTGGAAAAACTTGTAAGCGAATAATGGAGGTAAAAAAGGTGAGTAGTCCATGCAGCAGTTGTTCAACAGCTTCAACCTGCTCCGGCAGCTGCTCCTCAGTTCCGGAACTTACTGAAGCTCAAAAATTAAGTAATATTAAAAATGTTGTTGCAGTCATGAGCGGCAAGGGTGGAGTCGGAAAATCCTCTGTAACGAGCATGCTTGCAGTAAGCCTGATGCGTCAGGGCTATAAAGTCGGTATTCTCGATGCGGATATCACAGGACCCAGCATTCCGAAGATTTTTGGTCTCAAAGACAAAGCAAGTGCCGCTGAAAAGGGGATTATGCCGGTCAAATCCATGAGTGGCATCAAGATTGTTTCTCTGAATCTTATGCTCGAAAATGAGGATGATCCTGTGATTTGGAGAGGTCCGGTCATTTCCCAACTGGTGAAACAGTTCTGGACGGATGTGATCTGGGGAGAACTTGATTACCTGCTGATTGACTTGCCTCCAGGAACCGGCGATGTGCCGATCTCCGTATTGCAGTCTATTCCGGTGGATGGTTTGGTCATTGTCACAAGTCCTCAGCAGCTCGCTAACATGGTTGTTCGCAAAGCCATAAAAATGGCCACCATGTATAAAGCTACTTTTTATGGACTTGTTGAAAATATGGCTTATATTGAATGCCCGGACTGCAACAAGCGCATTGAGATATTCGGCAAACCGGCCGGAGAGAAGGAAGCTGCGGCGAATGAGATTCCTTATCTCGGCCAATTGCCGATTGATCCAAGACTGACGGCGCTTTCCGATGCCGGGCAAGTTGAAGAATATCAGTCGGCGCTGTTTGATGTAATTGCTCAAAAAGTTGATGCCTGCAGCAAGGAAAAAAGTCCGAAAGAAACAGCATAAGTACGCAAGCAAGACTGTACAATCAGGTCCTGAAAAGGAGCCTGATTTTCTTCCTAAGCAGTCTGACTTTTAGAACAAATACGTGTATAATAAAGCGGAGGAGGTGCTAAGATGAACGAAGTTTCTACCATTCGAGATATTAGGCTGGCTGCTGACGGACAACGAAAAATAGACTGGGTAAAACAGTACATGCCGGTGTTGAATTCACTTCGGGATCAATATATTCAAGAGCGCCCGTTTGCAGGGAAAAAAATTGTCATCTGCCTTCATTTGGAAGCAAAAACCGCATATCTGGCCTTGACAATTCAGGCGGGAGGCGGGGAAGTTGCTGTGGTCGCCAGCAATCCGCTCTCTACGCAGGATGATGTGGTAGCGGCTCTGGTCGAAAACGGCATCAGGGCTCATGCCTGGCACGGTGCGACAGATGAGGAGTATAAAGTGCATATCAATAAGGCCCTCGATTTTGGGCCTGATTATATCATTGATGACGGTGGGGATCTCGTTTCAACAATTCATACTTGCCGGCGGGAACTGATTGGCCAGGTTAGAGGTGGAGCGGAGGAGACCACAACAGGTATTCTCAGATTAAAAGCCATGTCCAGGGAAGGAAAGCTTGAATTTCCGATGATGGCCGTCAATGATGCCAGAAGCAAGTATTTATTTGACAACCGATACGGAACGGGTCAATCCGTCTGGGATGCAATTCTGCGGACAACCAATCTGGTCGTTGCAGGAAAAACGGTTTGTATCGTTGGTTATGGATGGTGCGGAAAAGGTGTGGCATTAAGAGCCAGAGGGCTTGGGGCGAAAATCATTATCTGTGAAGTTGACCCGGTTAAAGCCAATGAGGCCTGGATGGATGGATACGAGGTCATGCCGATGAAGGAAGCCGCTTCTATGGCAGATTACTTTATTACCGTGACTGGCAATAAAAATGTCATTACAAAAGATCATTTTGCACGGATGAAGAATGGTGCAATCCTGGCGAACGCCGGTCATTTTGATGTGGAAATCTCTAAGCAGGACCTGAGTCTTCTGGCTGTTTCCAAAAGAAAGGTCCGCCCCAACACTGAAGAATTTACCCTTGAAGACGGGAGAAAAATCTTCTTGCTTGCTGAAGGCAGACTGGTGAATTTAGCTGCAGGAGACGGTCACCCGGTGGAAGTAATGGATATGTCTTTTGCGTTGCAGGCTTTGGCCCTCGAATATCTGGTAAAAAACCAGGGGCTTGAGAACAAAGTTTTTAATGTTCCGGAACAACTGGATAACAGGGTTGCGCTGATGAAGCTTCATTCACTTGGACTGCAAATTGACAGCCTGACATCGGATCAGGCGGAATACCTAGCAGGATGGGTAAATGAATAAAGAGGAATGGATCAACATTACCTGTACTATCCAGACTTCGAAAGGGGAACTGCTGATATCCGGGGTGACATCTCCGGATATCTTGGAAAAGCTTGAAATTGACCAGCAATTAAAAGCTTTCCGTCCGGCTGCCAAACAAAAAAAAGCCATTGTTGAGATCAGCTGTCTTCCACAGGGAAAAGTCGTCTCAGCCCAAATCAATGGGGAGCTGGTCGGCTATATTACGTTTCATCCGCCGGATGAATTTGAACGGTGGTCATCCGGACAAGACAAGGTTCTGGAGCTCGGAGCGATTGAAGTGTCTCCTCGCTACCGCAATTATGGAGTAGCCCGCAGGATGCTGGAAGCTGCTTTCGGTGACGAAAAAATGGAAGACTATATTGTGATTGCAACAGAATATTACTGGCACTGGGATTTGGATGGAACAAACCTGCCGATTTGGGAATACAGGGAAATGATGCGCCGTCTGATGACGCATACGGATCTGCTTATTAAAGATACGGACGATGAGGAAATCACATCTCATCCAGCCAATATGCTGATGGTTCGCTATGGGAAAAATATCACAAAAAAAATGATACATAATTTTGATCGACTTTTATTTTTAAACGGCAAATAATGGTGTGGTTTTTGGTCGGCAATATAGACTGTTTTGGCCGAATTTAGCCGAAAATAATCAACTGACGGAAATAGACGATTCTTTAATCAACGAACGTTCAGTTATCTGCGGTATGAATTCGCTTTATAGTACATCCGGCTTTTGCAAAAAATACGGATTATGTATAAAATGATATGGAAGCTATATGTATAAAATGATGTGGAAGCTAATAAAAATGAACTAGTGAAAACTAATTATATCTTAGTTTCAGATGTGTAAGGTTCCTTTGGATCATGGAGCGTTATTCTAGTGCATGAAACGGTCATTCGAGGGCGGGCCTAAGAATCCGCTAAGGGCATACCGATGAAGTTCCTGGTGGTGGCTTGGGACGCCCAGTCGTGGGCTGCTGCTGGGAGTTAAGGACAGAGGGGGATCCGCAATGGCATGTGGGCGCTACCCTTTATCCGTGGAGGCCCAGGTACGTGGTTTGAAACATAGCTACGGCTTGGGGATGAACCTGCATTAGGAAGGAACTTAGTGCAGTGTAGCCTGCCTTGAGGTGGAAAAGTTGGAAAGGCGATGATTGGTTAACTGGTGTTGGCAAACATCCGTTATACCTGCCGGAAATTCTTTTCTGCAAAAGAGGCTAGGGTGACCGGGAGTGTTAAGGAAAACTTCTAGAGCGTTTTATTGAGAAGGATTGAAGTGCGGACTAAGTGGCGATCAAGTTCTGAGAAATGGCAACATTTCAGACCAGGAGGAAGGGGAAACCGCCCTTGCAGGAAACCAAAGGGATCCTGGTGGGAAAACCTACTTGACCTAAGCCGCAACATTTACTTCTCGATATCCTACAATCCAAGGGACTACCATCAAAAGTGGTATGTAAGATAAGGTTCTGTATTGTAGGGATAACCCCCTAAATAAGAGTAACTCCAAACCTATAAGATGCTGTTAATAGTTTTATACTGTTGGCAGTATCTTTTTGTAAATTTAGGGGTTTATATCGTGTCCCCAACCGCTTTTCGGCTATTGACCATTCATGGAGCTTTAAATAAATATTTAGTAATAAAAATATTTTGAAAAACAAAATTTTTCTTGAGTAAAATGTTTTATAATAGTATAATTAAGAACAAATAAGAATTTTTTAAATTTAAAATGACGATCATTTGGTAGCCGATTTACACTTCTTCTAAAATTATAAAACTTCTTTTAGAAAGTGAGTAAGCATTTTTGCATACACATTTGGCTGTTGAAAAAGGAATTTAATAAATTCATTAAAAAACAGACTCATATATGAACAATTGCTAAATAAAGTTTCTCTTATTACTCTTGAAGATAGTGATATAGACGATTGCATAAATAAAAGTCTTCAAGTTCTTGGAGAAACTCTATTAGTTAGTCGAGCCTATTTATTAGAACCTTATCAAGAAACAAATATAAATAATAATTTTGTATGGGTTTCGCCCGGTATCGTGCACGAAAAAAATAATCTTCATGATATGTCGGAATGTTTTACACCTTGGTTACTAAATCAAGTGGAAAATAATAAAATAATATGTTTTTCAGACATTGAAGATATTCCCGATGAGATGACAAAAAAATAATACTTAACCAAAGGATAAAATCTCTTTTTATTATCCCGTTATTTGTTAAAAATATATACTACGGTTGTTTAGGTTTTGATGTATGGGGAAATTATCGTGAATGGCTGGAAGTTGATGTTAACTTTCTCCAGTCTATTGCTAGAATTCTTTGTTCAACTATTGCAAATGATATGGCGAAAAAAAGCATGAATTTCGAACGTATTCAATACTGTACTATGTTTGATAGCATCAATGCGGGAATTTACGTTTCGGATATAGAAAACTACAAAATACTTTATGCAAATAAATTTATTAAAGATATTTATGGTAGAGAACCGATAGGAGAGTTATGCTATAAGGTCTTGCATAATAAAGATTATCCATGTATTTTTTGTACAAATCAAATTATAAAAGAAACCAAGGACAAACCATATATCTGGGAACATTATAATACTTTTGTAAATAAATATTTTGAAATTACCAATAAGATAATCCGTTGGAGGGACGGCAGGGATGTTCGCTTTGAATATATGTGTGAAATGTCAAAGTATAAGCAAGTGCAAACGGAATTATTAATGGAAAAGGAAGCAATTAAGTCATTGGAAGCAAAACTAAAAAAAACCAATGAGAAATTACAAATCCTTTCACAATCTACAATTACAGCATTGAGTGAACTGTTAGAACAAAAGGACTCATATACGGCTTCTCATCAAACAAATGTTGCTAATTTGTCTTGTGCTATAGCCAAAGAAATGAAATTACCGGAGGAACAAATTAAAGGAATAAAAGTAGCTGCACTACTACATGATATTGGAAAGATAGCTATACCTTTAGATATACTTAATAAACCTCGTAATTTAACAGATAATGAATTCAATTTAATCAAAGAGCATGTTCAGAATGGTTTTGAAGTTATTAAGACCTTAGACTTTTCCTGGCCAATTGCTAAAATAATTTTACAGCATCATGAAAGAATGAATGGCTCTGGGTACCCAAATGGTTTACGAAATAATGAAATACTTATAGAAGCAAAGATATTAGCTGTTGCGGATACGATAGATGCGATGTCTTCTCATAGACCTTATAGACCTGCCCGTGGTTTAGGAGAAGCAATGGCTGAAGTATTAAAACATAGTAATGTTTTATATGATAGTGAGGTAGTCAAAGCTTGTTTGTCAGTACTTATGAAAGAAAATAAAAAAAATAAAGTTATAACTCAAAAAAATTTTCAATATGCCTCTAACCATAGCGAAATTAATAAAATAAATAAAAATATCGTATGTTATAATATCTAAGAACTTAGACCTCAAGAAGATATGTTATTGGACGAAAAAATTCCTCATATTTGACACAGAGCTAAAAAAGGAGTTTTGCTGGGCTGCTGTTACAGCATTCCTGCAAAACTCCGAATCCGAATATGCATTGTTTCTTAGGACTTTTTTTCAGGGGAAGCATCATCGCGATGATCTATACTGTCAGAGACGATCGAACTTGTGCCGACAAAGATGGCGCCCTGGTCGATCTTAAGCTGTTTGGCGGTGATGTCCCCGTAGAGGCGGGAGGTAGGGCTTAATTCCAACAGGTCTCCGACCTTAATGTTCCCACAGACAACGCCCGTAATCGTTGCTGTAGCAGCAGAAATATTGGCTTTTACTGAGGCAGACTGACCGATGATTAAGTCGCCCCCGACTTCAACAGTGCCTTCGAGCTTGCCGTCTATCCGAATATTGCCGCTCGATACCAAAGACCCCTTGAGCTCACAGTCTTCGGCAATGTATGTAATATTTGTGTTCGTGCTGATATTGCGGATAACCGGTTTTATGTCGTTTTCTTTTTTACTAAACATGCTTAGCCGCTCCTTTTTTTATTGCGCTTCGGTATAGGTAGTAAAGACTGTCGGATCAACGAGTTCGCCGTCAACATAGGCCTGGTAGTGAAGGTGGCTGCCGGTGCTCCGGCCGGAATTTCCGCTGTACGCGACAATCTCGCCTTTCTGAACCGTGTCTCCGACTTTGACTGTCAGTTTGGAATTATGGGCATAAAACGTTACAACGCCATAGCCGTGGTCAATCTGCACCCTTCGTCCCCAATAACCGTCATAGCCTGCATAAGTGACGGTCCCGGCAGCAACCGCCTGGACAGGTGTGCCATAATCGCAGGCAATATCAATACCGGAATGAAATTCACTGCTCCAGCCGCCAAAAGGATTGCGGCGATAGCCAAAAGGTGAGGAGATCGGGCCATTGACCGGAAGAATATTCGGTGTCCGGTTCAGCTTGTCTTTGTATTCTACGGAAGCATCATAATACTCCTGCAGGGTTTCCACATGAGAATTGAGCAGATTTGAAGCCTGATCAAGGCTTTCCGGCTCGGAATATGACTGTACGGAGTAACTGCCGCGGCTGACTTCCGTCGTACTTTTCTGCTGGATTTTAAGAATGCCGGCAATTTTAGATTCCAGTGAGGAGATGGTTAACAAGTTCTGATTGATTTCGGATGTCTTTTCATTTAATCTAGCGATTTCCAGATCCTTGGCCTGCAACTGATCTTCAAGCTTATCGACATAGGCAATTTTTTGCTGATAAACATTGATGTAATGAGCCTGGTAAATGTCATAAGCAAAAAGTCCCGTAAAAAAGATACCCAGTGCAGCTGAGCTGGTAACAATCATTTTTTTCGCTTTGACAGAAAACTGAATCTGCCGGGGTGCTTTGTCGTGGTCAGGGTGGATAATAATAATTGAGTATTTGTGCTTCAAAATATCACTCCTGAATAAGACACAAAAAACGAAAATATATTATATTTTCGCGTTTTTGTGAGTCATTAATCCATTTTCTAGGATATACGTCTTTGACTGTCTTGTCAAGGCAGGAAGAAAAATCAAACAAACATCAAAGAAAATTTTTAACAAGATATAAAATAATATCATACCTGTTTTTACGTATGGTGAAAGTGGTTATAGACTTCTTGGGCGGCCACTGCCGACAAACCGGACTTAATAAATTCTTCAGGTGCAGCATTTTTGATCGCATCCAAAGAATCAAAAGTTCTGAGGAGCATTCTTTTTCGTTTTGGCCCGATTCCGGGGATACCATCCAGCTCCGATGCGGTCATGTTTTTAATCCGCTGCTGCCTGTGGAAAGTGATCGCAAAACGGTGCACTTCGTCCTGGATTCGCTGGATCAGATAAAACACCTCGATTCTGGTGTCAATAGAAAGCTCACGGCCTGCTTGATTGATCAGACTGCGCGTTTCGTGCCGGTCGTTTTTAACCATACCGGCAACCGGAATGGTCAAGCGGAGCTCCTTCAGAGCATCAAGTGCGGCTTTGACTTGTCCTTTTCCGCCATCAACCAGAATCAGATCCGGCATTGCGGATTCTTCTCTCTGCAGACGGGAATAACGGCGCCCGATAATATGCTTGAGGTAGGCAGTATCATCATTGTTGTTCGCGAGCGGAGCAATATTAAATTTGCGGTAGTTTGCCCGAAAGGGTTTTCCGGCTTTAAACTGAACCATACCCCCGACAATATTGCTGCCGAACAGTCCAGAAATATCGAAGGCTTCGATCGTATCGGCCTGAGCGATTCCGAGAAGTTTACATAATCCTGTCATCGTTTTCTGAATCTCTTCATTTTTGTCTTTTTCCAGGTCCATTTTTTCTTTCAGAACAGTCTCAGCATTCGAGGCGGCCATTGCCAGAAGTTGTTTGGTTTTACCTTTTTTAGGTATGGTCAGAGGAAGGATGTCCATGACTGCGGTCGATTGGATTTCAGGAATACAAATCTCATCCGGAATGACCATCTCGTCCGTATAGTACTGTATCAGAAATGAAAGAAATGATTCTTCCGGTTCATCGTAGTAGGCAAAGAAGAAACTGTCCCGGGTAACCAGTTTACCCTGACGAAAACAAAAAACCTGAATATTCATTAGCTCTTCATTAAACGCGTAGGCCACGATATCGCGGTTTCGCAAATCACTTAGCGTAATATTTTGTTTTTCACTGATGGTTTTCAGGTCTTGAATCAGATCCCGGTATTCTCTGGCTGCCTCAAACTGCAGCGCTTCGGCGGCTTTGGTCATTTTTCCTTCCAGCCAGTTGATGATGCTTTTTTGATTGCCGCGGAGGAACATGGTGGCTTTATCGAGGACCTCCTGATATTGTTCAGGCTCAATAGGATGGATACACGGACCGAGACATTGTCCAATATGATAATAAAGACAGGATTTGGCAGGGATCTGACTGCATTTGCGGAAAGGAAGCAGCCGGTTCAGCAGGCGGGCAGTTTCTCTGGCCGCTGTTGCATTGGGATAGGGACCGAAATATTTGCCGGCTTTTTTGGAAAATTTACGGGTGACAATAATCCGGGGGTGTTTTTCGGATGTTATTAATATATACGGATAAGATTTATCATCCTTCAGCATAATGTTATAGTACGGGTCGTGTTTTTTGATGAGGTTGCATTCGAGCAGGAGAGCCTCAACCTCAGAAGATGTCAGGATATATTCAAAGTCGGTAATTTCACTGACAAGTTTTTGGGTCTTCTGATCATGGGACCCTGTAAAATAAGACCTTACCCGGTTTTTCAGCACCTTGGCTTTGCCAACGTAAATAATCTTACCAGTAGCATTTTTCATCAAATAAACGCCAGGATTATCCGGCAGCAATTTCAGTTTCTTTTGCAGCAAATCCATCAAAATTTTTCACCTCAGTTAAATTGTAGGGGGAATATTTAAAAGATGCAACGTCATATTCTCCAATAAATGGACGTATATTTTCTTGGGGTGGTATTATGCGCAGCAACGCCTGGGGACGTCCTCCTCAAAATGATATCTGGGGCGATATTAAAGTGCTTGCATTATGGATATTCATCGTTGGTATTGTCGGATATTTGCTATTCCCGGATTTTTTTCATAATGTTTACGATCAGCTAACCTCCGCAACTGCAAATACTGAAGAAATAGGCGAAATTACGCTGCCAACATCAAGTGAGGTTAAGGATACCACAACAACAGGGGATGGGACGGATACAAATAGTGTCTATAATTCCATCTATACTGGGGACAGTGAAATCTCAGACGGATACTGGGCGTTGTTTGTCGGCGATAACGAGTTTCAGCAACTTTCTTTGTCGACAGAGAGCTATGCGTATATTATAAGGCTTATCGATGGAGATCGGAAAGGGGAAGCAACAAAAATATTACTGCTTTCCGCTAATGGCAATATTCACAAATACGTGGTCACGGAAGAAGTTTATAATATCCTCTTGAATTTAAATATGATCAATGGCCGTTCCGGAACAATCTAGTATTTATTTAAACAGCAGCTTTGCCCCACCGACAAAAAGTGCAAGACCCAGCAACTGCCACGGATTCCAACTTATTCTTTGGACCCCGAAAAGCCCAAAGTGATCAATAATGACCGCAAGGCCGACTTGTCCAAGGATAATGGCCGTCGTGGCATTGCATACGCCAATTCTGGATATCGTTATGGCGACTAAGGCAACGATTCCGACACTTAACGCTCCTCCCAAATAGAGATACCAAGGGATTTGCAGCCATTTATGCCCAAACATAGGTACTTTCCAAGCCAATACGGCCAGAAGGGCAATCAAACTGCCAATGATGTGTACGATCAGCGTCGAAGAAAGCAAAGAAGTTTTTTGCGTCAGCTGTGAATTCAGCGTTCCCTGCACGGCCATTGCAGCTCCGGAGATTGCTGCCAGAACAGCAGGCAGCGAAAAAAATTTTAACATACTCTAACCTCCACTAAATTGGCACATATATTAAAATAAAGATTTGATGTTGGGCAAGAACACCAAGTCAGTAAAAAATATAGTAGTATTTGTTCCGTCTTACAGGGAAAAATGTTGATAAGCAGCTAATGAAAAGAGGTGGCAGAATGAATATAGATCCTGAAATGGTCAGAAGGGCGCAGATGTTGCTTACTTTAGATCATTCTTTGCCTCAGGTTAAAGAGATTCTTTTACGGGAAGGTTATTCGGATGATCAAGTGGCTGATCTGATAGATGCGACAGAAGAAGTACTCAATTATTTTGTTCCGCCTGTGTTTGACGACAATAAAATCGCGATAGATATCCGCCATTCCAATAAAGACCTTGACGGTGATCCGAGCCCCGATCTGCTTGTAGACCGATTCAGCGGCAAGATAGAGCTGCTTACTCCTCATTTGCAGGAAACCTGGAGGGTTGCCAACGAAATTCGCAAAACCTTAAAATGTCAATGCCAGTATTTATAACGTTCTATAACAATGAAGAGAACAGAGATGAATGTCTCTGTTTATTTTTACATATTGTCTGTTAAATTATGTAGACAGCTATTGGCAAATCAGCAATTATTCATTACTATTATATAAATACGAAATTAACCAAATAATCCGAAAAGTATTAAATGTGGAACATGTATCCAAAGCAGTCTGACAGAACGGGAGGAAAGAAATGAAAATTGCCATTCTTTCTGATACACATATTCGCTATGGACGGAAACTCCCATCATTTGTCTGGAATGTTTTAAGTGAGGTTGATACAATTATTCATGCAGGAGATGTTGTGACGAAGAGTCTAATCGAGGAACTGGATTTGATTGCACCGGTCATTGCAGTCAGAGGAAACTGTGACTGGTTAATGGAAGAGCTGCCGGAGAAAATCATAGCCAAACTAGGTTCTCTAAGGATTGGTGTTACGCATGGTTATCTTGGATCAGGAAAGAATACCCCGGAAAGGGCTTACAATTTCTTTTCGGGAGAAGATGTAGATATGATTATCTTTGGACACAGCCATATACCTTATAAAAATGTCTATGAAGGGGTATTGCTGTTCAATCCTGGATCTCCAACAGAAAGAAGAGGACAGCCACAGTTTTCGATGGGCTTATTAAACTTAAGTGAAAAAGGAAATTTTGATATCCAGCATCTGTTTTTTTAATCTGTTTTTTAATTATTTTGTCCGTCGCGCAGCTTGAGGTTATCATATGAAATTTCGCCGCAATAAAATTAAAAGGGAACACAGTATCATTACCGGCGCCCTGGACTGGCTGGAGGATTTGAGTAAGCGCCGCGAAATCACAGACATTATTCCCGGGGTGATTGATGTAACCAATACCAGGGAACGCGGTGCGACCTATCAATACGAGACACCGACCGGATGTAAGATCCTACTGAAAAATGGTGGATCTGTTCAGGAGGCCTTTATCGTTACCCGGAGCCCTGAGGTAGTCAAGGAATGGGCGGCAAAGCTCATGGAAGAAATCAATTATTTTCAAGCTGCGCTCGAAGAGACCCGGGATGCCCTCCCACAGAAAGATCACCAGAAAACGGAAACTCGGGCTGCCAAACAAAAAGCTCCGGTCCGGACAAAGTCGGCAAATGGATCAGTCCGGGAAACTTCAGAAACCTTTCTCAGCAGCAGGGACGCTCTGCTTGCCGGGATTAAAGAAGATTATCAGCTCGTGGAAATCAATCGGGGTCTTCGGGATTCCTATGTTGAAAGCCTTGCCAGCATGGGAGATCTGGAAGATCCTAAATTGGAAGACGCTTTGCAGCCGGAGATACGCCAGGCGCTGGAGAAACTGCAGGAGAAGCTCCAGGGTAAGGGAAAAATTCGGCAAAAGCAGCCAAAGCGAAGATGATTGTTTTGGTTTGAAATGGCAGTCATAGCTTTATCAAAAATGACTAAAACTATTTGAAGATTGTCAATGATTATGGAGGATAAAAATTATGGCTAAAGTACTGTATATTAAAGCAAATCCCAAGCCGGACGAGCAGTCGAGGACGTTTCGCCTTTCAGGGAGTTTTATCACCGCCTACAGGCAAAACAATCCTGGTGATGAGATTATTACCCACGATCTCTACCAGGAAGGTGTCAAGCCGCTGTCTGCAGAGGATCTACAATCTGTTTTTGGTCCAAAGGACGCGGATTCCGTCAATCATCCCGTTTTAAAGTATGCTTATGAGTTCAAGGCCAGTGATAAAATCATTATCGCTGCTCCAATGTGGAATCTTAGTTTTCCATCCATTCTCAAATGTTATCTGGATTATATTACGGTCACCGGGATTACCTTTCATTACACCGAACAAGGCCCCGTGGGCTTATGCCAGGGAAAAAAAGCTGTTCATATCGTAACCCGGGGCGGCGCTTATTCGGAAGGAGCAGGCGGTGCTTATGAAATGGGTGACAGGTATTTAAGAACAATTTTCGGTTTTCTGGGCATCACCGACTTTACAACAATCGCTGCGGAACAACTTGATGTTATCGGATTTGATGCGCAGGGAGAACTCTCCCAAAAAATGCAGGAAGCCGAAGAAAAAGCCAGAACATTTTAAGCTAGATACTGGTATTAATTAAATAAATATACGAATGACCCGGCTCTTCCGGGGTATTGTTCTGTCTTGATGCTCAGATGAATCATTTTGGAAAAAATTCCAAAATTAGGATTGTTATCCTAAAAATATCATGTTATGATTTTCAATATGACTGGTATTAATTTAAAAAAGAATAGAGATGGGGTTAGTGAAGGAAACGAATCTTAAGCAGGGGTTTTATCTAGTCCTGTTAAAGGCCATGATACTGCTATCAGCGTTTTCTATTATTGGAAATCTTGCCGTAGGCTACCCATTAAGCCTCAATATTAAATGGATTTTTTTACTCGTTTTAGCAGTATGCAGTTTATTGTATGAAAGACATAGAGGTTTTTCCGAGCGCAGCAAATTTTTGTTTTTTTGGTTCTGACAGGGATTGTTCTGCCTTTTGGTTTTATCGATGCCGGAGGAAGTGACAGCTTTACGATTGCGTATGTATTTTTTCTCTTGATTGTCGCCAGTTACATTCTGGACGGCTGGTATCGCAATACAATTATCGCTGTGATTATTCTGGCTTTTATCGGTGTCCACACTTACGCCCATTATTTCCCGGAGAGAATACCCGTACTGGATCCCGGCAGTTTTTTCGTGGACCAGCTGATTCAGGTTCCAATTGTCCTGTTTTTGAGTTTCTTAGTTGTACGCTATTTTGCTGACGCTTACTACCAGACGAATCGAAGGCTCATGCAACTCGCTCATTTTGATGAGCTGACAGGGCTGCTGAACCGAAGAAATTTTAATGATATCCTGCAGAAACAGTTTGAATCCGGAAATCACAACGGTCATTTGATCATGCTTGATGTCGATAATTTTAAGATGATTAATGATAAAGAAGGACATCTAGCAGGAGACGATGGACTGAAACATTTGGGGGCTATTTTAAGGCGGCATTTTGATAATGGGAAAAATATGATCAGCCGTTGGGGCGGCGATGAGTTTATTGTTGTTTATTTTGGTGAAAGCGGACACGTGGAGACGGTTTTGGAACAAGTCAAAACAGAATTTAAAGACTATGTGAAAAATATTGAACCGATGGTCGACCTTAGTTTCGGGATTGCCCCGTTGCAGGGATGCCAGACCCCGAATGATGTACTGGCAAAAGCGGATGAGGTCATGTATGAAAAGAAAAGAGAAAAGAAGAACAGTTAGCCTGATTTTCTTTTCTTAGAGATTATCGATGTACACTTGTGCTAAAAGACAGCGAGGTGTGCGTTTTTTTTGCTCGGATTTTTAATTGTTGCCAACTATTTGTCATTGACATGAAAGAAAAATTATTTTTCTCACAGATTAGGTAAGTTTATTAAGTCGGTTTTCCTCTGTTCTTGTCTATCCCGCGACCGGTCGGATCAAAGAATTTTGCTCCCTTGGCTTCTTCGGGCAGGTAGTCCTGTTCGACCCAGTTGCCCGGATAAGCATGCGGGTAAAGATAGTCTAAACCATGGCCAAACTTCTTGGCGCCGGGATAAGAGGCATCTTTCAGATGCAGCGGCACTTGGCCGGCTTTGTTTGCTTTGACGTATTCCTGAGCCTGATTGATCGCCGCAACAACAGAATTGCTTTTCGGAGCAGTCGCAATAGCCAGGACAGCTTGTGCCATCGGTATTCTGGCTTCAGGCAGGCCAACCCACTCCAAGGCATTGGCTGCGGCATGGGCCTGGAGCATGACTGACGGATCAGCAAGGCCGACGTCCTCGGAAGCATGCACGATGATCCTGCGCATGATGAACCGAGGGTCCTCGCCGGATTCCAGCAGAACAGCAAACCAATACAGGGCTGCATCAGGATCGGACCCGCGCATACTTTTGATCATCGCCGAAATCATGTCGTAATGGTTGTCACCATTTTTGTCAAAACGGAAGTGTCTTTCCTGAACGGACTCTATGGCGGTTTCCAGATCAATCCTGCGGATCCCGTCTTCAGGAGCTGTGGTCAGAACTGCGAGTTCGAGCGCATTTAACGCCCGGCGCAAATCTCCGCCGGCGAAATCAACCCAATGCTGAAAGGCTTCTGCTGTAATCTCCGTATGGTAATTACCAAGACCCCGCTCATTGTCCTTCAAGGCATTCTCAAGCCCCAGACGGAGTTCATGTTCTGAAAGAAGATTCAGTCTGAAAATCGTGGAACGGCTTAAAAGAGCGGAGTTGATTTCAAAATAAGGGTTTTCAGTGGTTGCTCCGATAAAGGTGATCATACCGCGTTCAATAGCCGGGAGTAGAACATCTTGCTGGCCTTTGTTGAAACGGTGGACTTCATCGCAGAACACAAGCGTCTTCTGCTGATAAAGATGCAGCCTTTCCTCGGCTTTTTCCAGAATATCTCTGAGCTCTTTGACGCCGGAAGAAACAGCATTGATCCGGATAAAGTTTGAGGTTGTTTTATTGGCGATGACCTGGGCCAGGGATGTCTTACCTGTTCCAGGCGGACCGTATAAAATGATCGATGTCACCCGGTCTGCTTCAATGGCGCGGCGCAGAAGTTTGCCGGGCCCAAGAATTTCCTGTTGGCCGATTAATTCTTCGAGGGTACGGGGACGCATTCTGTCGGCCAGGGGAGCAACTTTGCCGGAGTCAAAAGCAGCCGAAAAAAGATTCATTTTCTTTTTCCTCCAAAATTATTCTTGCAGATATACTTGATCATTGATAAACCAATAATAAAAAGGAAATGTTATGAAAGATGAATCCATTATATCAAATAAAATTGCAAAAGAATAACCAGAATGCTTATTGACAAATTCCGATTGGTTTAGTAGGATATAAGCGTACTGACGAAGGGTAACATTTTGCATGGCATGAGGTGAATTGCGTGAGATTTTCTACCAGGGGCAGATATGGCGTACAAATCATGGTTGATTTAGCCCAGCACGCGGCTGATGGTCCGGTTTCCCTGAAGTCTGTCGCTGACAGGCAGAAACTATCTGAGCATTATCTGGAACAGCTCGTTCCTGAGCTGCGTAAGGCAGGGCTGGTCAGAAGCATCCGGGGGCCCCAGGGCGGGTATGAACTGGCCAAGCGCCCTGAACAAATCAATATCGGCGATGTGATCAGGGTACTGGAAGGGCCGATCGCACCAGTCGAGTGCGTTACCCAGTCGGAAGAAGACTGCTGCCAGAAAACAGATTTCTGCGTAACGCGGGAAGTATGGATGAAGGTTAGGGATTCCATCAACGGTGTCGTTGATTCTATTTCTCTGGCTGATTTACTAAAAGAAGCAGGTAGCGGCGGAGAAAACTTGGGATTTCTTCAATAGGTGTCTGAGATGATGATTTTGCTACGATCTGTCAGATAATTGTCGACAGATAAGAGCTGCTTAATGGGGGATAAGATGAAACGAATATATTTGGATCATAGTGCCACAACGCCGGTTGACCCGCAGGTGGCAGAGTTAATGATGGTGTACTTTACAGAGTACTACGGAAATCCATCCAGCGTACATTCCTTTGGAAGACAAGTTCATAAGGCCATCGACGAAGCCAGAGAAAAGGTTGCATCTCTGATTGGAGCAAATCCTTCGGAGATTACCTTTACCAGCGGCGGAACGGAAGCTGATAACCTGGCCATTCAGGGTGCCGCCAGAATAAGAGCAAAAAAAGGCACGCACCTGATTACTTCGGCGATTGAGCATCATGCTGTTCTGGATACTTTTAAATACCTGGCTAAAAACGGCTACGAAATAACCATTGTGCCGGTCGATGAGGAAGGCTTGGTAAGTGTTCAGGATATAGAAAAAGCAATCCGTCCGGACACGATTTTAATCAGTATTATGCACGCCAACAACGAGGTCGGGTCGATTCAGCCTGTCGCTGAAATAGGCCGGATTGCCAGGGAAAAAGGGATCCTGTTCCATGTCGATGCCGTCCAGTCTCTTGGAAAACTGCCAATCGATGTAAATCAGATGAATGTTGACCTGTTAACGATATCGAGCCATAAAATCTATGGCCCGAAAGGGGTCGGGGCTTTATACATTCGCAAAGGCGTCAGGATTTCTCCGCTTGTTTTTGGCGGTTCGCAGGAGAGAAAAGTCCGTTCCGGTACGGAAAACGCTCCGGGGATCATTGGTTTTGGCAAAGCCTGTGAGCTGGCCGGACAAAGGATGGCAGACGAAAATATTGAACTGGTCAGACTCCGTGATAAATTATTCGACGGAATCCTCGCCAGCATTGATCGTGTCAAGGTGAACGGCCCGCGTGGCGCCAAGCGTCTTCCGAACAATGTCAATATCAGCATTAATTTTATTGAAGGAGAATCACTGCTCTTAAGTCTCGATTTGGTTGGAATAGCCGGTTCCAGCGGTTCGGCCTGTACTTCGGGATCTTTGGATCCTTCGCATGTTTTACTGGCCATGGGTTTAAGCCACGAGGTTGCCCATGGTTCTCTGAGGCTCTCGCTTGGCAGACAGAATACGGATGAAGAGATCGATTATGTGTTACAGGAGCTTCCGAAGATCGTGCAGCGCTTAAGAGAAATGTCTCCCTTATATCATAAAGCAATTTGAACTAGCTTAAAGCAAATAGATAGTTCCTCAAAGCAAGTTGAAAGACAGGAATAAGACAGGAGTGAATCAGATGTATTCAGAAAAAGTAATCGATCATTTTACGAATCCCCGCAACGTAGGTGAAATTGAAAATGCAAATGGCGTTGGGCAAGTCGGCAACGCCAAGTGCGGCGACATTATGCGGATTTCAATGGTTGTTGAAAACGATGTTATCAAAGATATCAAGTTTAAGACATTTGGCTGCGGGGCTGCGGTAGCGACCAGTAGTATGGTTACGGAAATGGTCAAAGGCAAAAGCGTGAATGAAGCCCTGGATATTTCGAACGCTGCTGTTGCCGAAGCCCTTGGAGGTTTGCCTGAAGCCAAGCTGCACTGTTCCAATCTTGCCGCAGATGCTGTTCATGAAGCTATCAAAGACTACATCCAGAAAAAGACCAAGGTCTGAGGAAGGATGAAGGTTAAACGTATGAAAGTTGCTGTTGGAATGAGTGGCGGCGTGGATAGTTCCACCGCCGCTGCTTTACTTCAAGAAAATGGTCATGAGGTGATCGGAGTCACCATTGTGACCCATGAAGGCGGACTTGCTGAAACCGCTGCGCTGGAAGCAGCTGAGCAGCTCAGGATACCGCTGCATGTGCTTGATTTCCGGACGGTTTTTAAACAGGAAGTCATTGATTCGTTTGCGGAGAGCTACTACAGAGGGGAAACGCCAAATCCGTGTGTGCTGTGTAACCGGAAAATCAAATTTGGAGAATTGCTGAAACAGTCGCGCAGACTTGGTGCCGACTATCTTGCGACCGGTCATTATGTTCGGAAAATGGTTGACGAAACTTCAGGCCGCTGGCTGATCCAAACCGGGCTGGACGCGAAAAAAGACCAGAGTTATGTGTTATACTCCTTAAGCCAGGAGCAGATTGCCCATGCACTTTTCCCGCTTGGTGATTATACGAAAGAACAGGTCAGGGACTTGGCGAGGAACAGAAAATTGACAGCTGCTGACAGCAGTGAGAGTCAGGAAATCTGTTTTATTCCTGACAACAACTATGCGGAATATATTAGGACGGCAATGGGCAAAGATTCTGAACCAGGTGATTTCACGGATTTCTCCGGCCGCATTATCGGCAGACACAGGGGATTGATCCATTATACGGTCGGACAGCGCAAGGGATTAGGGGTAACATTTGGTAAACCAATGTTTGTGGCTTCGATTGACCCGGTTGGCAACAGGGTAATACTTGGAGAAGGAAATGATCTCTATACCGATGTTCTCTGGGCGACAGATCTGAACTGGATTGCTCTGGAAAGGCTGTCCGGCCCCTTGAAGGTGCAGGCCAAGATTCGTTACAAGGCGAATCCCGCAGCAGCTGTTCTTTATCCTGAAAATAATCTTGTCAGGGTTCAGTTTGAGACTCCGCAGCGGGCAGTTACTCCCGGTCAGTCGGTTGTGTTCTATGACGGGCCGACGGTGTTGGGAGGAGGGGTCATTGTATCGGATAAGTGCGGAATCCGCCAAGATCTTCTTAAGGCAGAATAAGAAGTGATTGACGGAGGGCTGACCCGTGCGAAATACTTCTTTCAGCGATATTTCAGTTTTATGTCATAATATAAAATGCGATATTGCTGAAAGGAATATTATCCTGATATTCCGGCAATAATACTGGATATAATCCTAAGGCAAATGAGGGAATTATGCGGAGGATGAGAGATATTGTCCGGCTCCCGGTGATTGATCTAACTTCCGGGGAACGTCTGGGCTGGGTAAAAGATATCATATATAATGAAAAAGACAATACGGTTTCCGGCGTCATCGTGGAAAAAGATTCTCTGCTCACGCACCCGCTCGAAGACATGAGCAGAGATGATATCGTATCTTTCGGCAAGGATTCCCTTGCTGTTAAGAACCCAGAAGGGAAAAAGATTTCAGGTGCATCCTGGTCTCAGAAAGTCGGAAACAAGGTTTTTAATGGAGAAGGCGATATCAAAGGAACGATAGGCGATATCTATGTGGACAACACAGTCCAAAAAGTACTTGGTTATGAAATATCAGACGGTCTTTTTGCGGATTTGGTGAAGGGCAGGGAGGCTGTATTTGAGGAAAACATTCTTTGCGAGAGCCAGGATGTTGTTGTGATTGAAGGAGGTTCATTGTCATGATTTGCCCGGTTTGCGGGGGACGACAGACCGGAAAGGTCGGTGTGGAACAATACTATTGCTGGGACTGTTTTATTGAATTCAACAGTCATACCGATCAGGTAGTCGTATTTGATTTGGAAGAAGATGGGACACTGGTAGCGTGGGAAGATTTCTTCCTTGAAAGCGAGCAGATCGTTCAGGCTCAGGCAGCTGCTGAATGACGCCGAATTGCCATGTCTATACCTTCATACCGTGCATGTGTAGGATAGAGTTGGCGCTTCGCTTATACCATGGATGGCAAGTAGCGGCAAGGCCAAGAAGCTAAGGCCACGGCCTGTCCATCGGGGGTTGGGATTTTCAAATTCATTTTGAAAAGACCACCCTTTATTTGTCTTAAAACATAACAGGAGGCGAGTATGGGACAGACCAAGCTGCGTTGGATTTTTGGCATCTTGTTGGTTATAGCAGGCTTCCTTCTGTTTATGAAGGTTAAAAAGATTGCTTTTTCTTTTGCAGCAGGCGCCGTTATAGCCTATCTTTTAAGTCCCATGGTCAATTGGCTCGAAAAAAAAGGCCTGCGCCGACGGTGGGCAATTGCCTTGATTTTCCTTTGGATTGTGGTTTTGCTTGCTGTGCTGTTTTTGTTGCTGCTGCCTACGTTTTACCTGGAGCTTGGAAGACTGTCCGTCGTACTGCCAGAGAGGCTGGAAGTCATTTACCATTATGTACAAACTGGGAAAAGTGTCTACCCGCAAAATATCCTGCCTGAAGAGCTCAGCAGATTAATGGATAAAAAACTGATTCAGGGGCAATCCTATCTGACCGGCTGGCTGGAAAAGGTCATGGAAAATATTCCGGCTTTGCTTTCTTCCATCGGATTAATGGTTCTTTCCCCAATTCTGGCCATCTATTTTTTGACCGACTGGAGAAAAATCGCGGATGGGGTTTTAATGCTTGTTCCTGGCAGGATGAGGGAGCAGTGGCACAAGGTATTACAGGAAATTGATTATGTGATCAAACGGTATATCCAGGGCAATATGATTGATGCGGTCATCGTCGGCCTTCTGATCGGCATAGGGATTAAGCTCATCGGTATGGAATATGCGCTGATTATCGGGATCATTTGCGGAATTACCAATCTGATCCCATATTTTGGTCCGATCTTAGGTGGCATACCGTCAATTTTACTGGGCTTAAGCAGATCCCCTCTGATGGCTGTAAAAGTCACCCTGGTAATCTTCATTGTCCAGCAGCTGGACAGCAATCTGATCAATCCGCGTCTGATGAGTAATAAAATCGGGCTTCATCCGCTCTGGGTCGTTTTTGCTCTTTTGGCCGGCGGGGAAATCGGCGGTTTGCTCGGAATGCTTTTTGCCGTTCCACTGGCAGCGGTCCTGCGTATTATCATCAGAAATATTTATTATTATCTGATTGCACCGCGAGATCTGAAGTCAACGAAGAATTAAGTAGGATTTGTGGCTATCAGGTCTGTTGACAGGCAACTTCTCTTTTGGCTATACTTATTTTAGTGTATCAGAAAGTTTATTATTTTAGAGTTGACAAGGCACGAGGAGCCTTCCATATAAGGAGGAAGTAGATGTATACCGGAAATCAACTGCGTGAAATGTTTCTGAAATATTTTGAGGGAAAAGGACATGTTATTCAGCCCAGCGCCTCCCTGATCCCGAAAGATGATCCTACTTTGCTTTTAACGGTAGCCGGAATGGTTCCGTTTAAGCCATATTTTTTAAGGCAAGTGGAACCTCCGTTTTCGAGAGCGACCACCGTTCAGAAATGTGTCCGGACCCCCGACCTGGAGAGTGTCGGCAAAACGGCCAGACACCATACTTTTTTTGAGATGCTCGGTAATTTTTCTTTTGGTGACTATTTTAAAGAGGAAGTCATTCCATGGGCCTGGGAATATATTACCGTCATACTGCAAATTCCCGTCGAAAAGCTCTGGGTGACCATCTATCCAGAGGACGAAGAGGCCAGAAGTATCTGGTCAAAGGCAGGTGTAAGTCCGGATCGGATTGTCGCCGATCCCGAGAATTTCTGGGCTGCCGGACCGGTCGGACCTTGCGGGCCTTGTTCGGAAATCTACGTAGATCTTGGAGAAAGCCGGGGCTGCGGCAAAGATGATTGTGCAATTGGCTGTGACTGTGACCGTTTCCTGGAGGTTTGGAACCTGGTCTTTATGCAGTACATAAGAAATGAAGCCGGTACACTGACTCCTCTGCCGAAGCGAAATATTGACACCGGGATGGGATTGGAAAGAATCGCATCGGTGATTCAGGGAGTTGAATCCAACTTTGATACGGATTTATTTATGCCACTCATCAATAAAACGGCAGAAATCGCCGGCTTGCAATATAAAAAAGATCCGAAGACGGATGTTGCGTTGAAGGTCGTTGCCGACCATGCCAGAGCAGTATCTTTTATGCTGGCGGACGGAATTAGGCCGAGCAGCGACGGACGTGGTTATGTTTTGCGGCGAATCTTACGCCGGGGCATTCGTTTTGCCCGGCTTTTAGGAATTGAAAAGCCGTTTTTGGAACAAATATTCCGTGTTATCCAGGAACATTATGCACACTGGTATACGGAGCTCAAGGAGAATGAAAATTTTATCCTCAATCATTTGCGGCTGGAAGAAAAGAATTTCCAGGCTACCCTCGAGCAGGGCATGCTGATCCTTCAGGATAAGGTGAAAGCGTTCAGAGAATCGGGTCAGAAGATCCTCAGTGGGGAAGACGCTTTTCACCTGTATGAGACCTATGGTTTCCCGGTAGAATTGACGGAAGAAATGTTGCTGGAAGAGGGGATCTCCGTGGATATGGAGTCGTTCGACAAAGCATCGGAAGAACACCGTCTGCTGGCGAAAGAACAATCCCGTCAGATGAAGGCTGCCGGGGAAAACAGCCTGCTCACAGAAAAAGCAAAAAGACTGGGGCCGACCCGTTTTCTCGGTTATGAACAACTGGAAAGTGACAGCATCATTGAAGCGATGTTCAATGAAGAAGGGGAAGTGGATGGGGCCGGTGAAGGAGAGGAAGTCATTTGTCTTTTGGATCAGACACCTTTTTATGCTGAGAGCGGCGGACAGATTTCAGACGAAGGAATCATCCGGACCGGCAAGGCGTATGCTGAAGTACTGGAATTGCGGAAACTTCCGAGCGGCGCGATCACGCACCGTCTGCTGATCAAGGACGGCGTGCTGAAAATAGGGGAAAAGGTCCACACCGTCGTCAATAAGGAAAAACGCAAGGCCATCGCCGGACACCATAGTTCAACGCATCTTCTGCAGACGGCGCTGCGTAAGATCTTGGGAGATCACGTCCAACAGGCAGGTTCTCTTGTTACGAGTGAACGCCTGCGGTTTGATTTTTCACATTTTTCACCGCTTACGGCTGAACAAATTACCGAAGTAGAAAACAACGTGAACAGGAAAATTATGGCGAGTCTTACGGTGCAAGCGGAGGAAATGAGCATGAACCAGGCCCGCGAAAAAGGCGCGATTGCGTTATTTGGCGAAAAATACGGAGAAATTGTGCGTTTGGTCGAAATGGGTGATTACAGCAGGGAACTCTGCGGCGGAACGCATGTCAAAAATACAGGGGAAATCGGCTTGTTTAAAATCATTTCCGAGGGCGGTATCGGCGCAGGCTTAAGAAGAATAGAGGCTGTGGCCGGTATGGAATCTTTGGCATACTTAAGAGAAATGGAGAGCCAGTTCGATGAGATCAGTACGGTGCTGAAAGTTCAACCAAAGGAAAGCGTGAAAAAGGTTCACCTTATGACTGCTCAGATCAGAGAACTCGAAAAAGAAATTCAGCAGCTGAATGCTAAGCTGTCTAAATATGAAGCGGACAGCATCATGAGCAAGGTTCAGGATATCCACGGCGTAAAAATACTTGCTTCCAGGGTTCAGGCCCCGGATATGGAGACACTCAGACAAACAGCGGACATGCTCCGGGACAAGCTGAAAGAAGGTGTCATTGTACTGGGCGCTGTTGCCGACGAAAAAGTAAATCTGGTGACTGTGGTTCATCCGTCGGGGTTAAATGGACTTCATGCCGGCAAAATTATTAAGGAAGTGGCTTCGATTACAGGCGGCGGAGGCGGGGGCCGTCCCGACATGGCCCAGGCCGGTGGCAAGGACTCTTCCAAGCTTGGCGAGGCGCTGGATAAAGTGCCTTCCATAATCCGTCATTTTTTGGGGCATAATAGTTAAAGATTACTAAAAAAGTGAAAATATTTTTAACAAACTGACAGGTAATCTTTGGATCAATGCAGAATAATGTATAACATACTGGTGAAAGAAAGGAGGTATAAACCTTGAGTAAGATGGAAGAAACCATGATGTTCAAATCCCATCCAGGTGACAATTCGCCGCGGGAAATATTGCAACAGGTTTATGCTGCACTGCAGGAGAAAGGATATGATCCGATCAATCAATTGGTGGGTTATTTGATGTCCGGAGATCCTGTCTATATTACCAGTCATAATCAGGCCAGAACCAAAATCCGTAAGCTGGAACGGTATGAATTGCTGGAGGAACTGGTAAAATTTTATTTGCGCGATCTATAAAAAAGATTTTCTTACTTTTTATTTTCACCTTTTTTCTTTAGGAATTTCTTTTGGCATCTGAATACCTTGCGTTTTTTTGAATTTTTTCAATTAACACGAATGGTTCTTATTTTTGCGTTGCGTTTGATTAGCTGCCCTCACAGTACGTGGGGGTTTCGTTTTGGAGGACAGTCATTTGCTGAAGGTCAAATTAGGGCTAAAGGGTCCGACGGTGTCGGAGATATGTTTTGGCAGCCTCGCGATTTCTTCGCTTCAGGGCAGAGTGAGCGAAGAGCAGGGAAGAGAGATCCTTCAATATGCGTTTTCAAGGGGGATAGATTGGGTCGATACGGCAGAACTCTATGAAAACTATAGTCAGTTAAAACCTGTTCTGACTAGGAACCCCGAGATGAAAGTAGTATCCAAATCTTATGCGGTGACGCATCAGGAGCTGGATGCGAGTCTGGAGAAAGCCAGAAAGGAACTGGGCAGGGACTCTATTGATATCTTTCTACTTCATGAGCAGGAAAGCCATCTGACGCTCAAAGGACATGCTGCGGCCTGGGAAGGACTGCTTGAAGCAAAGGCCAGGGGTCAGGTCGGGGCGATCGGAATCTCGACCCATGCGGTTCAAGGGGTAAGAGCAGGGGCACTTCAGCCGGGTCTTGACGTGATTCACCCGCTCATTAATTACCAGGGGCTCGGTATTATCGATGGAAGTCTTGGGGACATGCTGGAAGCTATTGCGTTTGCAGCTGAATTAGGTATCGGGATCTATGCGATGAAGGTTTTTGGCGGTGGGCACTTGGCGGCTGAACCGGAAAGGGCCGTGAATTTTATCCGGAGTATTCCAGGAATTCAGGCGATGGCTTTAGGCATGTCATCGATTCCGGAAGTAGACTATAATCTGGCACTGCTAAACGAGGAACCTATATCCGATGAATTGCGTCAAGCGGTTCTGCACCGGGAGAGAAAACTGTACATCGCCGACTGGTGCCAGGGCTGCGGAAAATGCGTCGGCGGCTGCCCGCAAAATGCGCTTTATCTTAACGATGGACAGGTTTGTCTGCAGCCGGAAAGATGTGTTCTATGCGGATACTGCGGCAGATATTGCCCGCATTTTTGTTTGAAGATTATATGAAAAAATTTAAATAATATCTTCCGTAGACTGGGATAATAATAGCGAAGAAAAATGTTAGGGTATATAATTAGGATAAGAGACGTACATCTGAAAATAACCGAATAGTGATACCAAAATATACAGACAGGGGGACGCTGTTATGAAAAAGAAAGTTCAGGAGTATTGCATTGAGTGTGGCGAAATTACTGAATTCCTGTATGATGGCGAAGAATGGTTGTGTAAGAATTGCGGAAGTCACAATTCGCAGGGTGTAATGAACGACTCTATTCCATTAAACAACGATGACGAGCAGGACCGGGCATAGACCTTGCGTGGTCAGGCAGTTGCTGAGGTGCATGAATGAGGATAATGGGGCTGGATCTTGGTGAAAAGACGATTGGCGTCGCGATGAGCGATCCGCTGGGTATTACCGCCCAGGGAGTGGAAGTCATAAGAAGAACTAAAAAAGAGAAAGAGCGGGAAGAATTAGCCCGCCTGATTCGGGAATACGAAGTGGATGAAATTGTTCTGGGATATCCGAAGAATATGAATGGGACACTCGGTGAAAGGGCGAAGCTGACGGAGGTTTTTGCCGAAGAACTTCGCGAAGGCTATTTACTGCCGGTGAAGTTGTGGGATGAACGGCTGAGCACCATCGGAGCCCAAAGGGCCTTGCTGGAGGCAGATCTATCCAGAGCAAAGAGAAAAAAAGTCATTGATAAAATGGCGGCAGTATTCATTCTCCAGGGATATCTCAATAGCAAGTGAATGGAAATTGAGATACCATTTGACTTTCTTTTCCTGCCAAGGTAGAATTACAATATCTGATTTGAAGAGGTGATACATATGTCCGATGAAATTAATAAGCAAGATGATCTTGATGATGAAGAGGTTTTTGATGTCATTGTCTTAAATGATGACGAAGGAAATGAAAACGAATTCATGCATCTTGCCACCCTCGAAGTTGAAGGCAGTACGTATTTCGTGCTTCTTCCTGTTGAAGAAACAGAAGAAGACGAAGAGGAAGCCGAAGCCATTATTCTGAAGCTTGGCAAAGATGAAAACGGTGAAGACATGCTCATGGATATTGAAGACGATGAGGAATGGGAAAAAGTTGCCGATGCTTGGGAAGAAATGGAAGACGAGTTTGACGAAGAATAAGCAGAAAATTTGTTCTTAAAGTCATAAATAATTTTAGAAACTCACGCTGAAAAGCGTGAGTTTCTTATTGACGAAAAAAAAGGTATAATAGCACATAGCAGGTTTGTCAATTGATCATTATTTTAGTCATCTAAATTCTGGGATAAGGAAAGAGAGAGGTAAAGTGAGGAGAAAACGCCGAAAGGCTCCTGTAAGAAAAAAAATCTATAGGATTGGCATTGTTTTGGTTTTGCTGCTTGTGCTGTTGGCCAGTGGATCATGGTGGTCAGGGAATTTAAAGCCGGTCTCCGATTCTTCCGATAAAGTTGCCTTTGTTCTGGAGCCTGGCATGAATGCCTCTGAAGTTGCGGCCAAGCTTGAAACTGACCATTTAATTCGCCAGGCAAGTGTGTTCCGCCAGTTATGCCGGATTAACAAAGCTGATTCCAAGTTGGTTGCGGGATTATATTATCTTTCACCTTCCATGAGCGCCAAGGAGATCCTGGATACGCTGATGAAAGGACCGGAACCGGAAGTTGTCCGGATTACGATTCCGGAAGGATATACGGTTGCCCAGATTGTCGATAAGCTCGTCGAGAATAGCTTGGGAACGAAGAATGAGTTTTATGACGCTATGAAACGATTTGATCAGGATGATTACAGCTTTTTGGCAGATATCCCTTCGGGTGAAAACCGGCTGGAAGGCTTTCTGTTTCCCGACACGTATTTCTTTGATAAAAAAGCTACGCCCTCACAAACCATTGATCGATTTTTACAGCGTTTTAAACAGGAACTGACACCTGAAATCACGAAACGGCTGGCTGAACGGAATATGTCTGTTTCTGAGTGGCTCATCAAAGCTTCTCTCGTCGAGAAAGAAGCGAAGAAAGCTGAAGAAAGACCACTGATTGCAGGTGTTTTTGAAAACCGTCTGAAAATTGACATGCCGCTGGAATCCTGCGCAACGATTCAGTATATCTTGGGTGAAGTCAAACCGGTACTGACCATTGCGGATACCCAGATCGATTCTCCGTATAATACGTACCGGAATACCGGGCTGCCTCCCGGACCGATTGCGAACCCCGGTCATGCTTCTTTACAGGCCGCCCTTTACCCGAAAGGTACCGACTATTTCTTCTTTGTCGCCAAAAATGACGGGTCACATGCTTTTGCGGTTACCTATGAGGAACATTTAAAAAATGTAAGCATCTATCAATAGAAATATTTGATAAAAACGTGATGATTAATTGTTTAAGTTTAAAAATAATGCAGCGGAGAAACTGATGAATAAACCGGAACTCCTGGCACCTGCCGGGGATTTTGAAAAGTTAAAATTTGCGTTTGCGTATGGTGCTGATGCGGTATATGCAGGGGGGGCTTCGTTTGGCTTGCGGGCTTATGCCGGGAACCTGAATGATAATGAACTTAAGTGGGGAGCCGAATATGCGCATAGGCTTGGCCGGAAAATCTATATAGCCGTTAACATTTTTGCGCATGAACAGGATTTTGCCGGACTTAAGGATTATCTGATCAGATTAACGGAGCTTGAAATTGACGGGATTATCGTCTCTGATCCCGGGATATTGTCCCTGGCCCAGAAGGAAACGCCGGGTCTGCCCGTCCATTTGAGCACGCAGGCCAATTGTACGAATGCAGCCAGTGCCAACTTCTGGTTTTCCCAGGGCGTGCGCAGAGCCGTACTTGCAAGGGAACTTACACTGGAAGAACTAAAAACCCTCTGTCCCCAAGCCCAAGGCGAATTGGAAATCTTTGTCCATGGAGCCATGTGTATGTCGTACTCGGGACGCTGCCTTCTGAGCAATTACCTCACTGGTCGTGACGCCAACCACGGAGAATGTACCCATCCCTGCCGCTGGGGCTACGCGCTGGTCGAAGAGAAGAGACCCGGACAGTATTTTCCGTTGGAGGAAGATGTCAGGGGAAGCTATATATTTAACTCCCATGATCTTTGCCTTCTGCCCCATTTGCCTTTATTAAAAGATTTAAATCTGGCAAGCTATAAAATAGAAGGTAGAATGAAAAGCGCCTATTATGTAGCGAGTACGGTCAAAGTATATCGTGAAGCTTTGGACGTCCTGTGGGAACAAGGAGAAACAAAATTTAGAGAAAAAATTCCCTCCTGGCTTGCTGAAATGGACAAGGTGAGTCACCGTGACTATTCGACCGGATTCCTTTTTGGAAAACCGGGGGCTGAAGCGCATAACATTGAGACTTCCAATTATATCCGCGAATACAGTTTTGTCGGAAGAGTGCTGGAACAAGAGGAATGCGCGGCAATCGGGAAGGAAACCGAATATGGCTGTTGGATAGAGCAGCGTAATCATTTTCGGGAAGGCGACGAGCTTGAAGTGCTTGCCCCGGAAGGAGAACCGTGGACATTTAGAGTGAACGGCCTCTGGAATTTGGACGGGGAGGAAACCGATGTGGCAAGGCATCCGCAGCAAAAACTGAAGATTGCGGCTCCCGCACCGTTGCAACCTTTCAGTATCCTGCGAAAAGTTGTGCCTGCCCGTTAGGTTCATGATCACCCAAATCATTCATACAAGCTTGATATACCCTAGGGAAGAACAACCTGAGATAACAACAAAGAATAAAAGCATCGGGCAAAGACACAGGAGAAAGACCAGATGAAAAAAGACGAGAATACGGAAAACGAAAATCTAAAAGCGAAATCAATTGCTGAAGAATCCCATATCAGCTGGGAAGATTCTGATCTGCTGGTCAAAGCAAGGATTCTTCGCTCGGATATTCAGCTTCTGGCCAAATATGTCGAAGGACTTGGTCACCTGGGTGTGATCACAACGACCGATAAAGCCAAAGGTGAAGTAATGATCCAAACGACCAGGTACTGCTGGCCTGAACTAGAAAAAATACTCTCGGCACTTCCTTTGCAAATGGAGATTTTACCCTAACTGGAATTTGATATTCCTTGAATTATAATTGGATATTCTGCCAGAATCTTGTTGTTCTGAGAAAAATCCTATACTATTATAGTGTTATGGGTGATACGAGAAGAGTAGGAGAGACTTTCCGCATGAAAAAACACTGGCTGGCTGTCATCGGTGAAAATGAATTGTCAATAGCCACAATTGCTGTCGGAAAATCTAAAGAAATTGAGATACATATGCATGCATCATACAAGGAACCGGGCGGTAAAAATATTGGCTATGCCGTGCCGGCCGGTTATGATGTTTCGGGTCTGAAGAACTGGCTTCAATACCAGCGGATACCGCTCCATAAACTAAAAATTGCCGTTTCGGGTCAAGGATTAATTACGACCATTATTACACTGCCGAATATGGCGGATCAGGAACTCGAAAAATTTATTGCCGGAGATATGGATGAATATCTTGAACGGTATACCGATCATTATATTGTGGACTATCGCATCCTGAAAAAATATCAGGAAAACGGGGTACCCATGTTAAAAGTCCTCCTGGCAGCTTTCCCGGCCGAAAAAATGAAACAGGTTCAGTCGTTTTGCCGGGATCTTGGGATTGAGCCCAAGACGGTGGATCTTACTGCGGATTGCCTGGCCAGAATTTATTCTTTTTTGGCAGAAAGAATGCCTGCACATGCTTCCCAGGGAAATACGGAACAAGGACAAAACAATAACGATTTCGCGATTGTTTCTTTAAATCCGGGGCTGATTGAGTTTGTACTGCTGGAAAATGGCAGCTTCTTTTTGTATACCGATTTAAAAGTTAATACGGACGAGAAAACCGTCCATGCAGAAGAAACTCTCAATGCGGATGAAAGAAATCAAAATGCGGGTAGAACAGGCAATACCGAAAAACATGCTTTCCCCGAAGACTTGCCCCAATCAACAGGCCAGGAACCTTCTGATCTGTTAAATGAATTAATTGGGTTGGAGACCAAAGATGACGAATATCCGCGGCTCGATTTTTATAAGGTTCAGAACCTGCGGAATAATCAAGAAGCATTATCTCTGGAGGAATTAGAAGCCGCGGAATTCTATTATTCCCAGCTGGAATCCGTCAAATCGGTCAAAGAAAAAGACGAGTTTGTCCTGGAAGATTTATTTGTGCCTTACGAGTTATTGGACGAGGAATTACCTATCTCTTCTACATATCAGGATTTAGAAAAAGAAATGGCCGCTAAAGCTGACAAAAAAGCTGATAAAAAAGCTGACCTGAGTATGTACAGTTCGCCGAGAGAACTTTCCGATATTTCCGGTAAATTAGATTTAAGCCCGATCATATCCGCATTATCCAAGCTATTGAACTTCTATTCCGACCGTCATGCCGGAAATTCGGTAGGGACAATCTATCTGACCGGAGAGTACTGCCTGTGGCCGGGACTGGAAGAATATTTTCGAAAAAGTTTGCGGATCAACACTGAAACGGGCTTTCCAAATAACTGGATGCCGCTGTTTAAGGCGGACGGGGATACAAGCCTAGCGGAAAACTGGCAGAAGTATGGCAGTCTGTATGGGCTCGCCTTACGTGAAGATATACACTAGCTGGAGGGGCAGATGAACGAAAGAACACAGTTTAATTTTGCGCTGCGCTGGGAAATTGAAGCCGGCAGCGGAAAACAGCCTGTTCGAAGAAAGCTTAGCGTCGTTGTTAGGATAATCGCTGTTGTTTTTGCTGTCATCATTCTAGCCTCCCCGTGGGTTTGGCAGCAAAAACTGGCCTTAGATTTAGGAAGGATTGAAGCCAGCATTCAGTCCTACAATGAAGTTGCTGCTGTCATGGCAGAAAACGACAGGCTCCGTTCCCTGATCACTGATCAGCGCAGCTTTCTGGAGCTTGGGACAAGGGGATCAATCAGCAATCCGGCAGTTATAAGGAGTCAAATAGGCGGACTTTTGCCGGGAGACGCGCAGGTCACTTCTTTTCTGCTTCAGGCGGATAATAGGGTCCAATTGCAGCTGATCCTGCCTGAATCAGTAAATATCCGCAGTTTGGAAAATATTTTCATTGATTCGGGTAGGTTTGAAAGTTTTGATATCCAAACGATTTCATTGAATGACAGGGGACAGACGTTAAATCTCGCTCTGAAACTGAAACCGTAGGAGAAATAGAAACCATGCGTATGAAGAAAAATGGCATTTTAATAACAGGCCTGATCATTCTGCTCGGGATAGGTTATGTCTATCTGCTGGTTGGTCAGTGTGGGGTGCTGCAGAAGAATTCAGCTCAACTCCGCGAACGCGAGGCTTATTTGGTGACGTTGCAGAACAATTACATCAATTTGTCCGGGCTGAAACAGGAACAGACGGATTTAACAGCTCAAGCTGCTGAACTGGATCTGACCGTTCCGAAAAACCTGGTCAAACCGGATATGATGGTCTTTATTTTCAATCTGGCTAAAGACAGCGGGATCAATTCTCGGGATCTGACTTTTGAAGAGATGAAAGATGAAGGCAGTTATTGTTCTCTGGCTATGAATTTCTCCTGTACGGGGTCAACCGCCAAAATCTATGCCTTTGTGGAACGGCTTCGCAAGGTAAGTCAGTATAATCTGGCGCTGGACAGCATCCAGGTAACCGAAGGCGAAAAGGATACGACTGCAGCCAGGATTAGGATCATTGCTTTCGGATACAAAGAATAAACAACTGAAGGTGATTTTAAACAAAAATGCATCCATTTTGGGGTATTGTTTTACTTGCTCAGGATGGTGTAGCCTTGCACAGATACTGCGCTCACACGTTCTCGCTGCTACAAACATAACCCCTTGCTAATATGCCAAAACCTCTGGGCTTTCTGCAAGTGAACCGTTGGCATATTTAAAAGCTGCTGGTTTATGTTTGCTAAACGCAGCTGGCACTTGCGTTCACTTCGTATCTGTGCAAGGCTGCACTGCCCAAGGGAAAAGAAAAACTGCAAATGTAACACTTTATGGCTGAGTTTTGTACAGCCATTTTTGTTTGACCAAAAAATTTCCGGCTCAGGATAAGCAGTATTCTTTTGCTCCGCGCATAGTTATTAAAAGAGCATGCGTAAGGAGTTGAAGGGTTAATGATTGCTGAAGCTTTTCTTGTCGGGCTTGCCTTATCGGTGATTAAGGGCGTTACCCTGCTGGTATCATATATTAATAATAATGCGTTCCCCCAGCCGTTAGGAGAAAGGGAGGAAGCCGAATATCTGAGTATCCTGGCGGACTACAAAAATGCCGGAAATTTTTCCAATGAACTTGTCGCGGAAAACGCGCGAAATAAACTGATTGAGCATAATCTGAGGCTGGTCGCGCATCTTGTAAAAAAATATGACGGAACCGGAGCGGACAGTGACGATCTAATTTCGATCGGGACCATCGGCTTAATCAAGGGCATCAATACGTTCAACACGGAAAAGGGAACCAGACTCGCCACCTATGCGGCACGCTGCATCGAAAATGAGATTCTGATGTATTTGCGCTCCCTGAAAAAATCCCGCGGGGAAGTGTCCATTTATGACCCGATTGGTACGGATAAAGAAGGAAACGCGATTAATCTGATTGATGTCCTGGGTACAGATCCGGATGCAATTTCGGATCAGGTGGAAAGTCAATTTGAACAAAAAGTGGTCCTGGAAAAACTCAAATATTTGACAGGAAGGGAACAAACGGTGATAAAACTTCGTTTCGGTCTGATGAACACGCCCAAAAAGACTCAGCGAGAGATAGCCAAACTGCTGGGAATCTCCAGGTCCTACGTCTCACGGATAGAGAAAAAAGCGGTGCAGAAACTGATGGAGGAAATGAAGGATCACCGGGAAAAATAACAACCTGTCAGGTACAACTTGCCTTAAACTTGCCAGAAACAGGTTGCTCTTGGATATTGAGCTGATATATAATTATTTGGTAATATTAAATGGAAAGCAGAGGAACCGGTATGCGCGGAATCTTACGACCGGATTTTCAATATGAGATGCTGCAGGATATTCAGGCAGAGGATCTGCAGGCAAATGGCATCAAGGGTTTGATCCTGGATCTGGACAACACCATAACACCTTGGAATGACAGAACTTTAACCGAAGACGTGATTGCGTGGTTTAAAAAAGTGAATGACGCAGGGATTAAAGCCTGCATCGTTTCCAATAACAGAGGACCCGAAAGGGTTTCTGCGGTTGCTGATGTGCTGGAAATACTTTATGTTTACAGGGCCAAGAAACCGCAGAAAAAAGCTTTTCTGAGAGGGATTCGGGTCCTGGATATTCCGGAGTCCGAGGTCGCAGTGATTGGGGACCAGCTGTTTACAGATGTTTTTGGCGGCAACAAGCTCGGACTTAAGACCATATTAGTTTCACCGATTGCTCAAAGGGAATTCCCGGGTACGAAAGTCCTACGTTTTATGGAACGGCTGGTAGGCAGAAAAGCCAAGTATACCCGCACCATAAAATCTTAAGAATACTTAAGGCTATTAAGGGGATATGCATGAAGTATGCAATCATCGGTTATCCTGTGGAACATTCCCTGTCTCCGAAAATGCACGAGGCAGGATTTAAGGCTGCCGGTTTGCCTGCAATCTACGACAGGATAACAGTTCAGCCGACTCAACTGGCTGAAAGTATCGGATATCTCAAAAATAACGGCTATGACGGCTGGAACGTCACGTATCCGCTGAAGGAAAAAATCATTCCTTATATGGATGTCCTGACTCCTGAAGCGCAACGTATTGGCGCAGTCAACACCGTGAAAGTCCAAAACGGAAGACTCTATGGGCATAACACGGACGGGGGCGGCTTCATTCAGGCTTTGCTGAGTAAGGGTTTCGTTTTTGAGGGCAAAGAAGTTGTCATATTAGGGGCCGGAGGAGCTGCCAAAGCCATTGCGGCAGCCCTGGCATCCTTACAGGTAAAAATGCTTATTCTTAACAGAAGTGAGGAAAAAGCTGTGATTCTCGCCGGAAAAGTCAACACGCTCGGCGGAAATGCGGCCTCGGGTATTTTGGCACCCGGGCACTGGCTGGAGGTTGTGGATTTGCTGATTCAAACAACCTCGATTGGCATGAAAGGCGAAGCGTATACGATCGATCTTCAAGGCCTTAATCCTTCGGCTTGGGCCGTTGATCTGATTTACCATCCGGCCGTTACAGATTTCATGGCACAGGCCGCTGCCTGCGGCTGCCGGTCCATGAATGGTCTGGATATGCTGCTGTTTCAGGGGATCCTTGCCTGGGAGTTCTGGCTGGAGCAGAAGGCTCCGCTGGACATTATGCGGAAAGCTTTGCAGGAGAAATTGGAAGGTAACAAAGGATAGAAATGCAGGGGATAGGAATGGTAGCAAAGCGAAGAAACGGGTACTCATTGATTGAGATCCTGCTTGTGCTTGCACTATTATCAAGTGCAGCCTTTACTTTCCTTGTGCACATTCCGCAGCAAATGGAGGAACGGAGACTGGAACTCTCAGCGGCAGTTCTGCTTCAGGACTTACGGGAAGTTCAGCAGACAGCTTTGGCTGAGAATGTTTGGTATAAAGTCAAATTTTCTGTTTATACCGGTGAATATAAGATCTTCAGACAGGGAGAATTTATCCGCAAAGTTAACCTGGAGAATGGTGTGCACTTTGCCAATAGTCCTTCTGATCTTACTTTTCGCCCGACAGGGACGCCTGACACCGGTCTGACGGTCATGCTGGCGTCAGGGGATTTAGAAAGAAATGTGATTGTTGCGCCTGTGATGGGCAGGATCAGGATGGAATAGAGAGGTGAAATTTCGTGTCCGATAGCCTGAATTCGATACCCCAAAATATTGTACTTATCGGCTTTATGGCTGCTGGAAAAAGCAGTGTCGGCAAGCTTCTGGCCAGGGAACTCCGCTGGGCATTTCTGGATACGGACAGTGAGATCGAAAGAGTGACAAGGTTGAAAATCCCGGAAATTTTTCAAAAATACGGTGAAGCAAGGTTCCGGTCGGAAGAAAATCTGCTGGTTCATAAGATTTCCGGATTTACCGATACAGTTATTGCCACTGGCGGAGGAACGGTTTTAAATCCGGAAAACTGGAATATTCTCCACGGACTTGGGAAGTTGGTTTACCTATATGTTCCATTGGAGATTGCTTTACAGAGAGCAAAAGAACATCACGATCGGCCGCTTCTTTCCAGCAGCGAGCCGGAACAAATAGAAAAGCTCTGGAGAGACCGGGAAGTGATTTACAGAAAGGCGCCTATAACGGTTGACACATCGGATAAAGATGTTCAAACCGTTGCGGCGGAGATCCTCGAACTGCTGAAAGGAGAACACATTACAGCATGATACAGAGAATAGATGTCAGTAGAGGACACGGTTACCCACTGTTACTGGGAGCAACTTTGGACGAGCTTGGCGGTCATTTGAAAACAGCATACGGCACGAGCGGGCATTATCTTCTCATCACAAATGATGTTGTGGCCGGATACCATGCAGATAAACTTTTGGACGGAATGAAGGACTTAAAGACCGATTTGATTACCGTTCCTGACGGTGAACAGGAGAAATCACTGGACAGGATCAGTAAACTGACGGAACAGGCGCTGCAATTCAAAGCGGACAGGGACACTGTGGTACTGGCCCTCGGCGGAGGGGTGATCGGGGATTTGTCCGGATTTTTTGCAAGTATTTTTATGCGTGGAATGCGTTACATCCATATTCCGACCACCTTGCTGTCCCAGATTGATTCGAGTATTGGCGGCAAGGTGGCGGTGAACCATCCTTCCGGTAAAAACCTCCTGGGGTCTTTTTATGCCCCCCAGGCCGTCTGGACGGATTTTGACACCTTGCAGACACTTCCGTGGCAAGAGATGCGGAACGGGCTTGCCGAAACCATTAAACACGCGCTTGTCGCTGATCCGGATTTGTTTGAATTCATCGAAGAACATGCTGATGCTATCAAAGGATTGGACTACAAGATCATTAAGGAAATGTCCCTGCGGTCTCTGGCTGTCAAAGTTAAGATTGTCACTGAGGATGAGAAAGAAAAGGGAAACAGGATGCTTCTAAATCTCGGACACAGTTTCGGGCATGCTCTGGAGACAGAGGAAGCCTATCAGGGTGTTATGCACGGCGAAGGGGTCAGTATCGGGATTGCCGCCGCAGCCAATCTGTCCAGAGAAAGAGGTTTGGTTAACGACAAACAGCTTGACAGAATCCTGAATCTCTTAATGAAAATGGATTTGCCCACTACGGCCAAAGCGCATGACCGGGCAGTACTTCTTGGACACATGTCTGCAGATAAGAAGAATAAAGCCGGTAATAAGGTGCTGATTTTGCCGGTCGGCATTGGGAGATCGGTCATCGCTGCAGACTGTAACGATGAAGAAATCCTTAGGGCCTGGGAAAAAGTCATCATTTAGGTCAAATAAGTACTAATAATATAAATTGCAGAATAAAAAACTGTAAGTTGAGATTTACAGCAGTACCTTTTTGTTGTTCCCCCAAAATACCAATCTTAAAGGAAATAGAATATTTGTGTAGAAAATATGTAATTAATTTACATATTTTTTCGTTTTATCAGAGACAAGAAAGGAATCGTTATGCCAAAAGCTTGCAAGAACGGTTTTACTTTATGGGAAGTATTATTGGTCATCGCTTTGTTGGGTATCCTGGCCTCTATGATTCTGCCATGTTACAGCGGCAGTATCAACAGTACAGAATCGGAAGTGCACAAAGTCAATATTCTCAAAATAGAAAGTGCTGCAAGACTATACCGTCTTGACGTGGGCAGCTATCCGGAAAGTCTGAATGATCTGATTACCTGCCCTTCTGCTGATCTAAACTGGCAAGGACCGTATCTTGAGGAAATACCGGCATGCCCGTTTGATCCAAGCAAACATTATACGCTTGATGATGGAAAAGCAGTGGTTCGTTAAGCTAAGGATACTAATCCAAGCAAAGCTTGTTTTTTTAATTTTTATAGGATTTACGAATTAATCTACTTAGGGGGGAGGCGCAGGAATGAACGATAAGAAAAAAGGTTTTGTTTTGCTTGACGTTTTAACGGGACTCTTTATTTTTAGTTTGGGATTTGCAGTCATGCTGGCATTGATCAATACGGCTTACATCAAGAATAGCCATACGGATAATATCCTGCAGGCAGTCAATCTTGCCAGCTCGACAGTAGATGAAATTACGGTGGTCCTGCTCGATGATCCTTCTGCCGTTAATCGTTATTTGAACGGAACTGAGCGCGATGAATCCGGCCGGTTTTCCAGAACTGTTTGTTGTGAATGGGACTCTCAAAATCTGCTGAAAATTTCTGTAAAAATCATCTGGACAGAGTTGAAAGATCAAAAAGAGTACAACCTGACCTATCTGCATTATATTGCAGAATAATAATTAATTTGGGAAAATAAGTAAATTATTTTATAAAACAGGCAGGAAGTTTAAGAAATATGTAGAAATATAGTAATTAAGTTAAATAATGGAAATAAGTAGATGAGAGTTTGACTATGCTGGTTGGAGTAACATATGGCTGGGTTGACAAAGAAAACGGTACAGCAAAATGACAAGGGGTTTACGCTGTTAGAAGTCCTCGTTTCACTGGTCATTACCGGAATCATTGCGGCAATGGTTCTTCAATTGTATATCAGCCAGTACCGGATGGCTAAAGGGTTAATGGCAGATGGCGACCTTTCCTTTGCAGCTGTCCGGGCAGGCCAGGTATTGACCGCCGCTGTTTCTACAGCAGAAGGTGTAGCATGGACAGGCAAAGTATTACGTATCAACTGTCTTGAGGACGGTAAGATCATTACAGACAGCTACTATCTTGCGGACAAGGACTTTAACGGAGTTTTGGACTTGTACCGTGAACATCTTGGCGTTCCGATTCCGGTAGCAAGCAGGATTTGTGAATTTCATTGTACTGGGGTTAGGGAGGGATTATGGCAAATATCTTTAACAGCAGCGCAGGCGGAAAGAGCCGTTTATTGGCAAAGAACTGTTCGCTTAAGAAGTTCTTCGGAATAAATTGGGAAAGCGGTAATGTATCTTTACTAATACTTCTTGTTACGTTTTCTTTATCCTGGATGGGAGTTCAGACCTTTATTCTGATCAGCTCACAGGAACGTATCGTTGTCTGTGAGGCCCAAAAAATTAAGACCGCTTATATGGCTGACAGTGGGCTGGAATACGCCAAAGCAGTTCTTGCTCATGATCCTTCCTGGCAGGGGAGCATTCAATACGATTCGGAAGGAATGGTTGTAGAAATTGATGTTATACGGGCCAACGATGTAACTCAAATCACATCCAGGGCAACAATGGGGAATATGAAACAGTGCAGAGTTGGGGAGCTTGTGTTGGGAGAAGATGGGAAGTACGACCTTACCGGGTACAGGTACGTTTATGATTGATCAGTCCAAACCAGGATTTTGGAAAGATTTTGTACTTAAAGAACTTTACGTGTATGCCCGTGAGAACAAGGTGCTTATTTCAAATGCCGATGAGATAGCTACTCAGCTTGCCCTGCTTGACCAGGGAGCAAAACTTGAAGAACTTCTTGCAGCGTATTTGGCAGAAGAGGAAATCCTGGAATTTAAAAGCCGGATATCAGGAATTAACATGATCAGTCTTGCAGAGAGACCTGTCAATGTTTCAGCAGCAAAGTTGGTTTCGGAAGAACTGGCCCGGAAATATACGCTGATTCCGATTGCGGCTCAGAATCAAAGAATCATCATCGCTATGGCGGATCCTACAGATAGAACCGCGTTGGATGATGTGATGCTTTTTACCGGATATCAGGTTGATCCACTCCTGGCTTCCGCTGAAGAAATCAAAATTGCGATCCGAGAATGTTTTACATTGGAAAGATCAACTGGGGAACATGCTGTTCTAAATCCAAACGAATCAGTGAGCTGGAAGATTGAAGAAAATATCAATGCCCAGGAAACGCCGGTCGTCAGCCTTGTTGATTCGCTGTTCCGACAGGCTGTTATCGAAAAAGCAAGTGATATACACTGGGAACCGATCGAAACCGGATTCAGCGTGAAATTTCGGATAGATGGGCTGCTGATGGTTAAGGAAAACTTGCCAAAGGATCTGTCCAGAAGTGTTACCGCCCGTTTGAAAGTCATGTCGGGTCTGGATATAACCCAAAGACGTCTCCCTCAGGATGGCAGAATCATGCTGGACATTTCTGATAAGAAAATTGATGTCAGAGTTTCTACTTTTCCGACTGTCTATGGAGAAAAAGTCGTGACCAGGATTCTGGATGAAAAGACCGCACGTCTCTCCCTGGAAGAACTGGGTATGCGGGAGGATGTCGAATACCAAATTCGAAAGCTTATCCGCCAGCCGCATGGGCTGATTCTCATTTCCGGCCCGACCGGGAGCGGCAAAACCACCACATTGTATGCCCTGATCCGGGAGCTGCAGTCTGAAACCATCAATATGGTATCCATCGAAGACCCTGTCGAATACCGGCTACCGGGAGTCAGTCAGGCCCAGGTCAATGCCGGTATTGGCCTGGACTTTGCAAGTGGCCTGAGATCCATTCTTCGTCAGGATCCGGATGTTATCATGGTAGGGGAAATAAGAGACAGAGAAACCGCCAAAATTGCAACAGCGGCTGCAATGACCGGGCACCTTGTTTTATCTACCGTTCATACCAATACTGCAGCAGAAGCGCTTACCCGTTTATTGGATATGGATATCGATGCCTATATGGTAGCTTCGGCGGTTTGCGGGGTACTGGCTCAGAGACTTGTCCGGAGACTATGTCTGAATTGCCGGAAATTAAAACCGGTTTTAGCTGAAGAGAAACAAATTTTTCACGGGGAAGCCTTATCAGCTATTTATGAACCGGCAGGCTGTTCCAAGTGCCATGGGACCGGATACAACGGCAGGATAGGGATTCATGAATATCTTCCCTACAATCAGGAAATTAAGGAACTAATTCTGCAAAAAGGCAGTGCCGCCAGCCTTGAAAAGGTCTCTGAAAAATCTGGAATGCTTACGTTGAAAGAAGATGCGCTTAGGAAAGTCGCTGCCGGAATAACTTCTCTGGAAGAAATCATGAGACTGTGGGCGGAAATATAGATTAGGACAATAAGAGGGTTTGCGATTGCTCTGGAAATGGAAAGCCGTTGATCAAAATAGCAATATACGGAAGGGCTACTGGGCGGAGGAAGATCAAAGCAGAGTTGTTTCCGGGCTTAGGGAACAGCATTTATATCCCGTGGAGATCACCAGGGCATTATTCACTTCGGTGTGGATCAGATACAAGACGGGAAATAGAAAACTGTTTTGGGGGAGGACAGCTCGTAAGCTGGGAACAATGCTGGAGGCAGGCATTCCTCTGCTTGCGGTATTAGATGTCATTGCGGAAAGAGAAAGAACCGGTTTAGATAAAAATCAATGGAAGCAGGTTAGCCGCTCTCTTCAAGCTGGCGTCGAACTGCATGTCAGTTTGCAGGGCATCATTCCCTCTCCGGGGCACTTGTTTGCCACGATGGTCAAAGCCGGCGAAAGAAGCGGGACCCTGCCGACTGCGTTGATCGATATCGCAGATTATCTGGAGGACGCATATTTTTTTGAGAAGAAATTCAAAAATGCTTTATTTTATCCGGTTCTGCTTCTTGTCGCATCTTTGTTTATTATCTATACCCTCAGTATTATGATTCTGCCGATGTATGAAACCCTTTTCCGCGGGTTTGAGACGGAATTGCCGCTGGCAACCAAAATAATGTTTAATGTGGGTTGTTGTATCCCGTATTTGACAGCCGTTATCCCTGTTTTGGCCATAACGGTGTGGCTGCTGAATAAAAAAGGATATTCCTTCATCATACCTGGAACCGGTAAGATCAACAGAACCAGGCAGCTCATTCAATTTTGTTCGGTCCTGGGAAGATTGCTGGACGCGGGGCTGTCTCTGCAGGAATCACTGCTCCTGGTGAAAAACCTTTTCAAGGATCATCTGATGCAGGAATTGACAACCCAATTAATTTTTGCTGTCAACGAAGGAAGAAGAATGTTCTCGGTCATCATGACGAGTAAGCTGTTTCCTCCGGAAGTTGCAAAAATGCTGGAGGTTGCGGAGGAATCCGGCAAACTAAGTGAAATGCTTGCGTATATGACTCGGATGTTCAAAAAAGAGCTGGAGGAGCGAATTGAGCAGTATACGAAGCTCTTAGAGCCTGCTCTAGTGTTTCTTATGGCGGGCCTGGTCGGTTTCGTGGCTATCGGAGTTCTCCTGCCGATCTTTGATATAAGCTCACAGATTCATTAAGCTGATATTTTGTACAATAAAAAAATTCAACATGCCATTAAATCACAGGAAAAAATTAAAATAACCGTCAAAAAATACAGGGAGGAATGTCTTAAGTGGTTAAAAACGAGAAAGGATTTACCCTTCTGGAAGTTATGCTGGTGGTCGTTATTCTGGCCATCCTAGCCGCAATTGTCATCCCGCGTTTCGTTGGGAATGCAGAAACAGCTCGGGAGAAAGCCGACATCACAACAGGACGTGAAGTCAAAGCAGCGCTGGACAGGTATCAGGTCGACAATGGAATATATCTCAGGATTGATGAACTTTCTGCTGCAAACGGAACGATCACGGGTTCAGGACTTATCCCTGATTATATTGCCAGACTTGATCCAACGGTGACGCAGCAAAAGGCCGAGACAGGGAAAACGGGCTTTGGTATTGCAGAAATTACCGGAAATACCTTTCCTGACCCCGGAAATTTGATTATGGTATATCTAAGTTCGGATGGATCTCAGGCTGAAGTTAAAGTTTTTGACGAAAGTCTTGCCAGTACTTTATGGTCGTCTATTTAGAAGGCAGGCCGAGAAAAAATGCTTTTTTTAGAGATTGATGCCCAAGAAATAAGATTTTTTTATCGCTCGAAGCGTCTTGGAAACATGGGTTCCGAGATTGTCGTCTCCAGCTTTCCACTGGAGACTTTTTCAGGGTCCGAAGGCAGTGACACCGAAGAAAATCTTAAAATGGTTCTGGATGAATATCGTCAAAAAGACTGTCAGGGACGATTTGGGCAACGAAAATGTTCGAGAAAAGTCCCTGTTTATCTGTTGCTTCCTTTTCAGAACGGGCTGATCAGGGAATTTTGTATTCCTTGGGTTGTTCCGAAGTATCGGGATAAAACAGTTCATCTCTGGCTTGAACAGGAAGTTCCGGTTCCAATCAGCGAACTTAGTTATGAATACGTGGTATTGGACGAGAAGAAGGATGAATATCTTCGGATCAGCGTCATTGGCGTAAGGAAAACTACGCTTGAGCTTTATGCCCGGTGTCTTCAGCAGACGGGATATGAACTTTGCGGTGCTGAATATACTGTTCAGGCATTTGGCGGGATCCTGGCACCTTTAAAAGAAAAAAGAATTCTTTGCCTGTTTAAACTTCATAATCAAAATATCCAGGCTGTCCAATATCGCAATGGCTTGCCGGAAGTGATAAGGGTGATCCCGGGCAGTGAACCGGAGACTCCGAAATATCAGATTTATACTGCGCTGAAAGACTGCACAATTCCTTTCAATATCGTTGTCACGGATGGAAGCGCTGAAGCCACCCGGATCGCAGATATCCTGATTGATTCAGGAGAGGCTGAGGGTGCCCGGACACTGGAATCCGTTTATCAGGAATTCGATTCCAGTGATTTTTCGGCAGATAGCCATTCTATGAATTTTCATTACCTGGCACTGCTGGCTGGTAGGCAAAGAGTGAAAGAAAAGAAAAACTGCAATTTTGGCTGCATTTTTTTGCGGCCGGCCAAAATAAAAACATGTCTGCTGGTCCTGATGATTTTTATTGGAATGATCTTCGGGATAGGTTGTTATTGCTATCCGCTAATCAATCATATTTCTGAGCACCAGATAGAAATTACGGCACTGCAGGAACAGGTCGATGAACTAAACGCGGAACGGAAAAATCAGATCTGGTCGGAATGGGAACGGAACCGCAGCGATACATTTGGGGATTTGACAATGGTTCAGAAGTCCTTAACCAGTCTTAACAGCAGTATACGTTTGAATCGCCTGAGCTATCGGCAGAATACGCTGTACCTATATGCGGACTGTTCCGATAATCTTAGTATCACAAGTTTAATCGGGGTTTTGACGGAAGAAGGCTGGAGGGAACCAGTCCTGACCGATTATGATTATCGGGATAAAACAATTTCGTTCTGCTTGCGTGTAGAAAGAAAAATTTGAAGTGAGGTAAAGATGTGTCTTTTAAATACCTTCAATTTTTAAAGCACTTTTTATCTGATAGAAACATCTCATCTCAGAGAGATTTCTTATCTGAGCCTGCTACAAGGTGGCGGTTTTTAGATAGGTTAAGTTTAAGCAGAATTGTGATCATGGGCGGGAGTATCATTCTATTGGCCGTCATCGCAGTCCAGGTCCTGGCAGTGCGACCGCTGACCCGGCAACTAGATACCGTCAGTGCAAAAGAAAACTTACTCCGGCAGGAATACCAGGACATTCTAGCAGAAGGCGCCAAGAACAATGTGCTGATACCGGATCGCGCCGATCTTCCGCATATGCTGGAACAGATCAATCATTGCCTCAAATCCGAAAATGTTTCGGTTAAGGCAATGGATATCACCCAGCCGTCAATGAAAAGAGGGGATTTCTTTCAAGCCACGATCAAAGTAAACGGAGAAGGGGAACTGAAGAAAATACTCCGGGCGGTGAATACAATTCAGCTTCAGAAGGAGGTCCCTTTTTTGATTCAGGAACTGGATTATGTAAACGGAGAAGCGGAAATTCGTCTGAGTATTCTTATTCGCTCCGAATAGAGAGGGCGACTTTGATCATTTCCTACCTAAATATTTATACTTATCCTATTCATTTTCATCTATTTTCTCGAGCGATTTCTTAATTGAAACCGCCGCAGACATTAACGCGTCAAGCTCTTCATCGGACAGTAGATCCAGCTTTGATGAAAGTCCGGTTTCTACATGCGTATAGATCTCATTAAGAGCGTTTCTTCCCTCTTCGGTCAGCCGGACATAGACAATACGAAGATTATTCTTATCAAGATAACGCTCAACGTAACCCTTTCTCAGCAATTCACCAACGATGATGGTAAGCTGCTGCTTCGAGACCAATAGGTCCCGACCGAGTTCTGACATGGTCATCTCACTGTAATTTGACAGTGCGATCAGGGCGTACTTTTGCGAAGGCTTTACATTCACTTTGCAATTTGATTCTATGGGCCGGGTTAGAATCTTGCGAAAAAGATGCCCGACATCGGTTAGTTCCTTTATTAGTTCGGATTTATTCTGCATGATCGTTACACCTTATTACATCATTTTATTACGGTAAAAAATATTTTACTTTACCGTTGACAATGGTAACATCTGGTAGTATCATTGTCAACGGTAAAGTTTTTTTTACCATAAAGTAAATATTACTTCGAGAGGTGGTCTGCCAGGCATATGAAATAGAAGGAAATATCGTATGAATAACAGGTGGTTTGTTAGGGATCGTCGGGAATTGGACTAGCGGGAACAAATATGAAGTAAGCGCTTGTCCCAAAATGAGAATTTAGGAGGGGAAGTTATGTCAATAGAAATAACCAATGTACAGATTTTTGATGGCATAAAATTAACGAATCATAAATCGGTTGTGATTGAAAATGGTTTCATATCCCACAAAACCAAAGGGGACACGGTTATTAACGGCGAGGGGGGTACACTGCTGCCCGGACTGATTGACGCGCACGTCCATATGGAAGCATTAAATGATCTGGAAAATGGTGTAAAATACGGAGTCACCTCTATGCTTGATATGGCGGCTCATTCCACGGAGTTTATAAACAGCCTGAAAAAACGCCCGGGATTTTCGGATATATTGACTTGTTACACAGCTGCGCTTTATCCTATTGACGATCCCAAAGCTTTCGTTGCCGATCAGGTTAATAAAGGCGCAGATTATATAAAAATCATCATTGAGGATCAACCGCGTATGGCGGAAAAGCCCTTATCCCCGGAAACAATTACCGCCTTGACGGAGGCAGCACACGAACATAAACTTCTGGTATTCGCTCATGCTGTATCGATGGCGACTTTCAAAACGGCCATTGATGCAGGTGTTGATGTTATTACGCACATTCCGGTTGAAGCCCCGATGTCGCAATCCCTGATCGAAGAAATGTTGAAAAAAGGGACTATTACGGTTCCTACTTCGGGCATGATGAAAAAAACGATCGCTTTTCTAAATCGTATCCCCAATGTCAACTTGGATACGCAAAATATAGATATGACACTAAAAGCCTTAATGAATGCGGGAATACCAGTCATTGCAGGTACTGATGCAAATCATGCACCCTTTGCCCCTGCCAGTATCGACCACGGCATTGGTTTACTTGATGAAATCGAAGCGTTTGTGGCTGCAGGCATGACTCCTGTGCAGGCGCTGCAAAGCGCAACCAGCCTTCCAGCCAGATTATTCGGATTCATCACTGACAGAGGGATGATTAAACCGGGTCTCAGGGCGGATTTGCTTTTGGTTGATGGTGACCCTACTACCGATATTAAAGCCCTCCATAAGGTTAAACGCGTATGGGTCAATGGGATTGAGTCATCTATTACCGCATAAAGGAAACGTGAATAAAAAATGAAGATTATTACAATTGAAGAGCATGTAAATAATAAAGAAATAACCGCAGCGTCATGGAAAAATTTGTTGCAAATGACACCGTACATTTCCGATTCCCACTCGCCGGGGTTGTCCTATTACACAACGAGTACCGATGGGAATGTTGAGGAAAAGTGGTTGGAAAGCATGGATGCAGGAAAAATAGATATGCAGGTGCTTTCTTATACCACAGCGACTCAGCTAATTCCGGCACCGGAAGCTGTTTCGATAGCGCAGGCAGCCAATAATGAAATGGCGGAGAGGGTTAAAAGATATCCTGACCGCTTTGCAGCTTTTGCAACACTACCGTGGGCAGACCCGAAGGCGGCGGCAGATGAACTGGAACGCACCGTCAAAGAACTTAATTTCAAGGGGGTTTTACTTAGCGGACGACCGTCTGCAGACGCAACCTTTCTTGATAACCCTAAATTTGAGCCTGTTCTTGAGATGGCAAACTTTTTAAAGGTGCCCATTTATATGCACCCGGGATTTCCTGCCAGAACAGTGCAGGAGGCGTATTATGCCGGATTGGATCCAGTTGTCAGTGCAAGGTTGTCAGCGTTTGGCTGGGGGTGGCACGCAGAAGTAGGCGTCCATATGCTACGAATGATATTAGCGGGTATTTTTGAAAAATATCCCGATTTACAGCTGATTGCAGGTCATTGGGGCGAGATGGTGCCGTTTTTCCTTGCACGTCTTGATGAAGCACTTTCCAAGGAAGCGACACATCTCCCGAAAACAATATCTGAAACCTTTATAAACCATGTTTATGTTACGCCAAGCGGTATGTTTACGCTGCCGCACTTCCAATTTATCTTGCAGGTATTGGGAGCAGACAGGATCATATTCTCTGTAGATTATCCTTATATCGGCAACGAGAACGCGCGAGCGTTTCTTGAAAATGCACCAATCAGCCCTTCCGATAAGGAAAAGATTGCCCATGGCAATGCAGAGCGTCTGCTCAAGCTGTAAATTTCAACTTCATATTAAAGCAGTTGCCGAGAACATTTCCCCGGCAGCTGCTTTAATTTGTTTTTACCACCCTAACTACATGATTTAATTTAATCGGTTCATCTTTCGATATATCAAATTCATCAAGAGTAAGGGTTCCGTCGTTGTGTTTAATTGCTATCAATAGAACGGCAAGTCAATCATTTCATTAACCGAAGAATTTGTAGGCGCGTACAAATTCTTTAAATTAAAAAAATTTGCCGTATCGAAGATTCACATCGAAAGACTTGACAACAAGTCATGCGGGGAAAGGGAACAACAATGGATGACTGTTAATCATTTGCACATATGCCTTTTACAGTAGCATAGTAGACGTAAAGAAAGTAAGGATGTAAAGGATAAAAACAAGAGGTAAATGAAGCTACATGTTGGAGCTTCTTTGGCCAAGAATCGCTGATACCGTGGATATTTTACCATTTCTCAGGAGTGATCGTAATTTTATCGACGACTTGATGTTTATAAATTTCGTTAAAGCTGTCAAAGACCTACTAGATAAAAAAGAACCTGACAACCTTGATCTCCATAATATGGAAATGTAGAAAGGGGTAGGGCCGTTGAAAAAGTATGCAATAAAGTCAGGAGATACATTTTTCCTTTTAGCCAGCCAAAACGGGTGCTGCTGGCAGGATATCAGCAAAGCAAACCCCGGCGTTGATCCCTGCGCTTTGGTCATAGGACAGCTCATCAATATTCCGGATCGTCAGGCTTCCGGTTATGGTGCTTCCGGATCTGCCGGTTCAGCTTACGCCAACAATCCAGGCAATTCTTTTACCGGTGCCCAAAAACGGTATGATGATGTAATCCTTGAAGTCGAAGGCGTAAAAATCCGGGTTGCCAGAATCGGCGAACCGACAGTTCCGCATGAGGTGCATTTTATCCTGCCAAGGACTGAAATCCGGAAAGTGGAATGTCCCGGAAATGGAGTTATTGAAACCAGCATCATGCTGAGCAATATTAACATTGTCAATTCTCCGCGGATCGAAGGCGAAAAATCTGCGCTTGGAGTTATTTATCGTCAGACCCAGAACAGTGAGAAGACGAACAGCGAAGCGCCAAAATAGATGTCCCTGACGCGGTTCATAACGATTTGAAAGAAATCACTAAAATGATTTTAATAATCTTCATTTTTTTGTTATAATGAGATATGCCTTATTTTAGATAGAAAAAGGCTATGTCATTATTTTGTTTTCTATAGAAAATAATAGATAAAGAAGGAGAGACCTATGAACCGTATTCATGTTTTCCATGGTGTCAATCTTCATTTTCTCGGGCAGAGAGAACCGGATATATACGGCAGAATAACCCTTGATGAAGTGAACGGCAGACTGATCGAGACGGGGCAAACACATGGCTTCACTGTCGAGTGCCGTCAGACGAACTATGAAGGAGAGCTTGTGGACTGGATTACAAAGTTAACGCCGTCTGATTTTTTAATCCTTAACCCCGGGGCCTGGACCCATACGAGCTATGCGCTTTACGATGCGATCAAAGGGGTCAGCGTACCCGCTCTCGAAGTGCATCTGTCGAATATTTACGCCCGGGAAAGTTTCCGTTCCCATTCGGTGATCGCTGGAGCTTGCGTCGGGCAAATCAGCGGACTCGGGACAGACAGTTATTTTCTGGCCTTAGCCTATGCGCTGGAATTTCAAAAGTACCGTCAGAAAGAAAGGAATAGCAACCATGAGGCTGGAAAAGATTCGCCGGAGACTGGCCGAGAATAAACTTGATGCGCTGATCGTGACCTCACCGCCCAATATTTTTTATTTGAGCGGTTTCACGGGAACCAGTGCAACCTTGCTGATTGAACCAGAACGTTCCATTCTGTTCACAGACTTCCGGTACATGGAACAGGCAGCAACGGAAGCTCCGGGTTTTGAAATTGTCAAAGTGGCCGGAGATCCCTATACAGTCATCGGGGAAATGCTTAAAGGGCTGATCGTGATAGGGATTGAGGAAGAGGCTTTGTCCCTGGGCGATTTCCAGAAACTGCAGAAGACTCTTGACGGGCGCAGATTCGAGAATGCCTCAGCACTCTTTAAGAAGCTTCGACAAATTAAGGATGAAACAGAAATTGCGCTGATTCGCCAAGCGATTGGAATCACGGACCATGCCTTCGCCCAGACGCTCAGCAAGATTTATCCAGGAATGACGGAAGAAGAGCTTTCTCTGGAACTGGAATTCTCGCAAAGAAAAATGGGTGCCAGCAGTCGTTCGTTTGACTATATTGTGGCCTCAGGGATACGCTCCTCGTTGCCGCACGGTACAGCTTCCAGCAAAAAAATGCAAAAAGGGGAATTTTTAACGCTCGATATTGGAGCGGTCTACCAAAGGTATTGTTCCGATTTCACACGGACGCTGTTTTTGGGAAAGCCTGAGAGCAAGCACCTGGAAGTTTACGATATCGTGCTCGAGGCACAACTGACCGGGCTTAAAGCTCTGAAGCCCGGCGTTAAGGCCAAAGATGTCGACGCGGCAGCCAGAGAAGTGATTACGCGTGCTGGTTACGGTGAATATTTCGGTCACAGTCTGGGACATTCCCTCGGGATCGAGATCCATGAGACACCGTTTTTAAATACCCGTGATGAAACGGTACTCGAACCGGGTATGGTACTTACCATTGAACCCGGAATTTATATCCCTGACTGGGGCGGTGTCAGAATCGAAGATGTTGCGCTTGTCACAAATTCTGGTGCGGAAGTATTGACACAAACGCCAAAGCAGTGCATTATTATTGATTAGTGGTATGACTTGTATCCGTTATTGATACATAAAAGAATCTACAATATTATGGGAGGATCAGCAAAATGATTTCTTCAAACGATTTTAAAACCGGAGTGACTATTGAACTGGATGGCGATATATTTCAGATAGTCGAATTCCAACACGTGAAACCTGGAAAAGGCGCTGCTTTTGTGCGTGCCAAAGTTAAGAATGTCAGAACGGGCGGCGTTGTCGAAAAGAAATTCAATGCTGGGGAGAAAGTTCCCAGAGCCCGTCTGGATCGCCGTGAGATGCAATATTTGTATAAAGACGGTGATCAATTCGTTGTGATGGACAATGAAAGCTATGAGCAGATTATGCTGACCGAGGCTCAAATTGGGCAGGAAGTCAAGTGGCTCAAAGAAAATATGAACCTTGGTGTCTTGCTCTATAATAGCGAAGTCATTGGGGTAGACCTTCCCAATACAGTTGTGCTTAAAGTAACGGAATGTGAGCCCGGAGTTAAGGGTGATACGGCCACAGGCGGTACGAAAGCTGCCACTGTCGAGACTGGCGCTACGGTTCAGGTTCCATTCTTTGTGAATGAAGGCGATGTCCTGATTATCGACACCAGAAGCGGAGCGTATGTTTCCCGGGCTTAGTCATCTTATCTACCGCAAGAAGAATAATTAGAATAAAAAGGGTTGTTGGGCAAGTAATTTTCTTGAGCAACAACCCTTTTTTATTTGGCTCATTTCCGGATCGTAAAATTATCTTCCAGCAAAGCCCAGTTTTGAGGGAAGGGATAGGCTAAAGCCCAATAACTAATACCTCTTAAGCCATAAGCTTTGACGGTATCAAATTTGGCCTGGGCACTGCGGGCATCCTCAAACCACACTTCGTGACCGCTTCCCTGCGTATCCGTATACCGGTAGAAAGGGGACTGGGTAACCGTGTCGTACTGGATCTCAGCATGGTATCGAAGGGCTCTGGACATTGCTTCATCCATCCCAAAGGTTTCGGCAATTTGGCCGGAGACGTGCGGCAAAAGCCAATCTCTGGCATAAATTTGAAAGCCAAAAAAGATTTTGTCTCTTGGCATGACTAAAACAGCATAATCCAAAACCCGTTTGATCTGATTCAAGGGAGAAATTGCCTGCGGTGAAGCACCACGCCAACCCCATTCATAGGTCATGAGAACAACGAAATCTACAATTCGGCCATGGGCTGGATAATCGTGCGCCTCATAGAGCAATCCCCGTTGCTCTGCGCTTAATTTTGGCGCTAAAGCCGTTGAAACGAAGAAACCCTCTGCATGAAGACGGGTTACGGCTATTTGAAGCAAAGCGTTATAAGCTTCTCTATCCTCGGGAAGTACGTTTTCAAAATCAATGTTAAGTCCCCGATAACCCTTTTCTTTCATGATATTGATGACATTTGTCATTAACCGATTAATGGCTTCAGTATTGGTTAAAACGAGATGAGCAAGATTTTCTCCACGCGTAGTGGACGTAAAGTTGGTAATAGACATCATCGGGGTCACCTTTTTTGATATGGCAGCTTGAATGAGCGGAAGATCATCAATTGTCTGCAGGCTTCCATCCTCTCTAATCAAGTAGGCAAAAGGACTTAAATATGTAAGATGTTCAGCTTCCCGATTGACAGTAGCAACCGCGTCCTGACTGAAACGATAGATATAGCCATTGACATCGATGGTCGGCCGAGGTTTACGAGGGATAATGAGTACGGTGCCCGGATAGATCAAATTGGCGTTCGTGATGTTATTGACTTTAATGAGGTTTTGTAAAGAGACTTGGTATTTTTGAGCAATAAACCATAAAGTCTCCCCAGCAAGGACGCGATGCCGCCTGGCAGGAATGGTGATCAACTGACCAGGATAAATATTGGCAGGGTTCGTAATTTGATTGTTTCCGAGAATGACTTGTACGGTCGTTCCATAAATCTGGGCAATTCTCCATAATGTTTCTCCCGGTTTCACAGTATGGAGGACATCTTCAGTCGGTATAACTAATGCTAGTCCGGTTAGCAATTGTACAGGTTCAACAAGTCCATTCACGCTTATGATTGATGCCGGCGAGACCCGATATGTAATTGCAATCTGATCCAAAGTTTGATTCGCTTTGACGACATGGATAAGCATAGAGCACCTCCCACTCCTTTTCATGTAGGATATGTAGAAAGGGGACTCAAGGTGATTTATCTTTGGCAAGGGGCCTTTCATGTTTAATTTTCCTTAAAACGGCCATTGAGGTCGTTTTTTATTTTCTCCGAACAAACTGGTAATTCTAAAAACGTTTATTAGGACATACCTTCTAATACAGAGGAGGTTAAAACATGAAGGTAAGCTTTGCTTCACCTTTAACGGAATTTCCTAGGAATAAAAATGATGTACTCTTTAATCCGGAATCAGAGGGTGAAGGGATTATCCGTTGGTTTGGGGAACGGCTGGGCGGAATGATCCGCAAGGCGGCAGGGGCTTTACCCGACACGGAAAATATTGAAGAAATTCGTCTCAGAATCAACCAGCCTGTCCTCTTCAGAACAGGGACCAGGGAATATTTCTGTACTTCGGCGGGGCAAACCGGAACAAAGAATCTAGCGTATATTGTCAAGCGTGAAGACCTGTTGGAAACGCTGGAAAAAATGACCTTCAGTTCTGTATATGCCGCTGAGGAGGAATTACGGCAGGGTTTTCTGACTTTGCCCGGTGGGCACCGCGTGGGATTAAGCGGAGAAACAGTCGTTGAACATGGCAAGATCAGGATCATGCGCCATATTTCCGCTTTGAATATTCGTTTAGCGAGACAGCCGGAAATGATCGTTCCGGAATTGCTGGGCTTACTGATCAATCAGGAAAATACAGTCTGCCATACGTTGCTTGTTTCACCTCCGAGAGCAGGGAAGACCACAATGCTGAGATTTTTAGTAAAAAATCTCAGCAACGGTGTACCTCAGCTATGCCTGAAAGGTCATAATGTCGGCGTGGTTGATGAAAGAAGTGAGATTGCCGGAATGTGGCAGGGCATTCCTTCTTTTGATCTTGGCTGCCGCACAGATGTGCTGGACAGATGTCCCAAGGCCCAGGGACTGATCATGCTGATCAGGTCTATGGCGCCTGAGGTGGTTGCTGTTGATGAACTGGGGGGGCGGGAAGATGCCGCGGCGCTTGGGGAGGCCGTTCGCTGCGGCGTAAAAATTCTGGCTACGGTCCATGCCGGTTCTCTGGACGAACTGCAAAAAAGGGCCCATCTCAGGGAATTGCTGAATAGAGAGACGTTTGAAAGGATTGTTGTGTTAAGCAGGGCAAACGGTCCAGGCACGGTGGAAGCTGTTTATGACATGGCGAGCGGCGTTAATTTGTTTAATAAGCAAGAACGTTTTACGCATTGATCGGTCCGCTTTATTAGGCCGTTGGAGGCGAAAAGTATGTTGGTTGCAGGGTATCTTGGGCTGATTATAGGGTTTGGTTGTTTGGGGATTATCAGAGCAAATCAAATTAAGAAACGTCCGCAGGAAATCAGGGAAATGATCAACGCCTTGGCGCTGCTGGATACGGAGATATACTGGGGAGCAACACCCCTGCCGGATGCTTTCCAGGTACTTAAGGAAAGAACCGGTCCTCCCTGGCAGCTGTTTTTTGCGAGTCTCGAGGAAAAGATCAGAGCCGGAGAAAATGCTTCTCAGGCCTGGAAAAAAAGCATTGAAATGCACCGCCGGAAAACCTGCCTGATAGAGGACGATTGGCTGGTGATCAGTGGAATTAGTCAGGGATTGGGCAGGTCGGACCGGAATGAACAGCATAAACAGCTCGAACTTGTTCAGCGGCATTTGGCAGGCGTAGACGAAAAGGCCAGGCAGCAGGCAGAAAGCAGGGCAAAGATGTGGTCTTACCTCGGTTTCCTGGGCGGAATTGCGGTTGTCATTATGATCATGTGAGGAGGTAGGGTTCGCGATGAGTATTGACCTCATTTTGAAGGTAGCAGGTATTGGTCTATTGGTGGGCATTTGTGCAATTATCCTGAATGAGGCCGGTAAGAAAGAGCAGGCCCAGATGGTTACCATTGCCGGGGTTGTTGTCGTGTTGTATCTGGTCATCCAGGGAATCTCCGATCTGTTTGTTCTGGTGAAAAGCGTATTTAATCTATACTAGGGGGCTCTGGCAATGGAAATAGCACAAGTGATTGGACTCGCCATCATTGTCACGGTTCTCGGAGCTGTTCTGAAACAAATTAAACCTGAGATTGCAATTCAGCTAAGCATTCTGGCAGGGGTAACCATATTTCTGCTGATCATGGACAAAATCAGACTGGTGGTTGATCTGCTGCAGAAACTGGCTGATCAGGCAGATATCAGTTCCTACTACTTGTTCATAGTTCTTAAAATCGTGGGAGTAGCCTATTTGGCGGAATTGGGAGGCCAAATCTGCCGGGATGCCGGAGAGAATGCACTGGCCACAAAAGTTGAAATTGCAGCCAAAGTATTCGTGGTCATTTTGGCTATCCCGATCATTGCAGCGATTATGGAATCCATGATGAAGCTGCTGGCGTGAGGAGCGATACGGATGACAAAAAAAGTCTTGGCTGCGCTGGGGCTTGCCATATGGATGACCCTGGTATTTGCTTTTCCAGTGGTGACCCTGGCGGCAGAAAGTCAGGAGACGAGTTACACAGGGACGGAGGCGGATAAACGATTTGCGGAAGCAGAGACTTCCGGGGAGATGGGCGTGTCCGGAAAAGTAGATTTGTCTGAAGAGATAGATTTATCTGAAGTCAGAGAATTTTTGAATCAACTGGACCGCGATGTTCAGGACTCTCTGCCTGATTTTTCTTTAACAGAGATCTTTGAAAGCATTAAAAACGGCGAGGTTAATTTTAGTCTGCAGGGCATCGGCAGCAGTATTGTCAAGGCTCTGCTAAAACAGGTAGTCACCAACGCGCCTTTGATTGCAAAGCTGCTGGTGCTCGCTGTGATCTGCGCAATCATCAATCAACTGCAGTCTGCTTTTACTGGCGAAGTAAGCAGGATAGCCCGAATGCTCGTATATCTTGTTCTGCTGGCGCTTGCGATGACATCTTTTCGTATTGCACTGGATGTTGGCAATGCGTCCATTGACAATATGGTTTCTTTTATGCAGATCATCCTCCCGGCCATGTATACTGTCCTGCTGACCATGGGCAGTCTGACCAGTGCAGCCTTGTTTAAACCAATGGTCATCGGAAGTCTGATCTTTTTGGCTACGGTAATCAAAAACATTGTGTTGCCGCTTTTTTTCCTGAGCATTATCCTGAGGCTGTTCAATAACATTTCCGAACAGTTCAAGCTCAGTAAATTAGCCTCTCTGCTGGAGTTCGGAGGTAAACTCAGTATTGGTATCGTCATGACGGTTTTTATCGGCATTATGTCGGTACAAGGCGTAACAGGGGGGGTAGCCGACGGGGTCACGCTGAGGACGGTAAAATATGCAGCAGATTTGATCCCGGTTGCCGGCAAATTTTTCAAAGACGCTGTTGAGATCGTGGCAAGCTCAGGTCTCTTGCTTAAGAACGCGCTGGGGATCGTGGCAATGATTGCAATTATCATCATTACCTTTCTGCCGGCGATTAAGATTATCGCGATGATGTTTACTTTTAAACTGGCTGCGGCGCTGGTCGAACCTTTGGGAGAAAAAGAACTTGCGGATAGTCTTCAGGACATGTCCAAAGGTTTATTATATATTTTTGTAACCGTTACATCCGTCGGTATCATGTTTTTTATGACGATTGTGATCATTGTCGGGACTGGAAATTTGGCGGTAATGCTTCGCTGATTTTGAGGTGTGGGAAAATGGAAGGATTAAAGACGCTGATTCGCAACCTGGCTTTCATTCTATTGCTGGCCTCCTTTCTCGAGATGCTTCTGCCGAATAAATCCATGCGGGGATTTGTGCAGATGGTCATGGGGCTGTTTGTGATTGCGGCAATCCTGAATCCGTTGGCAGATCTACTGAACTGGGACTTTGAAAATAGCGTGCCGGCCTGGGCCGGCAGTTCTTCCGGAGACTTGCCTGTTCTGGCACAGGAAAATAGTTCTGACGGAGAAGACAATTCTTCCACGGAAGCAAATGCTCTGGTGATCGAACAATACCGCAGGATTCTGGTTAGCCAGATCCAGGCCCTTGTATCCGGGGTGGAAGGGGTCAAAAGCTCGGATACGAATGTTGAACTGGAGGACGGTGGAGAAGGATTTGCCGACTATCCGCAAATCCAAAAAGTCGAGATCCATTTCAGTCAGCAAAGTGTCAGCATTGAGCCTGTTAAGCCGGTCATTATCGGAGGTGTCAACACAGACCAGGCCGAGGGCCAGGGAGCGGCTGAGTCAGCGAAAGCAATGGAAATAAAAAAACAGGTTGCAGCACTCATGCAGCTGCCGGAAGAAATCGTGTTTGTGCAGGAAGAAAAATAGGAGGAAGGAAGTCAGTATGGGATTTTTCAAGCAGGTGATCACAGAAAAGATTACGTTGGCCGTGATCTTGCTGGTAATCGTCGCAGCAATTCTTATTTTTACCTCACAGGAGGATCAGTCCGCTGCATCAGTCCAACTCCCGGCTGAAACGGTAACAGCCGTTCCAGAAAATGAATCGGGTTTTACTGCATTGGAAAAACAACTTGAAGAAAAACTTGCAGCCAATCTGGAAAAAATTCAGGGCGTTGGCAAAACGAAGGTCCTGGTTACCCTGACCTCCGATGTAAAGAAACAGTATGCCAGGGATGAAAGCGTTACGAAAAAAACTTCCAAGGAAACGGATAAAGACGGCGGAACCAGAGAGACGGAAGAGGTGACTCAGAATAACAAGATCGTGGTCGTCGGCGAAAATGCTTTAATCATTACGGAGGAGCGTCCACAGGTCACGGGAGTATTGGTTATCGCGCAGGGAGCAAGTGATCCCAAAATAAAGGAACAAGTATTTGAAGCGGTCAGGACGCTGTTGAATATTGAACCGGCCAAAATCAGCGTTGTTCCAATGGGGGGCGTCTGAATTGGACCTAAAAATAAAAGCATCCTTAATCTGGATCACCGTGATTCCGGCCATCGCGGTATGCTCCATTGTTTGGCTCAGCCAAGCATGTTTTGGGCAGCAAAAGGAAGAAGGCTTGCCGGTCAATATCCCGGATTCCGTTTGTTTCTCAGCAGAAATTATTGAACTGACGGAAAATCAGGGGGAAAACTACTTTGTTAATTATAGGATCAAACGGGAACAGACCAGACAGGAAACACTTAACATGCTGGAGCCTCTGCTGGCGTCCGATATCACGGAGACACGCAGTCAGGCGCAGCAGCGCTGGCTGGACTTAAGCGACAAGATCAGCAGGGAAGCCGAAATTGAGAATGTGCTGAAAATGAAAGGTTTTACAGATATTGTTTCGGAAGTCAACACGCAAAAGGCCACGGTTACAGTCCTGACAAACCAATTAAAAGTTCAGGACATGTTTATTATCCAAAACACGGCATCGGAAATTACCGGTTTTTCAGTTGATCAAATCGAAGTAGCAGTCGTCAAAGACACGTCGGAAAAAATCTGAGAATCGGGTCCGGTGGGAAATGTTCCATATTTGCGTTATTCAGGAATGAAATTTACGTTAATCAGGCAGGGGGATTTGCGGCAACGGGGGATTCTGTTATAATAAAAATAATAACAGGTTGAAGATGGAAAATGAGGTGCGATAATGGATAATAACAAAATAGATCATTCAATCGGTTCAGTCAAAATTGCTGATGAGGTCGTCGAAGTGATTGCCGGAATGGCAGCTTCGGAAGTTGAGGGAGTCGCTGAGTTAAGCGGAGGTTTCGCCCAGGATATCGCCAATATTTTAGGCCGGGGCAAAAATACATCCAAAGGTTCCAGGGGTATCAAAGTTGAAATTGACGAAAAAGAAGCTTCCGTGGATTTGTTTATTGCCGTCCAGTACGGGGTGTCAATTCCTGATGTAGCCCAGAAGGTACAGGTCGTTGTGAAAGAAGCGATTGAAGGGATGACCGGATTAACCGTCATGGTCATCAACGTTCATATTCAAGGCATCGCGTTTAAAAACACGGCTGAGATCAAGGACGTCAAAGACAGCAAAGATAAAACGAATAAAGAAAAAGATTTGAAAGAAAAATAGAACAGTGCAGCAGGGTGGAGAGATGAGCAATTTCTGGAGAAATATCGGAGATAAACTCAATATTTTTTTTCTATGGTGTCTTAATAATCATCCTGGTAAATTTTTTGGTTTTTTGATTGGTTTTTTTGTGGCTTTGATGTTTATTTTGCTGGGATTTTGGCAGACGCTGCTTTTAGCTGCCTTATCCTGCGGGGGATATTACTTGGGAAAATGCTGGGATGATGGGGTTTGGCCTACCGGACTGAGCAAAGTAATACATAGAATACCTTTTTGGGGCAAACATAAAACGTAGAATGAAATTCCGGAGGCATATTCATGAGTAAAATAATGGGCCGAAGAAAGGCCCGCGAAACGGCACTGCAAATACTTTATCAAATTGATATAACGGGAGAAACGGACAAGCGGGAACAAGTCCTGCAGCATTGGATCCAGGAATTTGCCGTCTCTGATAAGACGGCAGATTTTATTAGGGAACTGGTTGAAGGAACCCTGCAGAACAAAACGGATATTGATGCCAAGCTTGCTTCGACTTCCCACGAATGGGCCCTGGACAGGATGGGCAATGTGGACCGTAATCTGATGCGGCTTGCTGCCTATGAAATGCTGTACAGCCCCGGCACCCCCCAGCGGGTCACTTTAAATGAAGCGATTGAGATTGCCAAAAGGTTCGGCGGAGATGATTCAGCAAAATTCATTAACGGTATTTTAGACAAGCTGATGGACGAGAGTGAAAAATGATGTTCTTAGGTCTTGATACAAGCGCATACACGACATCCGTTGCCGTGGTGGATCAAGAAAAGCATCTGGTCTGCGAAAAAAGACGCCTACTCGAAGTTCCTCAGGGAGAGAAAGGCTTGGCCCAGTCGGAAGCTCTTTTTAATCATATTAAAAATCTTCCGGAACTACTGGCCCTGGTTCCGCCAACGATATGGCCGGAAATTGCCGGCATTGGCGTCAGTACGGCGCCTCGTCCGGCAGAGCAATCCTATATGCCGGTCTTTCTGGCAGGAAGGTCGGTTGCTTCATCTCTGGCCAGCGCTTTAAATGTAAAGCTTGTAACGACGAGTCATCAGGAAGGACATCTGGCTGCAGGATTGGAATCCGCCGAAGGTTTTGCTTTGACGGATTTTTTGGCTGTCCACCTTTCGGGAGGAACAACGGAAGTATTGAAAGTCCGGAAGGATTCTCCGGGAAAACTAAGTTTGCAGATTCTTGGCGGAAGCAGTGATCTGCATGCCGGTCAATTTGTAGACAGGGTCGGCGTGCGTCTGGGACTATCTTTCCCGGCGGGAAAGGAGCTCGAAAAACTGGCTTTAAAATCAGCGCCTGGATCTGCTTCCCTGCTGCCTTCCTCGGTCAAAGGATATGAGATGAGTTTTTCGGGCGTCGAGTCGGCAGTTCAGCGTCTGATCGAAGAAAAAAAACGTCCGGCCGATCTGGCCCGGGCGGTGGAAGGATGTATTGTCCGGACGATTTATAAGGTATTGACCAAAGCTGTTGACGATACCGGACTCACAGATATTCTGATTGTCGGCGGAGTAGCCTCAAATCAATATCTAAGGAATCAGCTTGAAAAGAAGCTGGAATCTCAGGCCAGATTATTTTGGGCAAAGCCGGGATGGAGTTCGGATAATTCGATTGGGGTCGCACTTCTGACGCGGGAAACGATGCTGTCGGACAATCATTAATTGTTTTTATCTTCTATAAAGAGATTTAAAAAAGAGATTTAGAAAAAAGATTTTAGAATAAAACTAAAAATATGATATATAATGAGTTTTTTCGTGCCCTAAGGACATTTTACAATTAAAAGACTTGATTTCGAGGCAAAAGTTCATTTATAATAAACAAGGTAAAGTATCAAATACGTGTTACTGTGCCAAACATAGATGTATATACTTGTATAGCTTGGAAAAAGGGACCATGCATCCGTTTGGTCGGTACAACGAATAATCCTGAGGGGGAGACAACGTGTATAAGGTAGTCAAAAGAAGGCAGTTGGCGGACATTATTACACTGCTGGAAGTAGAAGCTCCGGAAGTCGCCAAAAAAGCCCAACCCGGCGAATTTGTCATTGTTCGACAAAATGAGGAATCTGAAAGGATCCCTTTGACCATCATGGACTTTAATCGGGATAAAGGGACAATCACCATCGTCATCCAGGAAGTAGGCTATTCATCCAATCTGATTACCCGGATGCAGGAAGGGGATTCTTTTGTTACATTTGTAGGTCCGCTCGGACAAGCCACCGAAATCGAGAATTACGGTACGGTTCTGTGCATTGGCGGCGGCGTGGGCGTCGCGCCGGTTCATCCGATTGCGCGCGGCCTGAAAGAAGCAGGCAACAAGGTCATCTCCATTCTCGGAGCAAGAACTAAAGACCTGCTGATCCTCGAAGACGAAATGCGGGCTGTAAGTGATGAAGTCATCATTACAACCGATGACGGGACTTATGGTATGAAGGGTTTTGTCACGCACGGCATTCAGTCCGTTTTGGATCAGGGCATCAAAGTTGATGCGATCTGGGCGATTGGTCCGGTCGTTATGATGAAATCCGTAGCGAATTTCACCAGACCTCTTGGTATTAAGACCATCGTCAGTATGAATCCTGTCATGGTCGACGGAACAGGTATGTGCGGCGCCTGCAGACTCGATGTCGGCGGCGAAACCAAATTTGCCTGTGTTGACGGGCCGGAATTTGACGGCCACAAGGTAGATTTTGACCTGGCCATGAAACGTTCGGCCTTCTTTAAAAACGAAGAAGCTGTCGCTTACGGTAAAGTCAAGTGCCAGTGTGCAAAGGAGGGCAAATAATCATGGCATCAAAAGCACCACGACATGATATGCCCTGTCAGGACCCGATTGTCCGGGGGAAAAATTTCAGCGAAGTTGCGCTGGGATACACGGTAGAGACTGCTGCAGAAGAGGCCAAACGCTGCATTCAGTGCAAGAAGCCAAAATGTGTGGAAGGCTGCCCGGTAGGGGTAGATATTCCGCAGTTTATCAATAAAATAGCCGAGGGTGAACACCTCGAAGCTGCGTCCATCTTAAAAGGTAAAAATACCCTGCCGGCAATTTGCGGACGTGTCTGCCCGCAGGAATCCCAGTGTGAAGCCCAGTGTATCCTTGGCGTAAAGGGCGAACCGGTTGCAATCGGCCGTTTGGAGCGCTTTGCAGCGGATTACGAAATGGCCAACGGCACAAGCAAATTAGAAAAAGCAACGCCGTCAGGCAAAAAAGTAGCCGTCATTGGTGCTGGTCCTGCCGGACTGACCTGTGCAGCTGAGCTTGCCCGCAAAGGCCATGCCGTAACCGTTCTGGAAGCCTTGCATGTGGCCGGCGGCGTACTGATGTACGGAATTCCTGAATTCCGTCTGCCGAAAGCCATTGTTCAGAAAGAAATCAACAGCTTAAAAGATATGGGCGTCGAAATCCTGGTTAACCAGGTTGTCGGCAAAGTCACTTCTGTTCAGGAGTTGCTGGCAAACGGCTATGATGCCGTATTTATCGGCACCGGCGCTGGATTGCCATACTTTATGAAGATTCCGGGTGAAAATTACAACGGCGTATATTCCGCCAATGAGTTTCTGACCCGGTCGAACCTGATGAAAGCCTATGATTTCCCGAATCATGCGACCCCGATCAAAGTAGGGGAGCAGGTCGCGGTACTTGGCGGCGGCAACGTGGCCATGGACGCAGCCAGAACAGCACTTCGTCTCGGCGCCAAAGACGTATACATCGTTTATCGCCGTTCCATGACCGAACTGCCGGCGCGTGTTGAGGAAGTGCATCATGCTGAGGAAGAAGGCATTCAATTTAAGATCCTGACCAATCCGATTGCGATCAATGGTGATGAAAACGGTAATGTCAAGAGCATGACCTGTCTGAAATATGAGCTGGGTGAGCCGGATGCATCCGGACGCCGCCGTCCGGTAGCGATTGAAGGTTCCGAGTTTGACCTGCCGGTGCAGACCGTCGTAGTCTCAATCGGGCAGGGACCGAATCCGCTCGTGACCACCACGACAGCAGGTTTGGAACTGAACAAGTGGGGGAACATCGTAGCCGATGAGACGACCATGGCGACCTCGATTCCGGGTGTGTATGCCGGCGGAGACATCGTGACCGGCGCAGCCACTGTCATTCTGGCAATGGGCGCTGGAAAAACGGCTGCAGCTTCGATCGACGCGTATTTAATGACAAACTAGCTGACTGTAACACAACTTAGCCCTAAATAAAAGACGTCATATTGAAGTGCACCCCAAATGTTGGACAAAAAAATCTAGCATTTGGAGGTGCACTTTTAGCACCATCCAAAAAAATGTAAAAAATTTAAAAACTATCACGTAAAGTACTTGTATACTCATGTGATTTGTGATATATTGTACATGTCGGACGGTGGTATGACCACCTGACAAGTTACAATAGGATGAACGGAAACTTTATTTAATTCGGTGTCCAAAAAATTATTATAGAAAATGGCCGGTACGTGTTCAGCCGGTCATTTTTCATTAATGTTTGACTTATGCCTGATTAGAGAGTATATTTTTTATAGGCTTCGAAAGACTTTTGAAACATTAGAGTCTTTTTTCAGTGAAACGAAGGCGACTGCCAAAAGGCTTGGCATCAGCCAAGTTTTCTAAAAATGAGAGCAGGTGAGAAAACTGGACGGTGACGGTTCCTACGGAGGAATAGAAATCTACAATAGTATAAAGCAGGAAAAAGTCTTAGTTTTCTTACGATTTTTTGAACATTGAAAATAGTTCTGTCATCAAGCAGATAGCGTTGATCATTTGATTCTGAGACTTTCTTCCTGCGGAAAACGGGGGGAAGCTGTGCTCAGAATCTATAAAAATGATGGAATTAATTACCAGGAATATGACCTGAACAGCCTGACGCGAAATGCCTGGGTCAACCTTGTTAATCCCGCGTCAGATGAACTTGTTCTGATTGCGGAAAAAACCAACTGCCCGCTTGATTTTCTTAAAGCGGCGCTTGATGAAGAAGAACGTCCGCGTATTGAAATCGAAGATGATTCTGCGCTTATTCTTATTAATATACCGGTCATGTTAAGTGAGACGAGTTATGACACGTTGCCTTTGGGTATCGTTATAACGACTGAAAACATTATCACGGTCTGTCTCGAAAATAACCCCGTTGTTCTCGAATTTAATGAGTATAACCGGCGGTCTTTCAATACGGCCAAGCGAACAAGGTTTTTGTTTCAGATCCTCTACAAGTCGGCAACGTATTATTTAAGATATCTGCGCCAAATCAGCAGGTTAAGTGAACAAATTGAAGTGGATCTGCGCAGAACCATGAAAAACAAAGAACTATTCGAACTGATGGATCTCCAGCAGGGTTTAACCTACTTTACTTCCTCGCTTCGTTCCAATGGCATTGTTATGGACCGGCTGCTGCGTATTCGCTCAAATAATCAGTGCCGGCATCTCATTCAGATTCATGAAGAAGATGAGGATTTGCTGGAAGATGTCATCATTGAAAATAATCAGGCTGTTCAGATGGTTGAGATGTACAGCAGGATCTTTACGAATCTGACAGATACGTTTGCATCCATTATTTCGAACAACTTGAATATGGTCATGAAATTCTTAACGTCGATGACGATTATTTTAGCGATTCCGACGATGATCGCAAGTTTCTGGGGAATGAATGTCAATGTCCCTTTCCGCGATTCAAATCCATATGGGTTTGGCTTCGTCGTGGCGATTGCTGCGCTGGTTACGGGAACTGCGGTATATATCCTGATTCGGAGGAAGATATTATAAGAAAAGATATTCAGTCTAAGATGGCGCTTCATTTGAGGCGCTTTTCCTATTGCTCGGGAAAAATGATAAAAAAATACCACCAATAGTCTGTGAGCTATCAGCAGTATACGAATACAAAAGATTCTTTACAAAAATGACTAAGTAAGAACAGAACATTACCGGTCAAAATAGATGTTTTTGCTGCTCGCATTCAGCGGGATTGCGACAGCGATATCCCCCTCAATTAACCCTATTTTTTTCGCAACGGCGCCTGCGGAATACATGATGCGGTTATCCGCGTTGAGTGTTCCGGCTGTCTTTACGGCTGATCCGAGCGCAATACCCAGGTCAATCAGGCGCCAGGGACAAAGCGGACCGTTAAATTCCGGCCCTTGCGCGACAGCTTCGAGCATCGCGCAGTTTGGATGGCCGCAGGCGCCGCAGTTTAAGCCGGCATGTTTGGCATTCTTCAGAGACAGTAAAACCAGCGCCTGAGAATTACGTATATTGGCAGCATCACGGTTGAAAAATTTCTTCCCGTTTTCCTCGCTGCACTTCGACATTTCATCGGCCAGATAAGTCAGTACAGATGATTCTGTAATGACCTTTACGTTTATGTAATCCTGTCCTTTTGCTTTCGGAGCAGTGACTGCGGACAAAGCCATAAGCTCTGCTACTGTTTTCATAATTTCCATATTTCTGCTTCTCCCTTCAAAATTGTGCGCTGTTCTAGTGTTTTTGGTATTTTGTAAGTATAATAGTACTATTATTATAACGAATTACCAGAACTTTGTAAAAATCTGCACGCCATTATATCCATATTTTTAAGATTGACAAGGATATTTAAAGGGTATTTAAATGAGGTGGAACTGATTTGACTGAAAGAATACTGACAGTATCGGAAGTCAACCGGGAAATCAATGACGCGCTGAAAAAACATAACGGTTTATGGAATTGCTGGGTGACAGGCGAGATATCTAATTTTAAAGATCATATTCCATCAGGTCACTGGTATTTTACATTGAAAGATAAAGAAGCCGGCATTAAAACCGTAATGTTTAAAACCAGGAATCTGACGGCCGGTTTTCAGCCTCAAAACGGAATGAAGGTGTCGATCCGGGGAAGTATCCGTCTTTATGAAAAAGACGGCAGCGTCCAGCTGTATGCGGAAGAAATCTACCCGAGCGGCCTCGGTGCTTTATACCTGGCATTTGAACAGCTAAAGAGCCGCTTGGCTGCCGAAGGACTGTTCGCCGCAGAGAAAAAGAAACCGATTCCAAGATTTCCTTCGAGGGTGGCCATTGTGACCAGTTCTACCGGAGCAGCGCTGAAGGACATCTTGCACATTGCCCGAAGACGCAATCCATTGGTTTCTTTAATCATTATTCCTTCTGCGGTTCAGGGTGAGGCAGCACCGGGAGAAATCGCCCGAGCTATTCAGCGGGCCAATCATTACGGAGAGATTGACCTGCTGATTGTCGGCAGGGGAGGCGGTTCCCTGGAAGAACTATGGGCTTTCAACACTGAGGAGGTGGCAAGAGCCATTGCCGCTTCCAGCATACCGGTGGTTTCTGCTGTCGGTCATGAAGTCGATTATACGATTGCGGATTTTGTTGCCGATTTAAGAGCACCGACGCCGTCAGCTGCTGCAGAATTGGTCATTCCGGTCCTTAACGAATTGAAAGACGGTATCCGTTATTATGAAGAAAAACTCACACAAAGGATCCAAAGCGTTCTGCGAACCAAAAGGCATAAAGTGGAAGAACTGATGTCCAACTCTGCTTTGGCCCGCCCGGGCTGGCGTGTCGAACAGTCCAGACAGAATCTGGATTATCTCTCCACGCGTCTTGTCGAGGGAATGACTGGATTTCTGACAGAAAAAAATGGTATACTTAGGTTGTTAAGCGCGAAAATTGACTTATTAAGTCCCTTAAATATACTGGGAAGAGGATATTCGTTAGCCTATGATATCGAGGGGAAATTAATCAAAACGGTAAGACAGGCCGCAGCAGGGGACGCTTTATCCGTGCGGCTCAGTGACGGGACATTAATCTGCGAAGTTACAGATATAGAAGAACTTCAAGCTTCAAACGATTCAAACGTCAAGAGAGGGTTACCATGAAAAAGAATAGCGATAAAGAAGCCTTCACCTTCGATAAAGGGATTGAAAGGCTGGAGCAAATCATTAATGATCTGGATCAGAACAATGTGCAGCTCGAGCAGTCCCTGGACTTGTTTGGGGAAGGAGTTAAGCTGATCAAACAATGTAACGGCCTTCTGGATTCGGCCGAAGCAAAGGTCAAAGTGTTGTTGGAAAATAGTAAAGGCGAACTGGTTGTAACCGATCAAGATTAGGAGTACAGACAGAAAATGTTTAAAGAACGCTATCATGACTATTTGGAGATGGTTGAACAATATCTCAATCATTTGCCGCTGGATCGGAATATCCTGGCCAGGAGTATGAACTATTCCCTGGTCGGCGGAGGTAAAAGGATTCGGCCCGTATTGGCTCTGGCCTGTGCGGAGCTTGTCGGCGGCCGTCCGGAAGAGCTTGTGTCAGAAGCAGCTGCGATCGAGCTTATCCACACCTATTCCCTGATTCATGACGATCTTCCGGCCATGGATGATGATGATTATCGCCGAGGTAAACTGTCTAACCATAAAGTGTTCGGAGAAGCGGGAGCCATTTTGGCGGGTGATGCCTTGCTTACGCTTGCTTTTGAGCTGCTGGCCGGACCTTCGGCAATAGAGGCTCAGAATAAATTAAGGGTCATCAGAGAGACCGCTCAAGCCGCGGGCTGGCAGGGCATGGTCGGCGGGCAGAGCCTGGATACGCTTGGAAACCTAGAAAACAGTACGCTGGCTGATATCGAGCAGGTCCATCATTTAAAGACCGGCGCTCTTCTGAAGGCTTCAGCTCGTCTTGGCGCAATTCTAGGCGGAGGATCGGAACCGGAGATTGAAATCCTGACAAGCTATGCTTTATACTTGGGATTAGCCTTTCAAATCAAAGATGATATTCTTGATGTTGTAGGAGAAAGTGCGGTTATCGGTAAATCCGCCGGTAAGGACCAGAGATCCGGCAAACCAACCTATCCGTCGCTGCTGGGGCTTGAGGGGGCCAGGGAACAACTGGAAAAAACGATCTTTCTGGCGAAAGAATCCCTATCTTGTTTTGGCCCGAAAGCAGCGTTTTTATTATCGCTGGCTGACTACACCGCTGAAAGAACAAACTAGATAAAAATGACGAATGACGGGAACAATGACAGAAACATCATCATGATAGAAAAAATTAATCAGGATGAGAGAGGATGATTCATCTCCATGAACCCAGTCTCTTCGATATTGAACAACAATATCATGTGGGTTTCGCTTTTTGCCTGGATACTTGCCCAATTTTTAAAGATCCTGATCAATTTTGTGATTGAGAAGGAATGGGATTTTGATCTTCTGACAAGTTCCGGTGGATTTCCAAGTTCTCATACAGCGATTGTCTGTGCCTTGGCCATCAGCATTGGCAAAACCGATGGCTGGGAATCTTCTCTGTTTGCGATTGCTGTTACGCTGGCTGTTATTGTCATGTATGATGCTGCCGGTGTCCGGCGCGCAGCCGGAAATCATGCCAGAATTATCAACTATCTTGTGGAATGGATGCGGCAGCACCCGACAGATTTTTTAGGTTATAATATTCAAGAGGAAAAGTTTAAGGAACTAATCGGTCATACGCCTTTTGAAGTGTTTGGCGGCGCAATTCTAGGCTGCGCAGTCGGTTTGATCTTTTAGTGACGCCAGAATGCAGCGCATTCTCATGTCGTTATTTTGAGCACGGGGTATAGGATTAGAAAGGCAGGATAGACTTTTGGTTCGCAAGAAACAAAGTGTTCGCTATATTATTACCGTATTTATTGCCACGTTTTTTATTGCTTCACTTCTGGGAAGTGGAACAGAGGCTTTTTAAGGTTTTTTCGGTAAGCCTGACCTGGATATTGCTCATGGTTGTGATTACGGTCGGAATCCTGTTTGATATCATCGGTATTGCGGTGACAGCTGCTGATGAAGCGCCTCACCATGCCAGGGCAGCCAAAAAAGTTTTTGGTGCCAAGCAGTCTGTCTATTTAATCAAACACGCCGATAAAGTCGCCAATTTTGCCAATGATATTGTCGGTGATATCACGGGAACATTAAGCGGGGCGATGGGCGCGACCATTATCTTAAGCTTAATCGCTAAATTTTCTGTTTTAAGTACCTGGAAGGTACTTTTAAATGTGTTGATTTTGGCCTTGATTGCTTCGCTTACTGTGACGGGAAAGGCCTGGGGCAAAACCATTGCGATTAACGAAGCAAATCGGATTGTTGATATGACCGGCAGAGTGATTGCCAGTGTGGAAAAGGTAACTGGACTGAGCATGACAAAAAATAAACGAGGAGGAAAATAATTTGCGGCTTCTGGACAAAATTGATTCTCCGACCGACCTGAAAAGCTTAAACGAAAGTGACCTGACAGTTCTGGCCGAAGAACTCCGTCAGGAGATGATAGATATTATTTCTGTGAATGGCGGTCATCTGGCATCAAACCTCGGCGTTGTGGAACTGACCCTGGCGCTGCATAGAGTATTTGACACCCCAACCGACAAGATTATCTGGGATGTTGGTCATCAGGCCTATGTTCATAAGATTCTAACCGGAAGGAAGGACGCTTTTAAGACGATCCGGCAATTTCACGGTTTGGCAGGTTTTCCGAAGAGAGAGGAAAGCGAATACGACTGTTTTGATACCGGACATGCCAGCACTTCCATCTCAGCTGCACTGGGCTTCGCCAAAGCCAGGGACATTAAGAAGGAAAATTATCATGTTGTTGCTGTGATTGGTGATGGGGCAATGAGCGGCGGGATGGCCTATGAAGCGATGAATCATGCCGGTAACAGCGACAGCAATTTAATTATTGTTTTAAATGACAACGAAATGTTTATCTCCCAGAATGTCGGCGCAATGTCCTCGTATCTGAACAAGATCAGGACAGATCCATCTTACGACAGAAGGAAGAAAGATGTCCAAAAGTTCATAAGAAATATCCCGTGTATTGGTTCCTCCATGGCCAAAGCAGCCGGAAGGGCTAAAGACGGCATTAAATATTTCTTGGTACCCGGTCTGTTGTTCGAGGAGCTGGGTCTGACCTATCTCGGGCCAATTAATGGACATGATATTGCGGCACTGGAAAAGGTTCTCCATCAGGCCAAACAAAAAAAAGGTCCGGTTCTGGTTCACATTAAGACCTGTAAGGGCAATGGGTATGAGCCGGCCAAGCAAAGCCCGGATATCTTCCATGGGGTAGGGCCATTTTCCAAAGAAACGGGTGAAATGGTTAAAAAGAATGCGCCGCCGACTTATACGGAAGTCTTTGGACGGACCATTTGTGAATTGGCGGAAGAGGATAACAGGATCGTTGCAGTTACGGCAGCCATGGGATCGGGGACAGGTCTGAACAATTTCGGCCAAAATTACCCCGAAAGATTTTTTGATGTCGGAATTGCCGAACCGCACGCGGTAACTTTTGCTGCGGCACTCGCGCTGGAGGGACTGAAACCGGTTGTTTCCATGTATTCCACGTTCTATCAGAGAGCGTATGACCAGGTCCTGCATGATGTCTGCCTGCAAAACGCCAAGGTCGTGTTTGCGGTCGACAGGGCCGGCGTCGTCGGCGAGGACGGGAAGACGCATCATGGTATATTCGATATCTCTTTTTTCAGAACGATCCCGAACCTCACCTTGATGGCACCGAAAGATGAAAATGAACTTAAACATATGATTCATACAGCGCTCACCTTGGACAACCCGGTAGCTGTCCGGTACCCGAGGTCGGCCGGTGTCGGTGTGAAGATTGATAAGGAATTCGAAACATTGCCGAAAGGCAAAGCGGAACTGCTGCGAGAGGGCCAGGATATTACCCTGATCGGTTTTGGGCCGGTTGTCAATTTTTGTATGGAGGCTGCTAAGCAGCTGGAGTCTGAAGGTATTCAGGCCGGTGTGATTAATTTGCGTTTTATCAATCCGATCGATCGGGAAATGGTGACTGCTGAGGTCCAAAAAACAGGGAGGCTGGTTACGGTTGAGGACCATATCCTCGCCGGAGGGATGGGCAGCGCGGTACTGGAAGTTCTCGAAGAAGAAGGAATTCAAGGTACAGCAGTCGAACGGATAGGATATGATGATTATGTTGAACACGGGGCAATTCCGCTTCTCCATCAAGACTGCGGCCTTACAATTGAGCATATTGTCAGTGTTTCCAGAGAACTGATGAAGAATAGATGTTAATGATTTATTAACGATTTATTAATGATTTTAAATAGATATAGAGCAAGGATGGGCATATCGTGGCCAAAAATAAATCCAGACTCGATCTTCTTCTGGTCCAAAAAGGATTGGTTGAAAGCAGAGAAAAAGCTAAAGCTTTAATTATGGCCGGAAAAGTCTATAAGGACAATCTTCGTCTTGACAAACCAGGCATCATGCTGGAAGAAGATACGGGCCTGATTGTCAAGGGAGAGATCCATCCTTACGTTTCGCGCGGAGGTCTGAAACTGGCCAAGGCGATGGACGTATTTCAGCTGGATCTGAAGGATAAGGTCATTGCCGATATTGGGGCGTCTACCGGTGGATTTACAGATTGTGCACTGCAGAATGGGGCTTCCAGGGTCTATGCGGTCGATGTCGGCTACGGTCAGCTGGCATGGAGGCTGCGCAGTGACGAAAGAGTGGTCTGCCTGGAAAGAACCAATGCACGTTACCTGACTGCTGACAGTCTCCCGGAAAAAGTAGACTGGATCGTATGTGATGTTTCATTTATTTCCCTGACCAAGATTTTTCCCTCGATGACAGCGATTCTGAAAGAAAGCGGACAGGGGCTGGTCCTCATCAAACCGCAATTTGAGGCCGGTCCAGAGAATGTCGGCAAAAACGGTGTTGTCAGAGACCCGCAAGTCCACCGGGGGGTTCTGCAAAACGTCCTGTCTGAAGCTCAAAAACAAGGATTTCTGGTCAAGGGACTAGATTTTTCGCCAATTCGCGGTCCCGAAGGAAATATAGAATTTTTAGCCTGGCTCCGCAAGGGAAATGAGCAAGAGGCAGCGGTATTCGACTGGAATCCTTGTCTGAATGAGCTTGTTCTGAAGGCTCAGGCAGGAACGGAGTGAACGGATGCGAAATAAGGTAGGGATATGGATTAACCATTCTAAAATTACGAAAGAGAGCATCACCCCTCAGCTGATTAATTGGTTCAACAGTCAGGGATGGGAAACTGTACCGGAATGGGACCAGGAGATTACGGAAGATGTTGATTTTGTACTTTCCCTTGGCGGAGACGGCACAGTCTTGAAAGCTGCCAGAGAAGCCGCCCGGTTCAACATCCCGGTTCTCGGCGTGAATTACGGCCGGCTTGGTTTTTTATGCGAGGTTGAGCGCGGCGAAATCTATTCTGCCTTAAAAAAGGTGCTGCGCAATGAATATACGGTCGATGAGAGACTCATGATGATTACTTCATATTTCAAAGACGGTCAGAAACAGCAGGATATGGTTCTGAATGATGTCGTTTTTATCCGGGACAGTGAAGAGACGCTGATAACGCTTCAGGTCAAGCTTTCCGGTGAACCGATTGCGAGTCCGCCTTCGGACGGCTTGATTATTGCAACCCCGACAGGTTCGACCGCCTATTCACTTTCAGCCGGCGGACCTGTTGTGAGTCCGGATGTTCAGGCCATGCTGATCACGCCGCTGGCTGCTCATGCGCTTTCGTCCCGGCCAATGGTCATATCAAACAAGGAAAAAATAGATATCAGTCTGACCAGAGGCAATAAATGCCGGGTGACCGTCGACGGGAAGTATCTGACGACCATGAATTCCGGAGATGCGGTCCGGATTGAGACGGCTCCGATCAAAGCAAGATTTATCCGGCTTGGAGGAAGGAGCTTCCCGAAGGTTGTCCGGGAGAAACTCCGGGACCGCTGGCATGAATCATGAGATGAACGGTGTCTTTAATCCGAAGGGAATCGAAAATACGCAGACAATGTTAAAAATGTATCTGCAGCACCTTATCCAGCCGGGAGATCAGGTGATTGATGCTACGGCAGGACGCGGCAAGGACACCCTTTTTCTGGCGGAATGCGTGGGTCCTGAAGGCCGGGTGTTTGCGTTTGATATTCAGGAAGAAGCTATCCAATCAACCCGGGAACTGCTCGCAGCGCATAAGATGCTCGACAGGGTAGCCTTATTCCAGGAGAGTCACACAGAGATTGGGCGCCTTGTTCCGCAAGGAATCAGAGCTGCCGTTTTTAATCTCGGATATTTGCCCGGGAGCAGTCAGACAATCATTACCGGGCCGGAGACAACGCTTCGGGCGGTAAATGATACATTGAAGCTGCTGGTTGCCAAAGGGGCCATCATGTTGACCGTCTATCGCGGACACAGCCGCAGCTTGGAAGAAGCAAATACACTGAATGCCTATGCAGCAGAACTGTCCAAGAAGGATTTTCATGTCCTGCAGGGAATGTATCTAAATCAAGGTGAGACATCTCCATATTGGCTAACAATTCAGAAGAACAGAGGTGATCATTCATGAAAAGCCGCCGTCAGAAAAAAATCCAGGAACTGATTACCAATGAACCGGTTAAAACGCAGGAAGAATTAGCGCAAAGGCTGCTCGAAGAGGGCTTTCATGTCACACAGGCCACTGTTTCGCGGGATATCAAGGAGATGGGTCTGATCAAGATATCCGGCTCGGACGATGAATACCGCTATGCCATTCAGGCTGAAGCGCATCCTCCCGGGTATCAGGAAAGATTGAAACGAATGTTCAAGGAAGTCGTGATCTCGTTCGACAGCAGCGAAAACATCATTGTGATCAAGACCATACCGGGAAATGCGCAGGCGATGGCGTTGCTGCTTGACAATATTGGCTGGAAAGAAGTGATCGGCACTGTAGCCGGTGATGATACCATCTTTCTTCTGATCAAACCTAAAGAACAAATAGAAATCATTCTGGAAAGACTAACCGAACTGAGCTGAACCATGCCTTAAAATCATGGATTGACTGCGTATGGCAAAGAGGAGGAGACCTATGCTCGTAGAACTTCGCATCAAAGATTTTGCACTGATGGAAGATGTCCATTTGGTTTTTGATAAAGGCTTGTCTGTTTTTACTGGGGAGACAGGAGCCGGAAAATCCATGCTGGTCGATGCGCTGGGTTTGCTTCTGGGCGGAAGAGCCAGCAATGAATTTCTGCGGCATGGCAAGGACAAAGCGTGTGTGGAAGGGATTTTTTCCAATCTGCCGCTGAAATTGACTGAAATGTTGCAGGACGAAGGATATCCGCTCGAAGATGATCTGCTATTTCTGTATCGGGAAATCAATGATTCCGGCCGGAATGTCTGCCGTGTTCAGGGCAGAACCGTCCCGTTATCCCTGTACCGGACATTCTGTGAAGGACTCGTAGACATTCACGATCAGATGGAGCACCAGTCACTGCTGCAGGCCGAAACCCAAAGGGAGCTCTTAGACAGTTTCGGCGGCGAGGAGCATTTAAAACTGCTGAAACAAGTCAGGGACGCGGCTGTCAATTACCGGAACACCATGTCCAGAGAAAGAGAACTCCTGCGTTCGGAGCGGGACAGGGAGAAAAGGGAAGAAATACTGCGTTACCAGATTGAGGAGATTGACCGGATTGCACCGGTTTCCGGGGAAGAGGAATCTCTGGAACAGGAGAAAAAGTTTCTGCTGAATGCCGAGAAGATCGTCAGTCTTGTCAATGAAGCCTATGATGAACTATATGCCGGAACCAAAGAAGCCTCTGATTCTGCTTTTGATATGATTGGGTCAGCCACGGAAAAAATGGGGGAACTCTCGGCGCTTGATCCTGAGATTGAGGAGCTGCATAAGAACCTTGAAGAAATCTATTTTAGTCTCGAAGATTATGTGACCAAACTGCGGTCGTATAAAGACAAGCTGGATTTTGAACCGGGAAGGCTTGACGGAATTGAAACCCGCCTGATTGATCTCGGGAAGCTCAGAAAATACGCGTATACGATTGAAGCTGTTTTGGAAAGACGGGTTGAAATGGAAGAAGAACTTGAAGAAATTACCCATCTTCAGGATGAAAAGGAAAATATCCGGCGCGAAAAGAAAGAAGCGCTGACAACGTATAATAATCTGGCGGAGGAACTTAGCCTGAACCGCGGGATCCAGGCTGAACGAATTGAAAAGGGCCTGGCAGACGAATTGCTCGATTTGGGACTAAACGAGGCCAGGATTGAAATCATATTCTCACCAGTCACCGAACCGTCGCCCGAAGGTGCGGAACAGATCGAATTTTATTTTTCCGCGAATGTCGGAGAACCTCCCAAGCCTTTGGCCAAAGTGGCTTCAGGCGGAGAAATGGCCAGGATCATGCTGGCTTTCAAAAGCTTATTATCGAAAGTGGAAACTGTGGATACGTTTGTTTTCGATGAAGTGGACAGCGGAGTCGGCGGCAGAACGATCATGAAGGTCGCTGAAAAGCTTGAAAAAATATCTGAGAACAGACAAGTGCTCTGCATTACCCACTCGGCCCCTATCGCGGCATTTGCCGACAGCCATTTTGGCATTGATAAAGTCGTTGTGGAAGACCGGACACAGACCAAAGTCAATCGGCTTGGCGAAAGTGAAAGGGTCCAGGAAATGGCCCGAATGCTTGGCGGTGAAAGAGTCGCGCTAAGCCTTGCGGAGGAATTATGGCAGCAGGCCAAAAATAGTTAAAAATGTAATAAAAAAAGTGCCCTGTTATTTCGCATACAAAAGCGATAACAGGGTACTTTTTAAATACGGGCTTCCTTTACGACTTCCTTAAGTTTTGTTTATAAAGGTAATCGATCAGTACGACAATCCCGCCTACGAACAAGTTTAAATAATAGATGATGAATCTCCAGAGCATGATCGCATAGATCATAACACTGGAAGGGAAAACCAGCCCGAATATCAGGTAAAATCCTCCCTCGGATGCTCCGGCATTTCCAGGCGTCGGAATGTAATTAATCGCCATGTAATGCAAAGACTGCACAGCAAGAATATCAAACAGGGACGCGTCTCTTAAACCAAATGACAGATAGACAAAATAGGTTACGCAAAAGTACACGATGACTTGAATCAACGTATAGAGACAGGTTAGAAGCAGAGCTTTGCGGTCTCTCAGGAACAAGCGCAGAGAACTTCTGTATTCCTCAATATGTCTGGAAAAGATTTGATCGTTCATATTCTTGGCCAGTTTGATTTTATGAAGCAGTCTTAAGATCAGAAGGAAGACCTTTTTCACAATCAAACTGTTGTAACAGAGCAAAAGCAGAGCCAGCGTCGATATGATATTGATCATAAAACCTATAGCAATGAAGGTTTTGCTGACAGCACCCTGCTCAAAGATAAAATCATACTTAAAAATAGCCATAACCAAGGCGAAGGCAGTCACAATAATATGATAGATCGTAAATTTATTGATCGTGACGGATGAAGCCAGCCCCAGCGGGATTTTATAGTCATTTTTCATCGTATAGACCTGCGCGACAGGCTGTCCTCCTCCAGAAAAAGGAGTAATGGAACTATAATACTGTCCGATCAGCGCTATTTTCATATACTGCCAAAAACGGATACCTTGATCAGAGATCTCAACAATCACTTTAATAATTAACGCATCAAAAAACCAAAAAAGGACCATGCAGACAAATGCCAGGAATAACAGTCCTCCATCAGTTATGGCGATCAGGTGAGGTATAATACTAAATTTTGAACTGGAAATCAATATCCAGACGGTCACTGCAATGACCAGGGCTGTAAAGAAATAATTTACAAATATTTTTTTCATGTTTGTTTCCTTTTATAAGCATTGTAAAGCCTATTATAACCCAACAAATGACAAGAGTGCTAGCTTTTGTCATTTGTTTATTTCGCCATAAATTTAAGAAATCCTAGAAAACATTTCACAGGATGAAACCTTTTTATAAGGGAAATCTAATACTGCAATAAAAAATTTTATTGTATCTCTGCAGAGAAAAAAATACGTGAGGAGGGTGAAAAACTGAAGGGAAAAAACGGTTTGCATAAAAAACTAACCCGTATTATTTTCCGAATAGGAATTCTCCTCGTTTTTACCCTTAGTATTCAACAAATTGCAGGATTCTATCAGAAAACAGAAACCAGTCGTTTTTACCCGGTAATTAATTATCTCGATTTTTTTTCAGCAGGCAAGGAAGTCAATAAAGCACGGCCATCCGTTGTTCCAGGCGGACAATCCATTGGAGTGACCTTGCAGACCAAAGGAGTCTTGGTCGTAGGATATGCTCCGATCACGAACAAGGAAGGCAAACAGTCTTATCCTGCAAAGGATTCTGGAATAGAAGTCGGGGACATCATTTTAAAAATTAATGGCATCACAGCAACGAATGATTTTCAGGTAGCACAGGAAATCGATAAAAAATGCAAAGAAAACAAAACCATTGTGCTTGAGATCAAACACAAAGAAAAAATTCTGGAGAAAAAGATTCAGCCGGTATTCTGCTCAGAAACCCAACGATATCGGGTAGGGCTGTTTATCAGGGACGAGGCTGCAGGAGTGGGAACTCTGACATTTATTGAACCCAATACGAAAATATTCGGGGCTTTGGGACACGTCATCACGGATATTGATACCAATAACCAAATTGAATTAAGTGACGGCAAAATCGTCGAATCCACAATCTACTCCATTGAAAAAGGTCAAAGAGGAGACCCCGGAGAAAAAATTGGTACGTTTATGCTTCAGTCAAATTTCACCGGTAAAATTGCTAAGAATTCAGGCAGCGGGATATTTGGTATTTATGAAGGTGAAGTCCGGAATCCGTATTTCAGTACCATTGTGCCTATAGCCTGGAAATCCGAGGTTGAGGTTGGGCCGGCCAAAATCTATACGGTTTTAAAAGACAATACCATCGAAGAATTTGACATTAAAATAGAAAAAATTATGCAGTACCGGACTGACAACAAAAACATGATTATCCGGATCACCGATCCGGAATTACTGGAAAAAACCGGAGGGATCGTCCAAGGTATGAGCGGCAGCCCGATTATTCAAAATGGCAAAATTGTTGGCGCCGTTACGCATGTATTTGTCAATGATTCTACCCGGGGATACGGAATATTTATTGAGAAGATGATAGACGAATCAGGTATAATAAGTAAAGCTGCAGCCGCCCGCGAGGGCGGTTTCTTCAGTACATGCATGCTTATATTTTCTTATTATAAAAAATGGTACTTGATACTGAATATATATATTTTTCCAATAGATCAGAAGGAATTGGTAAATTCTTGTCGAAGAGTAACAGAATTGGATTTATATGTTTTTTCGGCGTATCTTTGGAAACTGGAGGATAGTTCGATGGAAACGAAAACGATAAAAGTTTTGTTGGCTGACGATAACCGCGATTTTATTGAAGTATTAAAGGAATATATAAGCAATCAAAAGGACATGGTGCTTTTGGGTGTAGCTTATAACGGAAACGACGCACTGGATATGATCAAAAAAGAGGAACCTGATGTCGTGGTCCTGGATATAATTATGCCTCATCTTGACGGATTAGGCGTTATGGAAAAACTAATAAACACGATCAAAAGGCCCAAAGTGATCATTTTAACTTCTTTTGGCCAGGAAAATATGACACAGCGGGCAGTTCAGCTGGGGGCTGATTATTACATATTGAAACCGTTTGATTTGGAAACGTTAGGGAAAAGAATACGGCAGCTGGTCGGGGTTTATGAAGCCGCTCCTTCGTTTAACAATATTTCAAATGCGATGTTATCTTCGAATATGAGCAGTGTTATCCAGGTTAACGCCAAAAATTCCAAGATGATTGAAGTTGAAGTTACCAAGATGATCCAGCAGATGGGAGTACCCGCGCATGTTAAGGGCTATCAGTATCTGAGAGATGCTATTGTCTCCGTGATCAAAGATGTTTCTCTGCTTGGTGCTGTGACCAAAGAATTGTATCCCATGATCGCCAAAAATTATGGGACGACTCCCAGCAGAGTGGAAAGGGCAATCCGCCATGCGATTGAACTAGCCTGGGACAGAGGAAATATTGATTTCATGAACAAATTTTTTGGCTATACGATTAATGTTGACCGCGGGAAACCGACAAATTCCGAATTTATCGCTATGGTCGCAGATAAGTTGAGAATTGCTGATTAATTGCCTGCTGAACTCAGCACCTCAGAATTTTATTTCGAATAAATTTCGAATAAATTCTGAGGTGTTTTAAATTGTTCAGCTATATACGATTGAATGGCGGTCTAGGTTTTGCCAAGATACTGGATGATCTGAGCCTTGTCTTCCCTGGAAGCATGATAAATTGGCTGAAGCTGGCCTTTGGAGATACCGGCCCATCGTAAATAGATAATTTGTTCGTATTGTTTTTCAAATACCGGATCAAAATATTTCAGATTTAAAATAATATAATGCTGATTGACCTGTCCGGTATCAATTCCCTGGGTCTGAATATCGACGGTGACAACTAAATCCACAGTGGAATCAGGAGAAACATAATTGGCGAGGGAGATCTGATCAACCTGGAGCGGTTCGGCATTTAAATCACTGTCTGCAAAGATGGCCTGGCAATGGAGTGAAGCTGCCGGATGCGTACCGACGTTGGTGAAATGAAAGCTGAATGTCAGATCATTTTTATGGAGGATCTCCACAGAAGGAGATTGCGTAAAGGTAAGGTAGGGTTTGACTGATTCCCGTTCTTCCTTCCAGGCTGTCAGGGAAATATAGACGGTAATCATGGAGGTAACAGCAAAGATAAAGGTTGTTATCGTTACCAGCAGCAGATAGGTGTTATGATGAGATTCAGTCGACATATTTACGCCTCCCAGACCAAACAAACCTATTCTATCTTAGTATGGAGGGAGACGATAATATGCCGGAAGCCGGTACAAAAAACATTATGAAGAGTGCAATCCACAGATTTTATGGAATACGAATACAGGAGGTTAGCATGGACAAAATCGGCCTGACAGAAAAATGTATTGCCGAACAGAGCGTATATTCCGGAAAGTTCATCAGTGTCAATCAGGATACCGTTGAACTACCGAATGGAAAAACGTCTATTCGGGAAATTGTAAGGCATCCGGGTGCTGTAGCCATCGTGCCTGAACACGAAGGCAAGATCCTGATGGTTCGCCAGTACCGCTATGCGCTGGACAAAGAGACGCTGGAAATTCCAGCCGGTAAAATGGACCCGGGTGAAGACCCGGAAACCTGCGCCTTAAGAGAATTAAGAGAGGAAACAGGTTATGAAGGAGAACTGAACTATCTTGGCTCCTTTTATACATCACCGGGTTTTACCGATGAGATTATCCATATCTACCGGGCACAGCATCTGAGCTGGTCCCCTCTGGACTGTGATGAGGATGAGTTTCTGAATGTGGTAGCTGTTCCGAGGGAACAGGCCCTGCAAATGGCAGGGAGCAGCGGGTTCTTTGATGCCAAAACTGCCATTGGTCTGCTTCTGGCTTTATAAACATTGTCCTAGTTGACATAGTCTTCTGCCTTCCTGAATATGATTTTCTTGAGGACAAGTCTTCGGGGAGGTAGAATGATGAAGAAAATGCTGTACGATCATATCAAGCAGTACTGGGTTATCTATCTGACGCTCTGCTGCGTATTTCTGGCAGGAGGTGTTTTCGGAGCAGTTGGGGTCGGTTCATTGGGCATAGAAAAAGCGAAAGAACTAACCGGTTTTTTTAACAGCCTGCTCGGAGAACAACCAACCGCCATCGACACGTCATTCCTTCAGCAGCTGGCCAGGGATAACTTTATTATGATGGCAGGGATATGGGTCCTCGGCTTGACGGTGATCGGAGCTCCGCTGGTGTACCTGATCGTCTTTACGAGAGGATTTATCTTCGGTTTTACCGTTGTGTTTATTATTCAGTTGAAAAAAATGATGGGCTTGGGCTTGGTTCTGTTTACGGTCCTTTTTCCATCGCTTCTGGCAGTTCCGTGTCTTCTGCTCGGAGCCGGTCTAGCGACTGTTTTTTCGTTTCTTCTGCTGCAGGGTAGGATGCGGGGCGATTTTTTGAAGAATAACTTTCTCCACTACTGTGGCATGGCCTTATTGATCTCCATCGCGGCTTTAGCCACAGGCGTGATACAGGGATATTTCACCATACTGGGGGCCCGCCTTTTTGGTTTATAGACAGGGTACGAGTCTTATTTTTTAAATTAAATATGAACGATAATCCCTAAAGAAAAGGATAATTCCTCCTTGCGTAGAAATGAACTGCGGGGAGGATATTTATGTCTAAAGATAGCAAATTAAGGGATGATCTGTTAGAAGATTATCTGTACCATCTGCGTGTTGAAAGAGGGCTTTCCGTAAATACCTGTTCCAATTACAGCAGGGACCTCTATAAATTTGTGCTTTTTATTCAGGAAAATGGCAGGACAGTTTTGCAGTGCAGTACCTCAGACCTGATCACTTTCATTCTGGATGAAAAGAAGCAGGGGAAATCTGCAAGAACACTGGCCAGGTATACGGCAGCCTTAAGGGGATTTTACGGGTATCTGCTTCAGGAAGACAAAAGAAATGACGATCCAACGGTCTTTCTGGCGGCCCCTAAACTCGAACAAAAGCTGCCCCACGTCTTGTCGGAAATCAATCTGACCAGGGCAATTGACCAGAACGATAGTCAAAATGATCTCAGCAGCAGGGACCGGGCGATTGTCGAGGTGCTCTATGGAAGCGGGCTCAGGGTCTCAGAGCTGATTGGACTCAGCCTGAACGATATTTCCTATCATTTAGGATATATTCGCTGCCGCGGCAAAGGGAATAAAGAAAGAATCGTACCTTTGGGTGAGCCCGGTATCCTTATCTTAAAGGCATACATTGATTCCACAAGGCAAATGCTGCTCGCCCGCAACCCGAAACCAACAGCAGAAGCCAGGAATATCCTTTTTCTCAATTCACGCGGCAAACCGCTGACACGTCAGGGTGTCTGGCTGATTCTGAAAAAATGGGCAGCGGAAAACAACTTGGGATCAAGTGTCTACCCGCATCTGTTAAGACATAGTTTTGCAACGCATTTGCTTGATAATGGCGCTGATTTGCGTTCGGTTCAAGAAATGCTTGGACATGCCGATATATCGACCACTCAGATCTATACGCATTTAACAAAAAAACGCCTGCTGGATGTTTTCCGCAAATCTCATCCGCGGGCTAAAAAAGGAGGAAATACAGATGGTTCGGGCGATACTGATCGTAATGGATAGTGTTGGCATCGGAGCAATGCCGGATGCAGCCCAATATGGCGATGAAGGAAGCAATACACTTGCGAATATATCCAAGCAGGCAGGCGGATTGAAAATCCCGAATCTTGAGCGTATGGGTCTTGGCAACGCACGCGAAATTCCTTTTGTTTCTCCCCAAAGCAATCCTGCCGCAAATTACGGGTTCATGGCTGAAAGATCAAAAGGCAAGGATACCATCACCGGCCATTGGGAAATGACCGGTATCATTCTGGATCAGGCCTTCCCAACTTTTCCGTCCGGCTTTCCAAATGATTTTATCAGAAGGTTTGAAGAACGAATCGGCCGGCTGACTTTAGGCAATGAGGTGGCATCCGGCACGGAAATTATGCAGCGCCTCGGGGCAGAGCATGTCAGGACTGGACAACCGATTGTTTATACCTCAGCCGATTCGGTATTCCAGATTGCGGCGCATGAAGGGGTCATCCCGCTAAGCGAACTGATGGAAATATGCAGAATTGCCCGGGAAATGCTGCAGGGTGAATTACGGGTTGCCCGCGTTATTGCGCGTCCTTTTCTCGGTGAAGCAGGCAATTATCAACGAACGACCAACAGGCATGATTTTGCAGTTGACCCCCCTGCCAGAACACTGCTGGACAGGATTACTGAAGCCGGGCAGAAGGTGTTGGCAGTCGGCAAAATCAACGATATCTTTAATGGCAAAGGAGTCAGTGAGCATGTCAGCTCCCGTGGAAATGACGATGGAATCAGCAAGACTCTTGAATATCTGCGGCGGGATGACCCCGGCTTGATTTTTACAAACCTTGTTGATTTTGATATGGTTTATGGACACCGCAATAATGTCAGGGGTTATGCCGAGGCCCTTGAGGCCTTTGATGCCAGAATTCCGGAAATTACCGGCATTCTCAGGCAGGATGATATCCTGTTTATTACGGCCGACCATGGCTGTGATCCGACGACAGCAAGCACAGATCATTCCCGGGAATACGTTCCGCTGCTTGTTTACGGGCCGAAGCTGAAGCAGGGAGTGAATCTTGGACAGAGAGCCTGCTTTGCAGATCTTGGAGCGACCATTGCCGAATATTTAGGGGTACAGTGGCTTGAAAACGGAACCAGTTTTTATACGGAATTAAAAGGAGAGAACCAGCATGATTAATGAACAAGTCATGACGACATGGCTGAATGATGCCCAAAATTTTCTGCTCAAGAAAATCCCATATATTCCTGAACTAGGAATCATTCTGGGTTCAGGTCTTGGCAAGCTGGCCGAACTTGTGGAAGATGCGGTCGTTATTCCGTACAGTGAGATCCCGCATTTTCCTGTGTCTACCGTTACAGGGCATTCCGGCAAGCTGATTGTCGGAACACTGGGGGACAGAAAGGTCATGGCTCTCCAGGGACGTTTCCATTATTACGAAGGTTATGAGATGCATGAAGTGACTTTCCCCGTCCGTCTGATGCAAACGATCGGGATGAAAGGCTTGGTCGTGACCAATGCCGCCGGCGGCATCCATCCGGACTACCGTCCCGGTGATCTGATCGTGATCAAAGACCATATCAATCTGACTGGAAGCAATCCGCTGCGCGGAGCGAATCTCAGCAATCTTGGACCGCGTTTTCCGGATCTCAGTGAAGCCTATGACGGCAAATGGAGAGAGCTGGCGCTCTCCCTGATGACGGAGCACGGCTTGAATCCACGGCAGGGAGTCTATGCGGCTCTCAGCGGACCGAGCTATGAGACGCCTTCGGAAATCCGTTATTTGAGAACGATTGGGGCCGACCTTGTTGGGATGTCCACCGTACCGGAAGTCATTGTTGCGAATCACGGCGGGATGAAAGTGCTCGGCATTTCATGTGTGACCAACATGGCCGCCGGGATCTTGGAGCAAAAGCTCGACCATCAGGAGGTATTGGCGACGGCGGATCGAATTGAGGAGACGTTTCTGCGGTACATGGGGCAGCTAATCGCGTTGCTGGACTAACGGTATGCATTATAGGCATGCTTTCACGCCTGGAAACCTCTTCAGGGGCTGTCTGGGTTTCCAAATTACTTTAGGGGTAGATCTCCGTGTAAAAATTCTATTTGGGTAGGTCAGCGTGCCACAGCACCGCTCTTCGGCTATTGCGCCCTCCGTGGCGCAAAAAGCCGCGCTACGCAATCCTGCTCCGCTCTTCGCGGAGCCGTGGCACGCTGACTGATCTGAGGGTTTTATTTCAGCGCAGATAATCGCAGATGATTGTTGAAAATACAGTTGTTCCAATGATAACTCATTTCTTTAGCTGGAAGCCTCATCTATTAACTGTGAGCTTTGTTCATCTGTGGATGTAGGGTTGTCGCTTTCGTATTGAAATGCTTGCGACAATGCCATGATAAAACGCTTCTTACATCATGACATGCACAATAGACTTAGACTTGTAATCAGTCTGGGTGTCACAACTCCGCGAGAAGCGGAGCACGATGCGGAGCGCGGCTTTTTGCGCCACGGAGGGCGCAATAGCCGAAGAGCGGTGCTGTGACACACAGACCAGCCCCAAATAAATAGTTATAAGGCGGCATGAATACGATGAGAATGGTTGAGCTGATTGAAAAGAAGAAAAACGGCTATCCGCTGACGCGGGAGGAGATCAGGTTTATCGTTCAGGGTTATGTTCAAGGAAAAATCCCGGACTATCAGGTCTCGGCCTGGGCGATGGCGGTCTATTTTAAGGGAATGACCGTTCAGGAGACATCGGAGCTGACCATGGCGATGGCGGAGAGCGGAGACCAGCTTGAACTGTCCCTTCCGGGGAAAGTATTTGTCGATAAGCACAGTTCCGGAGGTGTCGGGGACAAGACTACGCTGGTTGTCGCTCCGCTGGTGGCGGCCTGCGGCGTCCCGGTTGCCAAGATGTCCGGTAGAGGACTCGGACACACTGGGGGAACCATCGACAAACTCTCTGCTATTCCCGGATTCCGGGTCGAGTTAGGAGAGCAGGAATTCCTGCAGCAGGTCGGCAGGATCGGCTTAGCGGTTATCGCTCAGACCGGAAGGATGGTTCCAGCAGATAAAAAACTCTATGCCTTACGGGATGTTACGGCAACCATCGATTCGATTCCGATGATCGCTTCTTCGATCATGAGCAAAAAGATTGCTGCGGGTGCCCAGGGAGTTGTGCTGGATGTAAAATACGGCTCAGGTGCCTTTATGGCGACTTTGGAAGAAGCTGAAACACTGGCGGAAATCATGATTGGGATCGGTAAAAATCTGGGCAGAGATATGGTGGCGGTACTGAGCAGTATGGATCAGCCGCTCGGGAGGGCCGTCGGCAATGGTATTGAAGTTCTCGAGGCGATTGAGTGTCTGCAGGGGAACGGACCTGATGATTTAATGGAAGTGTGTCTGGAACTGGCAAGCTGGATGCTTGTGCTCGGGAAGAAAGCTGCTACAATCACGGAAGCTGGCGAGATCCTGAAAGATACACTGCAGAGCGGCAGGGCCTGGGAGAAATTTTTGGCGTTTGTTCAAGCCCAGGGAGGCGATACGGCCGTGCTGCATGCCAAAAACCTGCCCTTGGCTTCAGAGAAAATCGTTTATAAAGCCGAAAGAGCAGGTTATATTCAGCATATTGATGCCCGGAAGATTGGACTTCTGGCCATGGTTCTTGGAGCCGGCCGGGAAAACAAAGACAGTGAGATCGACTTTGGCGCAGGCGTTTATCTGTTGAAAAAGGCCGGTGACGCAGTTCAAGCCGGTGAGCCATTATGCATGCTGCATACTTCTTCTGCCGAAAAAAGTTCGCTTGGATTGGCAAAGGCTGCAGAGGCGATTACAATTGGCGAAGAAAAGCCGCTGCTTAAGCCAACGGTTTCGACAGTGATCCGGTAAAAGGGGTAGTAACAGCGAAGCTGTCACCAGAGGCAAAGTAAATGGTGTTATATGGGGAATTTGTTGATAACATCGTTATATTCTGCTTGTGCGTCTGTTATTGCTAATTTCAATATACTTCTAATGACTTTCGACTCTCGTAGGCAGAATAAGGTTGAATCAGTGCATCATCGATGCCTTGCTTTTTTAACCAGGTTAACGAAAAATGCCTTAATTTATGCGGTGATAAGTTTTGTGCCAGCTCTGCTTCTTCTGTATACTTAGCCAGGATTTTTCGGATACCACGGTCTGATGAATATTTCTTTTTTCATGAAGATTCAAACAGGTAAACGGCTTGTTTTTTGGACATTAAATCAGCGTGCATGGCCAGTAACTCCTTAAATGACTGAGGGAACGGGACAATGCGATCCTTGGTAAGCGTAAACCATGTAGGCGGATTGTCATAGAATCAGCAGAATGAGAGAATATCCCAAAGAGTCTAAGTGTCACCAAAAGAGTCTAAGGTAGACATTTAGATAGAATGGGAGTGACTCAAATGGAGCAAAGCCTGCAAACCTTAAGCGTAAACCAACGGCTGGCCGAGTGGAGCGAGCGGATCTCATCCTGCCGGAACAGTGGAATAAGCATCAGGCAATGGTGCCTGGAAAACGGGATTGTCGAGAAAACATATTACTATTGGCAACGCCGAGTGTTTAAAGCATTGACCACGCATCAAGAGCCGTACTTTGCCAGAGTTCCCGTTGAACGCCGGAATGACTGTCTGGAAATAGCGGCAACAGTGCGCATCGGAAATGCCGAAGCCGACATTTACCCCAGCGCAGATGCATCAGCCATTGAAGCAATCTGCCGCGCGCTGAAGTCATGCTGAATGATTTCACCGGAGCCGACTGCATCTATATTGCCTGCGGATACACCGATCTTCGATGCGGGATTGACGGTCTATCTGGAATCGTCCAGCAGAAGTTTCGGCTGGATCCGTTTTCGAGCACCCTGTTTCTATTTTGCGGACGCCGATGTGACCGGATAAAAGCTCTGTATTGGGAAGGCAATGGGTTTGTTCTCCTGTACAAACGGCTTGAAAACGGAAGGTTTCAGTGGCCGCGTAGCCCCGCCGAAGCGCAGGCGCTTACCCCACAGCAGTACCGGTGGCTAATGGAAGGTTTAAGCGTAGAACAACCCAAAGCACACCGTCCGGCGTCAGGCCTCTGCATGGTTTAAGAAGGCTCAGAAAGGGTTCGAAAAGAATACTGGAAACCCTTGAAAACACTGGAAAAACTGGCTTTTTCATGGTATAATTTTGTTATGAAAGAGCTACAAAAAAATGAGATAAATAACGCCGAAATGGTCACCATTTCACGTGCGGAATATGAAGCACTTAAGGCACACAACACAGAGTTAAACAAACAGATTGAGTTGCTTCTGCAACAGATACGCCTGGGCCAAAAGAAACGCTTCGGATCTTCCTCCGAAAAAACGCAGGAAGCGGTCATGGAGCAACTGAGCCTTTTGTTTAACGAGGCAGAAGCGTATATTAAAATCGAGTCACCAGAGAAAACAAAAGTTGCTGCCCATACCCGCCAAAAGCGTTCCGGCAGCCTTGAGGAAATCCTGCCGGATAATGTCCCCGTTGAAGTCGTTGAGCATCGTCTTTCTGAGGAAGAACGGCTTTGTGCAGCCTGCGATACTGTCATGCAGGAAATCGGCAAGGAAGTCCGCCGCAGCCTTGTAATTGTTCCGCCACAGGTAAAAATCCGTGAAGACCGGTATTTCAGCTATGCCTGCCTGACCTGCAAAGCAGAGGCCTTGGAAACCCCCGTGTTGAAAACACGGAAAGATAAACCCGTCATCTCCGGAAGCTTTGCCTCCCCGGAAGCGATAGCTCACATCATGACCCAGAAATTCGTCATGTGTTCTCCCCTTTACCGACAGGAACAGGAGCTGAATCGAAGCGGTGTGATGCTATCCCGTCAGACGATGTCCAGCTGGATCTTAAGAGTAGCCGAGGACTGGTTGAAACCAGTGTATGAGGAGATGCACCGACGGCTCTTGCAGCACAGTGTTCTCTTCGCGGATGAGACCACCTTGCAAGTACTCAAAGAACCAGGCAAGAAGGCGCAAGCCAAAAGCTACATGTGGATGTACAGAACCGGCGGGGATACAGAGCACCCGCTCATACTTTATGAATACAAGCCGGATCGAAAAGCTGAAAACCCGAAGAAATTTTTGGAAGGATTCTCCGGATACCTGCATGCGGATGGTTATCAGGCTTATTACACGTTGCCGGAAAACATCACGGTAGTCGGTTGCTGGGCCCATGCTCGGCGTAAATTTGATGAGGCGGTCAATTCCTTGCCAAAATCCGAGCAAAAAGGATCTTCGGCAGTAATTGGGCAAGAGTATTGCAACAAGCTATTCTCGATTGAGGATAAGCTTAAATGTCTTACCCCTGAAGAACGATATACCCAGCGGCTGGAGTTGGAAAAACCGGTTCTGGATGCCTTCCTGACTTGGGCACAAACAAGAAACGCAGCTCCGAAGTCTGCCCTTGGAAAAGCCTTATATTATCTGCAACAGCAGTGGCCTCACTTGATAGAGTATCTGAAGGACGGCCGGCTGGAGCTCTCTAACAACCGAGCAGAACGGAGTATAAAACCTTTTGTCATGAGCCGAAAAAACTTTCTATTCGCAAATACGCCGAATGGTGCCCAGGGCAGTGCAATAATTTATAGCCTAATTGAAACCGCCAAGGAGAATGACCTTGATCCGTACAGGTATCTGGTATATGTCCTGAACACTGCTCCTAACATTGATCAAACACATCCAGACTGGGTGATTCCATTACTCCCGGCAAATGCTCCTGAGCATTGCCGAGTACCGTATGCTAAGAGCAAATGCGACGAATGATTTTTATATGACGCGAGCCTGCTGGTTACGGCGGGCTCTTTTTTACGCCGCTAGAGTTTACGCTTACGATCCTTGTTCCCTTTCCCTTTATTTATTCGTATTTGGCAGTAATGAAAATCAACATCTGCAAGCTTGATATTTATTAATTCACTAACCCTTGCGCCGGTATAAAGTAATGTTTTAACTATCATCATATCTCGGAAGGAAGTTTTTGGATTTCCAAACCACATCGTAAATATTGCAAATTCCAACAAAATTCTCCATTTATATATGGTAAAATATGTATATAAATTGAAAGGAGGATTTTTGGTACTAAAAAGGTTATCCATGTTTATATGCATAAAATTAGGAGGTAAATTAAAATGAAAAAAAGACTAATGGCCTGTATTCTTGTTATTACGATGTTGTTAAGTGTTGGAGCAACTACAGTGTTTGCTGATGACGCTACCACTAGTTTGGTATACGATTCACAAAATTCTTTCAATTTTTCTATGACACCAAAATCAAAGGAATGGAAAAACTACTCATCAGTGCAATTGAAGGAAATGTTGAATATCCCGCTAAGCACAGCTGAAAAAATGGATACGGCAACATTGTTAAAGACAGTACTAGACTACCCATTCATGATTGATATTTTTGCTTATGACAATACAACGCAAGGGTTTGAAGGTCTTTCTTTAGAGTTTAACGGCGCTGCGGTTCTTTTGCAGAGAGCAGACTTGACGGAAAACCTTAAAACTATTTACAAGAATACCATAGAAAAAATGATGGCCGTTGAAACAAAAAACAATATCAGCGATAAAGAAATTATGCAAAAAAAGTTTATGGAGTCGCTATTTGTCTATCCTAAAGTATCCAATATGCTGAGTCAGGATGAAAAATATGCCATAGTGGAACTTTCGAAACAAATATCTAATAAGTTTCAGACATCGCCCCTTGTAATGGAAAGAACAGCGGTAACGGCGGCAGCACCTGGAGATATCTTAGGCTATGGCTATGTTTATACTCCGATGTTACAACAGGTTTTAGTCCTTAGACTGCAGGATTTGACTTCTGCTGATAAAGCATCAATAAATGCATCTTATGATGCGGCATATCCAACAGCAACAAGGCTAGGTACTGCCACTTATAACTACAACTGTCATTCATATGCCTGGTATTTAGCCTCAACTGGCAATACGTGGTGGATGAATGATCCATCTGCATATATGTCTGGTGGTGGTTATACACAAGTAACGCCCCCCCAGGCCGGGGACAAGGTATATTGGACAAACACGCATTCCGGAATCGTTTATTCTGTAAACGGCTCCAATATAACAGTTACATCCAAATGGGGTGCTGCTGGCTTATATCGTCATCCTATTAATGATTGTCCATATTCTGTTATAATTGTCAAAACCTTCTGGAGACGTTAAAAAGGAAAATGATTAAAATAGAAAAATACCGGATTGTATGTGGTATTCTTTTCCTGGTTATACTGGTAATCATCTTGGCAGCATGCGGGAATCCTAATTTATTAAACAAAGGGGAAATCACGATTTCAAAAGATAAAGATAATATTTCTTTGAAGATTGAAAATACAAAAAGCATCAGTATTCATGACATAGCCAGCAGTAGTAGCAACTGTATTGTCCATATCACAGACCCGGAAATCATTAATCAGATGGAGAGTTTATTCAATAAAACCTCTTTTATCAAATGTACAGATAGTATACAAACACCCTTACTTTACATTAATTTTTCTAACGACAGTGGCTCAATCAGCTTTTTTGTTTACGCAAATGACATTGTAGATATTGACGGAATAAAATACAAATCGAAGGATATTACCTTCGATGCGGTCAATACATTTTATCTCAAAAAGAGTAAGGGGTTGCTCCCAAAGTCATAACATTATCATACGATATATCAATTTCAAACTGCTACCGGGACAACTCCCGGTTTTTCTTTGTTGTTTTTCCGCAATCGGCTGGGGCATATTTCTCCCTCATCTTCACCGGTCTAGCCTGGGATATATTACCAATCTCCAATAATTTTAAAAAAGGGTACTATTATGGAGAGTTTCTTAAATCTGCATCTTTTGTACTCATCTTATTCAATAGAAATAGACGATATCTACAGTTGCCGCAAGAGATTCTGTTGGATACGGAAATACCGGGAGTTCTTCTTGCGCACATGAACATGTGGGCAAGAAGAATGGAGCAATGTGGACGGGCACAGTTATTTATGTTTACAGCACCTCGGGTAGCGATTGAATCGTTGAACCTCTTCCTGATGCATATTATGCAAATTACTAAGCAAACAAGTTAAATAGCAATAGTACTATTATGAAAGCCTTTTCACGAAAGGCTCTCATAAAATTTTTAGAAAATTATTGCGCGCTACGGAGATGATGATACCTTATGACACCTGGCTTTTTTATACTATCACGGTAGCTAAGACGGGATGTGCCGGGAGCATAAAAGTAATTTTTATGGTGTTCTATACTTACGTGTTCTTCGCATCCAGATCCGACCCTGGTCGGTTAATCGTCTACTTTGCCTCTGGTGACAGCTTCGCTGGGATTACCCCTAAAAAGACTGTTATATTTTATATTCGGACATCTGGGCGATAAACTTATTGCCGAAAACTTCAAACTGCTCTAATACCGGAATAAATTCCTGGCCGATCTTACTAAGAGAATACTCGACTTTTGGTGGTACTTCCGGATAAACATAGCGGTCAATCATACCGAACTCTTCGAGAAATCTCAACTGTTTGGTTAGTGTGGCCTGGGTTATGCCCGGAATCTTGCGCTGCAATTCACCAAAGCGATGGGTCTTCTCTCTGAGATGCTTAATAATCAGAATGGACCATTTTCCGGAAAAAATTTTTTGGGCGGTAAAGTACGGACATTTGCCAAACAAATTGATTTCTTGTTCCATTTTTTTTGCTCCACTTCTTGTAATAACATGGTTAGTGTCTATAGTATCTATTTAGATACTTAGAATAGAAAAAAATCGTACTTGTTCGATATGGGATATCTGTTATTATGATGATATGTCACAATTATAACGCGTCATTTTGAAAGGAGTCAAGAACATGAATCCAATTGTCCAGTTTCTGGCCGATGCCAAGACATTTTACCTTGCTACAGTAGACGGTGATCAGCCGCATGTCCGTCCATTCGGCGCCGTCGCAGAGTATGACGGGAAAACGTACATTTGCACCAATAATCAAAAAAATATCTTTGCACAATTGCTTAAGAACCCGAAAGTTGAAATTTCCGGAATGGTTGGAGACAAATGGATCCGTCTCGTCGGGGAAGTTGCCGTTGATCCGCGCCCTGAAGCACGTGAAGCGATGTTCGAAGCCAATCCGAGTTTAAGAAATATGTACAAGTGCGATGACGGCCTTTGTGAGGTTTTGTACTTTACGCAAGCCACAGCAGCGATTTATTCCTTTACCGCAGATCCGGTGGAGATCACGTTCTGAGAATTTCAATATCACCTAAAAAACTAATATGACTTAAACGAAACCAAGACTAAAAACGGATAAAGACTTGAACTGTACAAGGTTCAAAGATACTGAAAAGGTCAAATAATAAGTTGAATACCTATATTTTTTTAATTAGAATGTGGGTATTTTTATGTAAGATATGAACAAAAATGTTATAATTGGGCATAGCGTATAACGTAATAGGCTTGACAGGAACATGTATAATCCCAGAACTATGCCCGTAGGGACTTGGATTGATGTAACTAAGTATCGCCCGCAAAATCGTTCTTCAAGCTCGTCATCGGGAAGTTCAAATTCATCTTTAAAGTCGTCCAATGATGTTAACGCCAACTTAAGTAGCAGCTCCAATAATACCAATAACGCTAATAAATCAAGCGGAAGTTCAAGTAATAAATCGAATAACAGTTGTACCGTGACTCCAAATTGTTAGTTTAGGGTCTGTTGACAAATGGGTGTAAGACAATTCGCAATCCAAATTAAAAATTGGCTATTTTTGAAATTACTACACAGGTGTACTCAAAATCTAAAACGACAAATTTTTAAACTCACTCTATTGGTCTTGTAGAATCAAGCAATATCAATGTCTAAAATGGTATAATTAAATAGGGTGATGACGATGATGACAGAGCAAAAAAGCAGACAAAACCGGATGTTGTGCGTATTGATGGAAGACCTTGTACCTGAACTTCGGAAGCTGGATGCGGCAATCGATTTCAGCTTCATATATGAAATTATGAGACCGGTGTACAGCGACATAGGACGATCATCAGTTGACCCGGCAATTTTGGTAAAAATGCTACTTATCAACAGACCCTTTATCCCGAATTTAAGATAATTATAAATTTTATGTAATATAATAAATTTATTCGCTTTTTGCTAAATACTGTCGAATGCATTGAAATATGGATTATTTTGGTATATATTTACTAGGGTATCTTCTAGAAGGTCTTCTATACGTATAGAAAATTCAGTAAAGAAAGGTAGATAATATGTTAATCAAAAGCAATCTAAAGAAAGCGGTTCTAGGGTTTACTGTAGGAATTTTATTGGCGATGAGTACATCAGCTGTTTTTGCAGTTTCTGCGTCTAGCCCCTATAAGCCTTACACTATATACGGGAAGGATTACCAGAGCGTGGCTATAGTTGCTAGTTATAATAATGATGCAGTCGCTTATACTACAATATACGCAAGCTCTAATGTACCGGCAGGGTATATGGGCGCAATGCCTAGGTTGTACAATGATTCTGGTAGTTTATGTGCATCTAAAGATTGGGAATATAATGCTACGAGTACGTCGGCTATATCAACAGTAACCTTACCAATTTATACTAGTGATGGATACTATAGTTATGGTCGGTGTGCGGCATATAATGGTAATGGATATACTTATGGATATACATATCAAAGTCCATGCATTAATATTTAGGAGGTTGTTTTCATGAATTTTAAACATCTTGGAATAGGAACAATAATCACAAGTATTGCATTAATAACAGGTTTATTAGTAGGATCTTTAGGTTTCGAACCTGTGTTAGCTAAAATATCAAATGAAAGCAATCAAACATCTGTTCATGTATATCCCCAAAATAAATCTGGACAGACATATGGTTCTGAGCTTTATGCTAAGTCTTCAGAGGAAACACCTGATTTAATTGCTGCTGTTGGGGAGGACGGTACTGAAGGATATGTTTTGTCTGCTGATTTAAATGGAGAAATGCCAAAAACCCCAGAGGAAGCAATAGCAATACAAAATAAAAATAAATCTAAGACCAGTCGGAAAATACCATTATATGCTGTTGACGGGAAAACTGTAATTGGATCATTTAAAATTGATAATTCTCTTCCAGATGAAAATACTAAAGAAGAAATGAAAAAGTTACTTGACCAATATACGCCTACAAAATAAGGAATTAGTACGAATTGTTTCGTCCTCCACAGGTTTATTTTATTCTAACTCACCTGTGTCCGATAAACTGGATACGGGTCAAGAAGAAATATGACGGTTTAATGAGCTATCCGATGGGCAATTCAGAAAGCTGATACGGAGACAGTATAACTACATCGCATTAAAAGTTAACTGAGAAGGATTATTATTAAAACAACTCCACACCAATTCAGGGGAGTTGTTTTTTTATCTCATACGGTATGTGTTCCATCGCTTACAGGTCTTTTTGTGTCTTCAGGCAATTTTTAGATGCTCATCTCATAGACTATTCTTAAATAATAGCTATTTAACGGTTCTTTACATACCTGTTGATCAATCATTTGTAAATATTACGCTCATGCGTGGGGTCTAACCCAATACTGACGCTGACTGGAGTGAAACCGATGAAAGAAGCCAAGACGATCTATGCGTTTTCCGGCAGTCTGGATACAAGCATGCGGTATGCTGTCTATGCCAGTTCTGACCGTTTTCTGAAGCATAAGCATGCCTGGAAAGCAGCCCATTGTCTTAAGTACTTTGGCTGCAGGGTCTACCTGGTTGCTCCGGATCTAAAAACATTTGAAGGGAGCAAGGTTTATCCGGATTTAAGCGCACTTCAGGGTAGAGTTGATGTTGTGGTTCCGTGCCTTAGGGCGGAGTTGATTCAGGACATTGTCAGGAAAACAGTGGAATGCGGGGCCAAAGCAATCTGGTTTCAGGAACAGAATTGGACGCCTGAACTTGACGCAGCGTGTGTGGAGAATGAAATCGAAGTGGTTCGCGGTTGCGTTTTGAAACATAAAATCTATCCAAGACCATTTGCGTATTTGAATCCTTGTTATTGGCACGGCTGGAAGGTTAATAAAGTACCGGGAAAGTATCAGAGGAGTTAATCCAATCTGAAGAATATTGGAAACATAACATGATTTAATTTTATAAGGGCATACTAAAACAACAAACACAATTTAGCTTGGGAGGTTTTAGTATGCCTAAATTTTGTTTACGGATGCTGACAGTGGTTCTGGCCGCGGCATGTTTGCTCGGATGGATTGCGGTGCCGGTAAAGGCCGCAAATATTGAGACATCCGCTGAAAGTGCCATTCTTATGGATGCGGCAACGGGCAAAATTCTTTATGAAAAGAATGCTCACAAGGAACTGCCTCCGGCAAGCGTTACGAAGCTGATGACAATGCTGCTGGCAGCAGAAGCTGTTGAAGAGGGCAAAGTCAAACTGACCGACACGGTGACGGCGAGTGAGAATGCCTCTTCTCTCGGCGGATCGCAAATATATCTTGAACCAGGAGAGAAGTTCACCCTGAAAGAACTTTTGATCTCGATCGCAGTAGGGTCGGCAAATGATGCCTGCGTGGCTGTTGCGGAACATATCTTCGGAACCCATGAGGAATTCGTGGATTCGATGAACAGAAAGGCCAAGGAATTAGGACTTAAGAATACCCATTTTGCCAACGCATACGGACTGCCGGCTGAGGGGCATTACACGAGTGCCTATGATCTGGCGATTTTAGGCAGGGAAGCACTCAAATACCAGCTGGTATCACAGCTGACATCCATGAAGGAATATGAACTGCGCAACGGTGATTTTAAATTGTGGAACACCAATAAACTTTTATGGTGGTATGAGGGAACCGATGGATTTAAGACCGGCTGGACGCAGGAAGCAAAATACTGCTTGGCCTCAACTGTAAAAAGAGATGGCCTGAGACTGATCTGTGTTGTCATGGGAGTCCCGCAGGTCAGAGGCCATTTTCAGGAGTCTATGAAGATGTACAATTATGGTTTTGCCAATTATGTTTATAAAGAATTTGCCCCTGCCGGTTCCAAACAGGGAGAAGTCATTGTTCATAAAGGGAAGCTGCAAACAGTTGACCTTGTCAGTCAGGAAGCTGTCGGCTTGTGTATTGAAAAAGGGAAGGAGAAAGAATGCCGGATTGAAACCAGGTATTTTGCAAACCCGGTATCCGCACCAATTGCCAAGGGACAGCAGCTCGGAGAGATGATCATTTATTGCGGTCAGAAAGAAGCAGACAGCATAAAGCTTGTAGCTGGAGAAGAAGTTGGAAAAGCAGGACTGCTGGAGATGTTCAAGCGTACGGTCCGGCAGTCCTACAGCATGATCCCGCCGATCTATGCCAACTAGTAGCTCGATTCCAACATAACGTTGACTAATCCGAGCAAAGCCACTTTATCTTTGTTGTTAACGGGATTTACAAAGCGATCTACTCATAAGGACTGTCGTTCAAAATCTGCTTTAAATGGAGTAAGGCCGCGCGTTCGATCCTGGAAATCTGGACTTGGGAGAGGTTCATGACTTTAGCAATTTCATTTTGCGTTCTGTCCTCAAAGAATCGCTGATACAGAACCTCTTTCTCCCTTCCGGGCAGTTTATCGAGAACTTCCTGCAGGGCAATTTTTTCAAACCATCCCGGATCGGCATCCTTCTCCTGCGGAAGTTGATCAATAACATAAATAGGATCAGAATCGTCCTGATAAAGCGTATCATGAATCGACGACGGGCTTTGCACTGCTTCGATGGCGAGTATGATATCTTCACTCGGTGTGCCGATATCTTCGGCAATTTCGTTCAGCGTGGGTTCTCTATTTAATTCCGAGGAAAGCTTTTCCCGGGAACGGTTGATTTTGTAAACCAGCTCTTTATAAGAACGTGGAACTTTAATAGGATGGTCATCTCTCAAAAATCTTCGGATTTCTCCAATGATCATCGGTACGGCGTACGTGGAAAATTTAACACCGTACGAGAAATCAAATTTATCGATGGCTTTGATGAGGCCAATGGTGCCAATCTGAAAGAGATCCTCCAGATCATATCCCCTGTGGGAAAAACGCTGGATCATATTAAAAATGAGCTTCAAATTACAATTGACCAAACGCTCCCGGGCATCGATGTCGCCATTTTGGGCTTTGTGTAAAAGCTCCATCAATTCTTGGTCGGAGAGCAGGGGAAAACGGGGCAGGTTCATATCTGAAAGTCGTTGAATCATCTTCACACCCCCTCTTAATGAGAGGACGGACGGTTGTGGCTTAAGTATTTCACCATCAATACTTTGGTTCCTTTGTTAACTTCAGACTCAACCCGCAGTTCATCCATGAAGGACTGCATAAAGATAAAACCAAGTCCCATTCTGTCAGGGTCCGTAGAATAAGAAGCTTGCATGGCCTGATTCACATCGGGGATACCGCAGCCGTTATCGGTTACTTGTATGGAAATTTTCGTTTCATCTGCCTCCAGCTCTAACGTGACAAACTGATCAGGTGCATTGCTGTAACCATGGATAATTGCGTTGGAAACTGCTTCAGAGACAGCGACCTTCAGTTCTTCAAGCTCGCTTAAGGCCAAATCCATTTGGGCTCCGAGCGAAGAGGCCAGCATGCGGGCGATTGTTACATTCTGCGGCAGACTCGAGAATGTCAGGATTATTTTATTGACTTCCATTGATTATTCTCCTTTCAACTCTAAATTCATTTATACGGCAGGTTCTTTTGGTAAAAATTCTATAATTTTGGGAAGCCCCGACAGTTCCATGATCCGGTAAATATGCGGCGGAGCATTGGCAATTTTAAGTTTTCCTTCGAGAGGAAGCAGTTTTTTATATCGTCCCAAAATAACCCCTAGACCGGAACTGTCTATGAAACGGAGATCATCCAGATGCAAGATCACCGTCCTGACTCCTTTTTTCTCTATATCCAGATCAATCACGCTTTTTAGCTCACTGGCATTCTTCATATCTAGTTCGCCTTCAAGATATAAATGCAGGGTTTGTCGTTCAATTCTTTTATTCATTGATGCCACGCTCCTATATTACAAGTCGTTAAATCTATCTTCGACATCACCCAAATATTTCCTTCGTGCTTGGTCCTGAAATTATTGACTGATTCTGGTATAAAGTCGATAAACAAATAAAACAATTGACAATACCTGAATTTCTTAGCGAAAAATCGGGAATTATTAATCAAAAAAAGGGGTGAAAATCATTGTCGGAATCAAAGCTCCGTTCTCCATCCGTTGCGGTGACCCAGGAGGAATATAAACAATTAACAGAAAAGCTTTCGCCAAAACCAACGGTTTTGAAAAATGCGCTGTCGGCATTTGTTGTCGGCGGAATCATCTGCAGTTTCGGCCAGATGATTGTCAATTTTTACATGAATTACCTCGGGCTGGCTAAAACGGCTGCTCAGACAGCCGGAACAGCAACGCTGATAATGATAGGGGCTATTTTGACCGGTCTCGGTGTTTATGACACGATTGTAAAATACGGAGGAGCCGGAGGGATCATTCCCGTGACCGGTTTTTCAAACTCGATGGTTTCACCGGCACTTGAATATAAGAGAGAAGGCTATGTGTTCGGTGTAGGCGGGAAGCTTTTTACGATTGCCGGCCCAGTTTTGGTTTATGGAATTACAAGTTCAATCATTGTTGGCTTGATCTATTTATTGATCAGATAATCACGGAGAAAGAAGGAAATCATGTTGCATTCCAAAAGAGCAGGCAATCAGACGGTTGTTTTTAAGCAGCCGCCGGTTATTCTGGCTGGGTATAACGTTGTCGGACCCAAGGAAGGACAGGGTCCGCTAAAAGATACTTTTGACATGGTCTTAAAAGACAGTTATGGGCAGGAAAAGACCTGGGAAAAAACGGAAATAAAAATGCTGGAAACTTCCATGACGAGAGCTGCGGCCAAGGCAAATGTTCCGCTGGATTCCGTGGATTATAACCTGGCAGGGGATCTGCTGAACCAGATTATTTCGTCGAACTATGCTGCCAGAAAAATCGGTCTTCCGTTTATCGGCCTCTATGGCGCTTGCTCGACGATGGCGCTTTCCACGGCCCTCGGTGCAATGCTGATCGACGGCGGGTTCGCGTCTAAAGTACTTTGCAGTGCATCCAGTCATCATGAGACAGCAGAGAGACAATACCGTTTTCCAAATGAGCAGGGCAACCAGAGAGCAATGTATGCCCAGTGGACGGTAACAGGAGCAGGCAGCATCCTTCTGGCTGCTCAAGGAGAAGGACCCAAAATCACAAGTGCAACGATTGGCAGGGTCTTAGACTACGGTGAAACCGATACCAATAATATGGGTGCGGCCATGGCGCCTGCTGTTGCCGACACCATCCTGAATCATCTTCAGGACCTCAGTCGTCAGCCGGATTATTATGATTTGATCATTACCGGAGATCTCGGGACGGTCGGGCTTCAACTCTTACTTGAGGTTTTGAAACGAAGCGGCCTGCAGCTGTCCAATAACTTCTCGGATTGCGGCGTGATGATTTACAGCAGCGAACAGGATACGCATGCCGGTGGGAGCGGGTGCGGCTGTTCCGCGGTCGTGCTGACAGGGCATCTCCTGAATAAATTGAAAAGCCGAGAACTGCAAAAAATCTTATTTGTCGGAAGCGGAAGCCTTCATAGTTCTGTATCATCCCAACAGGGTGAATCCATGCCGGCAATTGGTCATGCCGTGTCGATTGAAATGAGTTAAGGGAGGTCTTTTGATGCTGAATAACATTCTATCTGCTTTTCTGGTTGGCGGACTTCTGTGCGTCGCCGGACAGCTGCTGATGGACCTGACGAAAGCCAAAATCACGCCGGCACATGTGCTGGTCGGGTACGTGACCGGCGGAGTTATTCTTGGCGGACTAGGGCTTTATGAACCTCTGGTTAGAATCGGAGGTGCCGGTGCAACCGTGCCGCTTTCCGGTTTTGGATATACGCTGGTCAAAGGTGCGATCGAAGGAGCACAAAGCGGCGGCATACTTGGGGTTCTGGCCGGCGGTGTTCAGGCCGGTGCAACAGGAATTGCTGTTGCGGTATTGTTCGGCTATCTGACAGCAATTATATTTAATCCGAAAGGTTGATGATATGAGCTCAACAGCAGAAACGACAATGAGCATTTCCAAAAACTATCAGGAAAACGTCAGTTATTTGAATCAAAAACTCGGCGTACCTGAAAGCTTTGACATTGTACTTCGGGAAATGAACATCGGCGGCAAAAAGATTGCAATCTATTCCGTCAATGGAATGATCAGCAGACCTGCCAGCAATATGATTCTGGAAGTGCTTTCGAAGATTGAACGTGTGGAACTCGCCGTGAATGCGGTAGACAAGCTTGTAAAGTCTAAAATAGTTGACCTGCAGGTTTCGGAAGTCGAAGCCATGGATGAAGTCATCTACTTTCTGTTATCCGGAACAATGGCGATACTGATTGAGGGAAGAACGCAGGCTATCATTGTAGATCTCAGGACTTATCCGGGCCGCATGCCACAGGAACCGGATATTGAGCGGGTAACAAGGGGTTCACGCGATGGGTTCACGGAGACACTGGTTTTTAATACAATATTGATCCGCCGCCGGCTGCGTGATCCGGGCCTGCGGATGAAGCTCGTGAAAGCAGGCAGCCGTTCCAAGACGGATGTTTGCATTGCTTATATTGAAGATATAACGAATCCCAAAATGGTGGAGTATATTGAAAAAGAAATCAAAAATATAAAAATTGACGGTATACCCATGGCGGAAAAAACGGTTGAAGAGTTCATCCTCGGCAGTAAATTCTGGAACCCGTTTCCAAGAGTCAGGTATACGGAAAGGCCTGATGTAGCAGCAATACATCTGCTTGAAGGCAATGTTATTGTGATGGTCGACACTTCTCCGAGTATTATTATCGCACCTTGTACGTTCTGGCATCATGTCCAGCATGCGGAAGAATACCGCCAAGAGCCGGTTGTGGGTATGTATTTGCGGTGGGTCAGGTTTATCGCGATATTTCTGTCCGTGTTTCTTACGCCGCTTTGGCTCGCTGCAGCTTTGAATCCGCAGCTGCTTCCCGAAGGACTTCAGTTTATTGGAGTGCAAAAACCGGCTAGAATTCCTTTGTTGTTTCAGGTGCTAATGGGAGAATTGTCAATCGATATGCTGCGAATGGCGGCAATTCATACCCCGTCGCCTCTGGCTACAGCCCTGGGTTTAATCGCGGTGTTCATGATGGGTGATGTGGCTATACAGGTCGGGCTGTTTACACCGGAGGTTGTAATGTATACCGCTATTGCGGCAGTCGGGACATTTGCGACACCAAGTTATGAACTGGCTCAGGCTAACAGGCTTGTCCGCCTATTCCTTGTCCTGGCTGCCGGGCTGTTTAATTTCTGGGGATTTGGAGCAGGCGTTTTGCTTGTTCTATTTGTTCTGCTGCGGACCAATTCTTTTGGTGTACCGTATCTCTGGCCATTGATTCCAATGGATATCAAGGCGCTGTCCACAATCCTGATACGTAATCCGGTCCCGATTAACAACCTTAGACCGAGCATCTTCAAACCGAAGGACCGAATCAGACAGCCTAAGGATAGACAGACTAAGGAAAGTCAGCCTAAAGAAAGAACAAATCCCTAGACGGATGGTCACAGAAGACAAGGAACGGCGACAGCTACGGATGGCCTAGTGCCGCGATGCCATGGATGGCAAAGAGCGGCGACGGCTACGGATGGCCTAGTGCCGCGATGCCATGGATGGCAAAGAGCGGCCCGGCCGGACAAACACCAAGTCCAGGGAAACAAGAAGTAAAATGGCGATTAGGATCTTATTCAGATTATTTGCAGAGACAGTCACCTGCCGGGCGGCAGGCATCAGATAGCCGTTTTGATAAGAACCTGAAAGGATAGAAGAGGGGGGAACAGGACTTCGCAGAACCGGTCCCGGCAGGAGTGTACCAGGCAGATTTGCAGCCGGTAGGACGGTACCGGGTAAAAATGCCGCCGGAAGTACGGCCCTTGGCTGTCCTGTCTGTCCTGTACGGGAATACGGGTATGAAACTGTCCGGGGATTAGCGTAATTCCCTCTGGCCATAGAAAAATAACGCGGATCGTTTGCAGCTGCTGCCAAAGATATATGGTTGGTAAACAACATATTGCTCATGTTGATCTCCCTCAATTAATTCGTACCGGATACCTGATTTGGAGGCATTAAAACTCAACAAAAATATGATATGATAAAGAAAGAAGATATAGCGTTGACCATGCTAAGGTATTATACGAAATAAATTGCCATTGTGATACAATCATGGTAATTTATGGAGAGAGGTTAATCGTGATCATAGGTTTTGGTTTTGGAAGTCCGCTTACGGCGCTTTTGATGCTGGTCGTCACAGCGTCGCTTTCGTATTTTTTCTTTAAAGCGATCAGACGCCGACGGAACGTTGACTGGACCGATGATAGGGGCAGTGATATCTCAGAACTCAGGCGGAGAAAACGCGCCTACTACTATGAACAGAGACAAAGGGCCAGGGAATTGATGGACGCGTATGATCTAACCGATCAGGAGATAGAGGAGAGAATTAACCGGGAATTAGACGAAAAATAATGAGGTACGAAGCCCTGAATAATTATCAGGGCTTGTCTGTCTTTGCTCTAAAAGGCGGATGATGTTTTTTAACTTTTTTCTTGGATTATGAACCGTTACTTATTTCCATCAACTCATAACTCCTGTTACTTTATATATAGAACAAGTGACAAGTTTATTATCGGTAGCAATACCTGAGCGGGTTGAAGCGATTGCTAATAGTGATATTTTTGACGGTTTGCATAATTGAAATACCTTTAGTGTTTATTTATAATGTAAGTAAGTACAGGTACGTAAGGAGGGGATACTTTGGATTATAAAGTGAGTGAATACGTAAAGATGCTCGATATTAACAGCGCAAAAGAAGAGGTAGAGAGAATGCTGTCTCAGAAGATTGAGCCCAAGGAAATCCGAAATCAGATATTCTTAGGCCTTACAGAAGTCGGGAGAAAGTATGAAAGAGGAGAGTATTTCATCGGGGATCTGATCGTTTCCGGTATGCTCGTCAAAGAAGTCCTGGCACTGGAAGAAATGAAGGATTCTTCCAGTGCCAATAGTCCTCAAAACAAGGGACGGATCTTAATTGGTACGGTTTGCGATGATATTCATGATATCGGCAAAGATATTATGACGGAGTTATTGGCTTCCGGGGGCATTGAAGTAATCAACTTGGGGGTGGATGTTCCTCCTCAAAAATTTGTGGAAGGCATACGGAAATATAACCCGGATATTCTGGGCTTAAGTTGCACCATGACCACCTCAATCAATTATATTTTTAAGACGATTGATGTCATCAAAGATGCAGGGTTAAGAGATAACCTGAAAATAATCATAGGCGGGACTGCGATCAGTAAAAAATATTCCAACATTAACCTGGCGGACGAAATTGTCAACGATGCGTATAAAGGGCTTAAAATATGCCAGGAATGGGTCGGGAAAAACAGTTAGCTTTTTCACAGGAAGGATGAATGATCGTTGGCTGATATTTTATATTTGGCAGTCGTTGAAGAAATCAAGAAAGCAATAGTTTCCGGGCATCTTTCTCCTAGGGATATGCTGAAGTCGGAATCGGAAATGATGAAAGAATACGGCGTAAGCAGAATGACCTTACGAAAAAGCTTATCGTTATTATCCAATCAGGGCTATATTTATTCCGTTCCAGGTAAAGGCAATTTTGTCAAAAAACCAGATACCGATGTTTATCAATTCCGTTTTAACCGTTACGATAATCTGCTGTCCAAAGTTGACCGGATCAAACTGTTATCGGTTACAGTGAATACCGCTTCGGATGATGTAATGGATAACCTTTTGCTGCAGGAGAACGGACGGGTGGTGAGAGTCGAACGATTAGTCTACAGCGATGATCAGCCGGTGGCTCTCGAAGTTGTCAATACCCAATACATACCCAATACTCCAGTGGTTGAGGACAGAATTAACTTTGCCAATTATGCATATAACTTGGATAAGAAGCTGGCTTTTGGGGAAGAAACCTTTGGCTTAACTAAAGAGCTGGTTATCAAAGTGGTAAAGGCCGGTGAAGACATCTGCATGAGACTGAGTATTGCCCCGGGCGAGGATGTATTTGAAATCAGCGAGAGGATCATGAAAAAGGATGACCATTCTCCACTGACTTACAGCTTGTTTTATATTCGTAAGGAGTATTTTATGCTTACGGCGAAAACTCCGGAGGAAGATGCAAGTAAAAAAATATTTTGAATTAACAGACAATTATCATTTGGCCGATTGACATTCTCAATAACAGGGTATAATATTAAATTAACTAGTACGTACAGGTACATATTGAAGTTTTAAAAAGGAGAGCTGAAGATGTTCACCAGAATCGTATTTGTGTCTGGTTTTTTGGGTTCAGGAAAGACGACATTTATCGTAAAGCTGGTGGAATCTTTAGCGCAAAGAAATATCAAAGCGGCTCTTATCGTCAATGAAGCCGGGGAAATCGGCATCGATAACCAATATATGAAGCAGCTGGGATATAACGTCTGGGAAATCTTCGGCGGGTGTATCTGCTGCACGTTATCCGTCAGCCTGGAACATACGATTCAGGAGCTGGAAAAGAATTATCATCCGGATGTAATTATCATTGAGCCCAGTGGAGCAGCCAATCCGGAAACCGTTTACAATTCCCTGATCAGTTTTGGCATCGAGAAAGAGAGAATTGCAAACTTCTTTATTTTGGATCCCACCCGGATTGAGATGTTTTTGGAGATATTAACGCCACTCCTGATTTCCAGTCTTGAGCTAGCGGATTGTGTACTGATCAATAAAATAGACCTGGCAGACGGGGAGTCCATTGAAAAATGCCGGGAATTGGCCTTGACCCATGGACCACATTCACCAAACTTCCTGATTGATGCAAGTCAATCCTTGTCGGGGGAATTGTCTGGGTATATTGCGGATCTGATCGTAAAGAGGTGAGTAAATGCATCAAGATCATTTTCATCCGGTTACATTCAGCATCAGACTGATCCTTCAGGATAAAGCATCCGTCAAACGGTGGGCGGATATTGTCAACTATTATTTTTCGCAATACTCCAGTGAACTGTGCCAGAGGCCAAAGGTGTATATAGGGCATATTAAAGCAATTTCCATCCTTAATAAAAAAGAGTACATAAAATTCAGCAAGTTTAAGTGCGACATACCTGCAGAGGTTGTATCCGTAGGGGAATCATCTTATCACAGCATTCCTCTAATCCTGAATTCGTTGGTCTATGGAGTTGCGGAGGAAGACGCAGTTCAAGTCTTAAGGCGAGTTTCCAAGAAAATAAAAAAAGAGTTTCTGCTTGAAAGCACATTCAATCTTGAAAAAGCTGCTCATGACCATCACGGGCATCATGCACATCACCACGAGGACCCCAACCATAATCATAACCACTGAGTGGTTATAGATAAAATTTAATAATATTTAAAGGACAAAGGGGGAAAATTGACGTGAGCAATGTATTGATCCAGATGACTGCAGGCCTGGAAGACGAAAAGGTTATACTTGAGGTACGAAGACAACTTGACGCAGGCATTGACCCGGTAGAAATTTTCGGGGCATGCCAGGAAGGTATGGTGGAGATCGGCAAACGGTTCCAGAAGGGGGAATACTTTGTTTCCGACCTGATGATGGCAGGGGCAATTTTTATGAGCGTCAATGAAATTGTTACTCCTTTTCTCAAAGTGTTAGGAAGCTCCAATGCGGAAAAAGTTGTCATCGGCACAGTTCAGGGGGATATTCATAATATCGGCAAGGATCTGGTGGTTGCCATGCTTAAGGCCGGAAACTTTGATGTTGTGGATGTGGGCGTTGATGTAACGCCAGAGGCTTTTGTCCAGGCTTTGCAGGACAGCGGCGCCAAGGTACTTGGGCTTTCCTGCCTCCTGACCACCGCATACGACTCAGTCAAAGCTACGGTGGCGGCAGTGGAAGCTGCGGGGCTAAGGGATAAAGTGAAGATCATGATCGGCGGCGGACCGGTTGACCAGGGAGTTGTGGAATTTACAGGAGCGGATGCATTCGGCAAAGATGCCCAGGATGCGGTAAGAGTATGTAAGGAGTTGATCTGATATGAATCCGTTATATCTTGAACGCCTGGAAAAAGCCAAGAAAACCATTGTCTTTGAAAATGATTCAGTAACCTCTTGTTATATTGGAACGGCAACTCCTCCGGCACACATGGGGATAACCATGGCGGAGTATATAAACGATCAGGAAAAGGGGCTGGACATATTCATTGACTATGTCAATGAGATTAATGCCACCGCACCTGTTGACTGCCTGAACAGTGGATACATGCCAAAGCCCAACATAGCGCTGGCCACAGCATGGTTTTCTAAAATAAAGGTACCGGGCAGGGATCTTCCGGAGAATTCCCTCTGGCAAGTCGAAGAAAAAAAGGTAATGCAGGACGCAGATTATGATCTGGTTATTGAAAAGGGCTACAATGGGCTGTTTGAAAAAATATTTCCTCAAGTGGCTGATATGGCGGAATTTCAGGAATTTATCCGGTATAATCAGGAAAATGGAGCCAAAGATGCCGGGAAATATATTAATGCCGGTTATCCGGTCATTACCGCTTCCATGATCAGTCCGCCCTTTGAAATGCTTTGTGGCGCCCGCACTATGGGACAGTTCTATATGGACTGCTATAAAATGCCGGACAAAGTAAAAGCAGCTTTGGACGCTATGCTGCCTGATATTGTAAATTCTGCAGTCGGGATTGCCAAGGCGGCTCAGGGAGTTGGCACTTGGGTAGGCGGGTGGCGTGGAGCCAGTGCCTTAGTGTCAACAAAAATATGGGAAAAATTAGTATGGCCCTATATATATGATGCAGCAATAACCTTGGTTGATAATGGGCTAACCCCGATTTTCCATCTCGATCAGAATTGGGATCGGGATATTGAGAGATTTCTGGAAGTGCCGGCCAAAAAGTGCATCCTGAATACCGATGGCATGACCGATTTAAGAAACGCCAAGAAGAAATTAGGGGATCATATAGCGTTTATGGGAGACGTACCGGCCCAGCTGCTGGCTACAGGCACTCCGGAACAAGTCAGCGACTATGTGAAGAGACTTCTGGATGATATCGGCACTGAGGGGGTTTTTGTGACTCCAGGATGTGATGCCCCGGCCAATGCTAAGTTCGAAAATATGGTAGCAATGTTTAAGGCGGCAGCAGAATTTTAATAAAGCGATGAATTCTAATGATTATATAGGGAGTATATTCGCATGATATTTATCGGTGAATCAATCAATGGTACAAGAAGCGCAATCAAAAAAGCAGTATTAGAGAGGGATGCCGAATATATTCAGAGGATTGCCATATCCCAGGCGGAAGCAGGGGCAGATTATCTCGACGTTAATGCCGGGACCGACCCCAATCGGGAGACCGAGGATTTACTCTGGTTGATCGAGACGGTTCAGGCGGTGGTTGACGTCCCCATCTGCATTGACAGTTCAACAGCGTCAGCCATTAAAGCCGCCATGGGGGTTATCCGCGCAACGCCCATGATCAATTCCATCAATGGCGACAGTAAGAGGTTGGAAAGCTTCCTTCCACTAATTAAAGAAAGAAACTGCCCGGTCATCGCACTGGCTATGGATGAGTCCAAATCCGATATGCCTAAGACCGTGGCAGAGAGAATGGTCGTTCTGGAAAAGATATTTAAGGCAACACGAGAAATGGCGATTCCGGATGAGAAGATTTTTATTGATCCGTTGATTATGGCTGTAGCCACAGACCAGACGGCAGCCAAGACGGTGTTTGAATGTATCCGGACAATCAAGGCTACCTACCCGGAAGCCCATATCAGCGGAGGGCTCAGCAATGTTTCTTTCGGGCTGCCCGAACGCGCCTTGATCAACAGGACCTTTTTGACACTGGCCCTGGAAGCCGGAATGGATTCGGCGGTTGTCAATCCGAGTAATGTGCAGCTGATTGAGTCATTATATGCCACAGAGCTTCTGCTGGGCAGGGACCGTTTCTGCAGAAACTATACGAAAGCCTCAAAAACGAATTTCAGCAGAAAAAACTAGAACTGGACTGAAAGAAAAAATGTCTGATTGGTTGATACTTTCAGGTCATTTTTTTTGCTTGCCAATTTCCTTAATCTGGGCTATTTCAACCTGAGTCTCAGGTGAGAATCTCTTTAAAACTGTGCGGGTGTCTTCTTAACGCAAATATGTGCGCAGTTTTATCTTATTTGGACATTACTTAATATGGCCTGCCGTCAAGGAGATGCCAGATTCAAACAGCGTCTTTTTTGAATTATTGAGTAAGATTTGGGTTAGAATCAGAGAATTTTTATAAACAAACGAAATGGTCATAAAAACATGGAAGTTGGTCACGCACCATGTTATATTAGAAATAAATACCAGTTATAAGTATGCAAGCGAAAAAGACGGATATTTCGCTGAGGAATATCAGAAAGGATGAGCTTAAAGCTTTACAGAGAGGTAAATGATGCTGAAGAGGTTTTTTAAAGTAATAATAATTGCCGGTCTATTATGGTTTCTATCACATACTATTTTGATCACGATTGATGGATTAGCCAATAACCTGGGTCAGTGTGATGTTGGGATCGTTTTAGGAAATAAGGTTGAATTGGATGGAACTCCGTCACAAAGATTGCAGGGTAGATTAGATAAAGCCGCAGAACTCTATAAAGACAAATATTTTCAATATATCATTGTCAGTGGGGGCACAGGTAAGGAAGGGTTTGACGAAGCCAAAGTAATGAAAAATTACCTGGTAAAAGCAGGAATACCTGAAAATGTGATCATTGAAGACAGCCATGGTGTTGATACATTTATGACCGCTAAGAATTCTAAGGTTATTATGGATCGGAATAATTTTCAAAGTGCAATGGTTATTACCCAGTACTACCATATAACCAGAACGACATTAGCAATGCACAAGGTTGGTATTAACAAGGTTTATTCTGCTCATGCAACAACCTTTGAACTACGTGATTTATACTCCTTAACAAGAGAATTTATTGGATATTATATGTATCTTCTAATAAAGTAGGATATTTGCCGACGTGTAAAGTGTTTGATCTTGATGATAATCAAATAGGTGATGATTTTGTCACGGAAAATCATGCAATTATGATGTACGAACCTATGTTGGCAGAACGTATGAAGATTGTTTAATTTTCTTATTGTTTAGTTTGTTATTTCCGAAAACTGAGCTCTTTGTTTTAAAGAAATAAAGCTGCCAATCGTGGGATCATCCCACCGACCGACAGCTTTTTTAAGAGCGCTCATGGGGTGGGAGCTTCAGGAGTTGCCGGAACTTTGGGAGCGGCGAGAACAGCTCTCTCAATTCGCTTTAATTTCGCCGATGTTTTTAATATAAACTGGTTGGTCTGAATTAAATAAAACTTGAAAGCATTCGGGTCCGCTGCGGCCATTTCTTTGATGGCGATAAACAGATCGTCGAATCCTTTGGCTATCAGATCGAAGCGGGCGTCTGCCTGGGTCATGGACAGGTTGAGCTTTAAGATCTTGCTTTCAAGTTCTATCTCGGCGATGCGCTTGGCTGCTGCATTTCCATTTTCAAGTACGTCAAGCTTCCGCTGCAGCTTCAAAACATTTCCCTGCTCGGCCCATACGGCTTGCAGGTTATCCGTGGCTTCTTTTTTCGCCTGGCCAAGCTCATTGGATAATTGGGAGATGGCGCTCTTTTGGGCACCACTCTCTTTCTGCAGCGCCTCTTTCTCAGCGAGGGCCTGTTTCCTGTCATTGACCGCCTGCTGCAGCTCGCGGACGGACATATTCTCAAGATCAAATTGGGTAATGAACTCCGCGCGTTCCTCCGCCGGAAGCCCCAGGAGAATGATTGCCTGGGTATAACCCATCTTGGCAAACGGCTCTGTTTTCGCGCTGATGCCGGAGGCGGCGGCGCTTGAGTCGGGGATGCCGTGCAGCTCAGGACCGTATTCTTCCGCTATGCGCATAAGATGATAGGCTGTGCGCTCGGTATACTGCACGGCGTTCTCCAGCCATAAACCATATTTACCATAAGGGATCTTTTCTTTGGCCTCCAAAAGGCGTCGGCCTATTTCAATGGCGCTGACTAACATGTATTTTTTGGCCTGTTCTTTGATCATGGTTATTTCAGCGGCGATAATGTCCGGCGTCCTTTCGATTATATCGTTTATATCGTTTATATTATTGGCATCCATGGTTAATGATCCTCCTACTGGTTGTACTCTTATTTCGTATGATATGTTGTCAAGCCTTGCGATGTGAATCTTCCATGCGGTAAAATTTCTGAAATCGAAGAATTTGAAAGCGCTTTCAAACGCTTCAGTTATTGAAGGAAGTAAATAAATACATAAATAAAGACGGCCTTGCGGCCGCCTGTTTTAATTTGGCTGAGGTAACGTTACCCTGGTTTAGCTTGTCCTCTCATACAGATCATTGATTGTGGTATCAATGATCTTGATATCTTGCTTGCCGGTCAAGTCCGGTTTCGGCGTCGGAATGGTGATGGTGAAGATGGTGCCGATGACGGTTCAAAGCTCTTTTTAAAAGACTACATGATCCAGCCTGTGGGAAGAATAACCGTATAACTGAGGTGCTGAGCAAGTTTGCTGCCAAGGATCTTGATACGCATGAAGTGTATAAAAATTTTTATATTCAAGGCATGTTGAGAGCTGCGTTTTGATTTTGATAGAGAAGAAATAGTCAGAAATTAAGCGGTTACGGTGATGTTGTATGTTTTTGCGAGGTTTTACTTTTAAGAACGCAATTTAAAGATTAGGATTAATAAAAAGGAGATAAGTTAATTGAGTACTGTAAATGTTCCAAAAACCATCGACCAAAGCAAAATGAATAGATTTTTTGTTATCGTGGCGGTATTAGCTTTCTTGGGTCTATTATTTGATGGATACGCTCAGGGGGTTTACAGTACTTCCCTTCCTTCGCTGATTCAAGATACTGGTATTGAGCCAACAGTTTTTGGCCTAATTGGTAGTTATACACTATATGGAATGATTGCCGGCGGAATAATATTTGGAATGTTAGCTGATAAAATAGGTAATAAAAAAGTATTCATGTTAGCTATTGGCTTTTACGCGATGTTCACAGGTCTGATGGGAACTGCAACAACAGTATGGCAGTTTTCTTTATACCAAGTTTTAACAGGAATGGGTGCTGCCGGAATTGCCCCAGTTACCTTTGCTATGCTTGCTGAATATAGTCCTTTAAAAAATCGTATTCAATTGATTAACACGACGACTCTGGGAATGCCGCTTGGAAGAATGTTGAGCACTTTGGCAGGTATGGCTATTTTGCCATCGTTTGGGTGGAGACCAATGTTTCTGATTGGTTTTATTCCCCTGATTTTAATTGTTTTTTGTATTTTTTACTTACCTGAATCTATGCAAAAATTAATAAAAGACGATAAAAGAGAAAAAATTCAAAAGATCTTAAAATTAGTTGCCCCTGAATACACTCCTAGCATAGACGAGCAATACGAAACAGAAATCCGACCTTCCGACAAAGGATCATTCCTAAGTCTATTTAGAAATGGCATGGCTGTGAATACTATTTTATATTGGTTAATCATGGCACTATGTATGTTTATCATTTACGGCTTAGTAACATGGCTGCCTAAAATGATGATGGGTGCAGGATATAACTTAGGATCCAGTCTCACGTTCTTTTTCACTTTCATCCTCGGGTCAATACCTGGTATCCTTCTATCGGGTCCGTTAGCCAATAAAATTGGACTTAAAAATACACTATCCTTATATGCAGCGGTTCCTGCCCTTGTTGTTCTGCTTTTGATGCTGAAACTAGATACAATTCTGGTATCAATTGTTCTGTTTGTCCTTGGAGCTGGTATGTATGGGTTATTGGGATTGATCTTTACATTCATATCAGTCAGCTATCCACTTGCCTTTCGTGGGACCGGATTAGGATGGGCTAATGCAGTGGGGCGTTTCGGCGGATCTTTCGCACCGATGACTGGAGGGATATTGATAGCCCAAGAGGCGTCTTTGATAACGAACTTTATCGTATTCGCAACGGTACCGTTTCTTTTGATAGTGATCTGTGTTGTAGTTTCTCAACTAATCGCTAAGAAAGCTGCATCCCCCATTAATAGGGAATAGATAGTCGATTGAAACAGCAATCAATTGTCTGCAAGAATTTCCGGAGTCAGGAAGCATATCTAGATATTCAATTTTAAAAAAGCAGGGATACAGGGTAATAATTGTTGAGAGGCATCTTGTATTAAACTAAATCAAATAGCGCAGAACAAGGTAAACCGTACTGATGGCGACGGTGATCAGCATTATGGGGAAGCAGACTTTAAAGTACTGGCCGAAGGTTATTTTGTATCCCGCTTCCTCGGCCATACCGGAAGCCACGACATTGGCGCTTGCCCCGATAATGGTGCCGTTTCCGCCCAGACAGGCCCCCAGTGAGAGCGCCCACCATAACGGTGTAATATCCATTCCGGTCAGCACGCCGACTTCCTGAATCAGCGGGATCATGGTCGCGGTAAACGGGATGTTGTCAACAAAGGCCGAAGCGATCGCGGAAACCCAGAGAACGGCCATTCCGAGTAAAAACATATCACCGTTGGTTTGCTGAACAATACTTTTCGCAAGCACCTCCAAAACTCCGGCCCGTTCCAGACCGCCCACCAGCATAAAAAGACCGGCAAAGAAGAAGATCGTTTTCCACTCGACTTCTTTAAATACTCTCTCCGGGTTGACTCCGGAAATCAGCAGAAGAAGGACTGCTCCGGTCATGGCTACGACCGAAGACGGATAATTTAAAACGCTATGCAAGATAAAGCCCAGGATGGTCAGGCCCAGTACGATTAGGCATTTAGTAAGGAGCTTTTTATCCTTGATTGCTTCATATTCGTTGAGCAGCAGGACCTTTTTTTTATTCTCTTCTTTTGTATGGAGATATTTTTTATAGACCAGCAGAAATGCTCCAATGGTGACGAACAGGATAGGAACAATGATTGGCGCAACATTAATAACAAAATCCATAAAGCTTAAGCCTGTTTTCGTCCCGATCATGATATTTGGCGGATCGCCGATCAGGGTCGCCGTGCCGCCGATATTCGAAGCAAAGATCTGGCTGATGACGAACGGGATGGGCTTTATCTTAAGGTCTTTTGTGACATCCAGCGTGATCGGGAGAATCAACAGAATTGTGGTTACATTGTCCAGAAAGGCTGAAGCAATCGCTGTAATGAAGGAAAGGTACACCAACACTTTCCAGGGTTCTCCTTTGGCCAGCTTGACAACTTTAATGGCCAGAAATTCGAACACACCGGTGCGCTGGGTGATCATAACGATCACCATCATGCTGATCAGCAGGGCAAGTGTATTAAAGTCGATGGCTTCGTAAGGATTTTCATGGTCTAATAGCCCCGTAAGCGCCATCAGAACGCCGCCGCCGAGCGCGATGATCACTCTGTCGATCTTTTCAGTAACGATGAGCAGATAGGCAGCTGCAAAGATAATGACAGACAGTGTCATGGCAGGTGTGAATTCCATTGCTGAAAGGCCTCCTTCGTCTTTTTCCTTCGTCTTTTCTGCATCGGTATACATAGGGTACGGCTTCGACAGTAAACTTTTTCCTAATACATTATGGCACTCCTGGCAAATTAATCAACAAGTATCCGGCTAACAGGTTCAATATATTTTTATTTTCCAAATTCTTTATTTTCTTATATAATAGGATAGGAATTAAGATAGATAGGGATTAAAATCAAGATCAAAAAGATCGTTTCTATCTGAAGAGGAGATACAGGAGGGTACAATGGACGAAAAAATGGCCAAATTGAAGGAATACCTTCAAATGGAGACGGAGATTGCATTTGAAGAATTCAAGACGTATTATACCGGTGTGATTGAACAGCTGAACAAAACATATAGCGAGATGGACCAGGCTGCCTGTTTCCAAGCCAGGTATATCTGCAGTATCGTTCAGGGCAATGCCGAATCTCGTGCCCAGAGAAGTAAAGTGAACGGGAAAGCTTTCAAAAAAATGGCTGCCAAATGCGGGTTCTGGGTCGATGCGATTGATCATCGGCTGAAAAAAGAAGGTATGACGCAGAATGAAATTGACGCGGCAATGGGTGAGATAAATAAGGATGCTGAGCAGTAAAGACGTTCTGGATTTATCGGCGAAAAGGGCATGGATGGAGAATCAGCGATGATCATTATCCTATCACATCAATTTCTTGATTTTGATGCGCTTGCAGCGATGGCCGCAGCCCAAAAGCTATGTCCGGAAGCCGTATTGGTAATCGACGGCAAATACAGTTCTTATGTACAGGAATTTTTATCGCTGGCCAAAGAACAATTGCCCTACTACCGCTTCAAAGATATTGACGTGGACAAGGTAGAAAAGATCATTCTCGTGGATACACAGGAAATCGAACGGTCCATCGGCAATAAAAAGCTTATGGACAGGCTTCGGACCATCCCAATTGAGATCATTGACCATCATCCTGTCGTCGAACCGGATGGTCAGAACCAGATTATTGAAATGGTCGGAGCCTGTACGACGATTCTGGTCGAACAGATTCAGCAAAGAGGCATAAACCTGACCAGTTTCGATGCGACGTTAATGGCTCTGGGAATTTATGATGACACCGGAAGCCTGCTTTTTGCAAACACAACACCGAGGGATCTGCTGGCAGCCGCCTATCTTGTGGAAGAAGGGGCTGAGCTTGCCGTTATGGCGGAGTATCTGCAGAGACCGCTTACCTCGGAGCAAAAGGACTTATTCCAGCAGTTACTGGATAACGGCGTGATCGAAAAATATAATGAAATGCCGGTTTTTATCTCTTATGCCGAAAGCAGGGAGTATTTTTCAGGGCTGGCTTTGCTTGCTCACCGGATCGGTGAATTTGAGAATGCGGAGATCTTTTTCCTCGTCGTGAAGATGGAAGACCGGGTCTATCTTGTCGGCAGAGCAAGAGGAGGCAGCAGCCTGCCACTCAATGAAATTGTTCAGGCTTTTGGCGGCGGAGGCCATGAAAAAGCCGCTTCAGCCGTAATCAAAAATGGCAATATAGACAGCATCATCAGGCTGTTACGAGAAGAGATCAAGCTGAGGGCAGAGAAACCAACGACGATACGCGACATCATGAGTTATCCTGTTAAAACGGTTTTCCCGGATACCTCGATCGAAGAGGTAGGCAAGATGCTTCTAAAGTACGGGCATACCGGTCTGCCTGTTGTCCAGGATGAAAAACTTGTCGGGATTATCTCGCGCAGGGACGTGGACAAGGCCTTGAAACACGGGCTGCAGCACGCTCCGGTGAAGGGGTTTATGACCCGGGACGTGATCACGGTCCAGCCGGATTTAAGTTGGGAAGAAGTCCAGAAGCTGATGGTTTTACATGATATCGGCAGAATCCCGGTGGTGGAAAACGAGATCCTTACCGGCATTGTGTCGAGATCCGATGTGATGCGGCTCATTTATGGCAGCGTCGTACCGACCTTAAATGAGCTTGCCAGAGACAGAAGCATAGCCAGACGGGAAGAAATCCTGCGGCATATTGCAGGGCTTCCCCAGTACATTCAGGATGATCTGGCGGTAATTCGGGAAGCCGCTTCGGAAATGGGGAACCAGGTCTATCTGGTTGGCGGTTTTGTCAGGGATTTACTAATGAATATGCCGAACAATGATCTGGATATTGTTGTCGAAGGCAACGGGATTGAGCTGGGCAGGATTCTGAGTAAAAAACTGACTTGCGACAAATTGGTCTTGCATGCGTCCTTTGGCACAGCCAGTCTGATTTTCTGCAACGGCACACATTTGGACATTGCTTCAACCCGCCGGGAGGATTATGATTTTCCCGGAGCTTTGCCGGTTGTGGAGGAGTCAACCCTCAGAGAGGATTTGCTCCGGAGAGATTTCACCATTAATGCCATGGCTTTATGTTTGAACGAAGACAGCTTTGGCGATATCATTGATTATTATGGCGGTTTTCGTGACCTGCAGCAAAAGGAAATTCGTTTCTTGCATAACCTCAGCTTTATTGACGATCCTACCCGGATGCTCAGAGCGATAAAGTTTGCAGTTCGGTATGAGTTCAAGCTTGCCAAGGTGACGGCGGATGCGATGCCAATCGCCTTAAAAGAGGACGTTTTTGCCAAAATCAGTGCGGAACGCTTTACGGAAGAACTGATCCTGATCTATAAGGAAGCCAAGTTTCAGCGCATGGGCCGCGAATTAATACGGAACGGTATTTTCAAAGCCTGGTTTAAAGCAGATTATGCCTGGAATTTTGAGGAGGCGGAGTCCGTCGGTGAGCAAAGGTCATTGACCGAACGATGGCTCATCAGCCTGAAAAATCTGGACAGTAATGAGATTTCCGCTGTTTTGGACAGACTGACCTTACCTAAATCTCTCAAAAGGATTACGCTGGAATACCTGCGGCTGAAGCAAGCCTTGAAACTGGAAGATCTTACCGATCTAAAAAACCTTGATGAATTACTTGCAGGAGTTCCGTTATTGTTGTTTAATATTCTTGGCAGTGATGATGCCTATACGGACCCTCTGAAAAAATACCGTTTGCTGCGCGAGGGAATCCAAATGAAAACAACCGGAAAAGATCTGCGGCAATCAGGCGTCAGGGAAGGACCGGAAATCGGCAGCATCCTGAAACAAATTCGGCTGGCCTGGCTCGAAGGAAAAATCCGGACTCCGGATGAAGAAAAAAGGTATCTCGAAATCCTGCTCGAAAAGAATGATAGAGCTGATTGCATAGATAATAAACCAATATAAAATAGATCTTTATGAATTGTAAAATTCTGAAGGGAGAAATGACTTTGAGAAACAGAATTTTTAGCGGTATGCGGCCGACAGGCTCGCTGCACATAGGACATTTAAGCGTTCTGCAGAACTGGGCTGCGCTCCAGGATGAATATGAATGCTATTTTGGCATTGTCGACTGGCATGCGCTGACCACTGGTTATGAAGATAAGCTTGACCTTAAGGCTTTAATCAGAGAAATGGCTCTGGACTGGCTGAGTGTCGGAATAGATCCTGAAAAGAGCGCCGTGTTCATTCAATCCCAGGTCAAAGAACATGCGGAACTTCACCTTTTGTTCTCCATGTTTACGCCGATTTCGTGGCTGGAAAGAGTGCCGACGTATAAGGATCAGCTCCAGCAGCTCGGAAATGAAGGCAAAGACCTGCATACGTATGGTTTTCTAGGTTATCCTTTACTGCAGGCGGCGGATATTCTCGTCTACAAGGCCAAAGCCGTCCCGGTAGGAGAAGACCAAATCCCGCATATCGAACTTTGCAGGGAAGTCGGACGCCGTTTTAATTACCTGTATGGGAACGTTTTTCCCGAACCGCAGGCCCTTATCGGCAAAGTGCCGCTGCTGCCGGGTGTCGACGGCCGAAAAATGAGCAAAAGCTATAACAACGCAATCTCGCTTACAGCCTCAACGGAAGAAATCAATATCAGGGTCAAACAGATGATCACGGATCCCGAGCGCCTCCGCAAGGACGACCCGGGACATCCGGAAGTCTGTGTGGTTTCCAAGTTTCACCATATTTATACGCCGGATGTAAAGCGGGTCGAAGAAGAATGCTGCGCCGGCAAAATCGGCTGCGTCGCCTGTAAGAAGTATCTGGCTGAAAACATCGATAAAGTGCTTGCCCCCTATCGGGAAAGAAGATTATTCTGGGATGAAGACGGCAAGGTTGAAAAAGTACTGCAGGAGGGCGCCGAAAAAGCCAGGATTACCGCTGCAGCAACCATGGCGGAAGTCCGGTCAGCGCTGGGGATCTGATGGATGATGCTCTAAAACGTGCCCCCTATGTTGAAATCCCAAATTTTCAAGGCCCTTTGGATTTACTCCTTCATCTGATCCAGGAGCATAAAGTTGATATTTATGATATTCCGATCGCGCTCATTGCCGATCAATTCATCGCTACTGTCCGCAGATTAGAAGCGCTGGATATGGAAGTGACTTCGGAATTTCTGGTGCTGGCGGCCCATCTGTTGTATCTGAAATCACGGCAGCTGCTACCAAAACCGCAAAAGACCGAAGAGGAACTGCTGCTGGAAGAAGAGATGAAACAAGACCTTGTGGAAAGGCTTGTCACCTACAGGGCTTTTAAAAACATTGCCTCGTTTTTGAGTTCGAGGGACGAAACACTGGGCAGCAGGTATTTCCGGGAAATCGATCTTGAAGAGATCCTTTCCAGAATCCCGCCGCCGAACCCTTTGCAGGGCATTGTCATGGAGGATTTGTTCAAGGCGTTCCAAGCTGTTCTGGAGCGGGTTGAAAAAGGTGAGGATATCCAGTATGTGCAGGTCGAAGAAATCCCTGTGGAGATGATGACGAGCGACATCATGCGCAGAATGATCCTACATCCCAAAGGGCTGAAGTTCAGTCAGCTTCTAAGATACGGATCGAGGGTAGAAATTGTGGTAGCCTTTATCGCTTTGCTTGAGCTGCTCAAAGAAGGAAAGGTCAGGGCGGAGCAAAGCAAGGAGGCCAATGAAATATTTTTGGTTCCAACCGAAAAAGCTTGGGACTTTCGAAATGAGGAATCGGGATGATGCTGTTTCAGGATACGGAAATTGCTGCCCTGGAAGCTTTGCTTTTTGTGGCCAAGGAACCGCTGAGCATGACGAAAATTGCAGAGATACTGGAGATACCGGCCGATCATGTGCCTGAATTTCTGCAGGCACTAAAAGACAGATATGAAGATCCCGCGAGCGGTTTGGTGCTTATTGAGCTGGAACAGGGTTTCCGGCTCGGAACGAAGCCTGAACTTGCCGGTTACATCGAAGTCTTGTACAAACATCCTTCTCAGATACTATCGAATGCAGCGTTGGAAGTCCTGTCGATTATTGCTTACAAACAGCCGATTACCCGCGGCGAAATTGATTTCATCCGCGGCGTCCAATCCGACCGGGCGCTGGCTACGCTGGTTGAAAGAGGGCTGGTCAAAGACTTGGGACGGAAGGATGGTCCGGGACGGCCGATCCTTTACGGGACAACCGAAGATTTTCTTATCCACTTTGGCCTGAAATCTATTCAGGATCTCCCGCCGCTGGAGCATACGGCAGAAGAGGAAGAGGAAGCTTAATCGATCAGACAGGAATTATTCTTATCGGAAGTTGTCCTTTTCTGTCGGATGTGCTAAAATAATTGGGCAAATTGAATATTTTTAGGGATAGAGGCGCAGTGCTTAAGAGTAATGATTCCGAGATGCCAGTCGATGACGAATAAAGAAAGGAAACACTGCCGAAGCCGGATGATGGCCAAGAGTCGGGCTGGGTTTATACTGAAAGAGTATAAAACTGTCATTCTGAAACGGAATGAAGCGCTATTCGGAACCTTTCAAATTACCGGCGTTTGATATGCCGGGAAAATAGGATTTTTCAGGTTTACGGGTAGTATCCGTAAACTTTTTTCGTGTATTTGAAAATACGGTAAGCGCTTTCTGATACATCGAATTTCAGCTTAGGCTGCCGCCAATTTACCTTAATAGGAGGATGCGACCATGTCGAATAAATCATTGCCTTTTTCCAGTCAGGAAATTGAAAGAATTGCCCAGGAGTATGGAACGCCTTTTCATATTTACGATGAAAAAGCAATTCGGGAGAACGTACGCAGGCTTCAGGCTGCCTTTGCCTGGAATCCAGGATTTAAGGAGTATTTTGCGGTAAAAGCAACACCAAATCCGTATATTTTAAAAATTCTGGCCGAAGAGGGAACAGGCGCAGACTGCAGTTCTCTTCCAGAACTTATTTTGGCCGAGAAGGCCGGGTTGAAAGGAGAAAACATCGTATTCTCCTCAAATGATACGCCGGCAGCCGAATTCTGCAAGGCCAGGGACCTCGGAGCGATCATCAATCTGGACGATATCACCCATATCGATTTTCTGGACAGAGAAGCCGGAATCCCTGAAATGATCTCTTTCCGCTATAACCCCGGTCCGCTGCGCGAGGGCAATACGATTATCGGAAAACCCGAAGATGCCAAATACGGACTGACAAGAGAGCAGCTTTTTGAAGCGTATGCCAAAGTGAGAAGTCTCGGTGCCAAAAGATTAGGTATTCATACCATGGTAATTTCCAATGAACTTGATCCGGAGTTTTTTGTCGAGACGGCCCGGATGATGTTTGAACTGGCGGTGGAACTGAAAGAAAAGCTCGGTATCCGGATTGAGATCATTAACCTTGGCGGTGGGATCGGAATTCCGTACCGGCTGGGTCAGGATCCTGTAAATCTGGAATATGTCGGGAAACGGATCAAACAGGTTTACGAACAACTGCTTGTTCCGGCAGGACTGGACCCGTTGAAGGTCGCCATGGAGTGCGGACGGATGATTACAGGACCTTACGGTTATGTGGTCGCCAGAGTGCTTCATAAAAAAGAAATCTACAAGAACTACATCGGACTCGATGCCAGCATGGCTGATCTGATGCGTCCGGGGATTTACGGGGCTTATCATCATATCACGGTTGTTGGGAAAGAACAGTTGATACCGGACCATCAGTATGATGTGACCGGAGGGCTTTGTGAGAACAACGATAAATTTGCGGTAGACAGGATTTTGCCCAAAATGGATATCGGAGATCTTGTGGTGATTCATGATACGGGTGCCCATGGACATGCCATGGGATTCAATTATAACGGCAAGCTCAGGTCAAAAGAACTTCTTCTGAAAACTGACGGCCGGGTTGAGATGATCAGAAGAGCCGAAACCATTGAGGATTATTTTGCGACGCTGGATTTTGACGGGCTCAATTAGCCCTGTCAATTAACGCAGCATTCAGTGCGCTGCCGAGCAGGAATATAACACAGCTCCAGTACAGCCACAACAGAAGAATGATGATGCCTGCAATGCTTCCGTAGGCCAGGGTATAGCTGTTGAAATGATTCACGTAATAGGCAAAGGCCAGAGAAATAATAATCCATCCGCCTGCGGAAAATAATGAACCAGCAAAGTAACTCCGGATCGGATATTTGTTGTGGGTTGCGATGATATTCAGCAGGATGAAGATCATAATCAGAAAAATAAACTGGATAAGCAGGCGAAGGTTCTGCCAGATGAGCGGAAATATGTTGTCCGGCCCTAAAAGATAGACAAAAATATTGGCCAGTTTTTGACCGAAGATTAATACCAGGAATGAACCAACAATAGCCAGCGCAACGATAACAAAAAAAAGCAAAGCCGAAAGTTTTAAACGAAAAAACGACCAGGTTTCCTGAAGACCGTAGGCTTTGCCGGCTCCTCTCATCAAGGCATTGATACCATTCAAAGATGCCCACAGAGCGCCAATCATGCTTAAGACAAGCAAAGCAGGGCTGCTGCGGACGCTGAAGATCTCAATGACAATGGTCTCAACCATTTGGATGGTTTCGGCAGGCAGCAGGAACTTAAAACTGTCGAAGAACTCCACATTGCTGATGTCCAAAAAACCGACCAAGGTCAGAAGGAAAATAACAAACGGGAAAAAGGACAGGATGATGTAGTAGGCAACCTGTCCGCTAAGCGCAAATAATTCATTGATGGAGATAATTCGAACATACTTCCGGAAAAAGCTACGCCAGTTCATATTTGTTAGCCCCGCAGTTTTGAACAAGTCTGATCGCTTAACTTTTATAAAATGTTATTTAATTTCAATGTTTCTGATTTCGGGACCTCCTGTAGCAGGAACGTCAGAGTATTCAATTCAGCCATGGAATGGCTTTTTTCTTTGTACTTAACGTATTGGGAAAGGCGTTTGTAGGAAATTTCTATATTGTTCAGGATACTGTGATTAAGAAAAATGGACCACCAATCGTGCAGTTTGGTCCAATGATCATAGGTTTGCTGTATCGTTAGGGAGGCTTCGTCCCATTTATCAGAGGCGATCAGAAGCTCGACCTGATCCAGATTATCCAGAACAGCGCCGGAAGTAGAATCGATCCTGTCGGCCACCCATAAGGTCGATCCGATTAGAATCACGAAACCCAGGATAATGGTGAGCGTCGAACGCATGCTGTCTCCTCCTTTTCAAAAGAGAATATTTATTTGGAATTATTTGTTTGGGTCTGCTTTTTGCTGAATATAGAGCTTGCGCTGGGAGTCGATGCTCGCAAAAAACACCTTCTTAATATCCGGAACATTTGCTTTGGTCAGTTCCTTATTCAGCCATTGAATATTGACACCCGATTTTTCCAGATTCTTTTGCTGGAGCTTACCGTCCATGATCAAGGCTAAAGGCAGACCTTCAGCTATTACCTGCAGCTTCAAATCCTGCGTATTCACCGGACGTTTGCCTGTTTTGGGGATAACACTAAGCTGACCGTTGGTTTCTAAAATCGCATATTCTACATCGGCGATGTTCGGCAGATTTTTCGCCCGGAGCTGTTCAAGCAGATCACTGAGGTTGTAGCGGAGTTTTCTGAGTTCTCCTTCAAGGATTTGCCCCTTATTGATCAGAATGGTCGGTGTACCGCAGATGATACCGCGGGCTTTTTCACTCTTTAAAGCGATCTCCGAAATGGCTAGACCGAGCAGAAGCAGGATCAGGACCGGAAATAAGCCCGCCACCAGCGGAATACCGGAATCCTGACTCGGGATAACGGCAAGTTCGGAAATCATCAGAATAATAACAAGCTCAAAAGGCTGGAGCTGACCAATTTGTCTTTTACCCATGACTCTTAAGACGAGGACAATAATCAAATAGAGGATAATCGTTCGAACAATACCGATCAGCAATGGCGTGTGCTCCTTTCGGCCAATATCTCTATTAATTTTTTCCCTGTCCGGGCAATTTATTCTCAATTTCCTGAAAGTTATGAGGAAAATGCCATGTGATTACCAAAAAAATCAAGAAAATGGAGTGTTTAAAATCTTCCCAAGAACTTTGTTTTGATATACAATGAATAGAATGATAGAATTAATTTGGAAATTCATATTTTTTGTAGAATAAGGAGGAAAGCACGTGTTCGAAAACGACATACTGGTTGCTGGTGCAGATCCTGGTTTTGGCGCCATAAAGCTCGATATTGGCGATACGAAGATATTATTTCCTGCACTCATCTGTAATGGTAATGAGAGAATTTTCTCAACCTTGGGCAGAACTGAGCTTGAAAAAGGATCGGATCTCGATAAACAAATCGCTTCTCTTGATGTCATTGTCAGAAATAATTCCAGCGGCGTAGAACGGCATTATTTTATGGGAAGCCTGGCCGAGAGTCTGAATCCCAAAGAAGCTCATTATTGTTGGGATGAAGATAAATCTATGGACGAAGAAGCGATGTCTTTGCTGATCGTGGGCTTAGCTTTGGCCCAGCCTTATCCTAAGACGAACATCTATCTCGGAACCGGGGTTCCTGTCAAATTCTACGCCTCTCTGAAAGACAAATATGAGGCAGAATTAAAGGGTTCTTTTTCTGTGACTTTTCTGTCCGGCACATTCAAAGGACAAACGCGCAGTATGAACATTCTCCGTTCGCGAGTGCTGCCTCAAAGTTACGGCGTATTCATCAAGGAAACACTGACTGAAGACGGCAAACCGACCAATCCGAAGCTTTTCGGCGGTTATGTCGTTGTTATAGATCCTGGTTTCAGAACGACGGATATTGCCACATTTTACGATGGCATTATGCTTGATCCGCCGAATTCATTCAGCATTGAGAAGGGGCTGCAATGGGCCTATGCCGGCGTAGCTGAAAAACTCAAAGAAATGACCATGAACCATACCAACCCGATCGAGACGGATGACAAGGAACTTGATAAAATTTTCAGAGTGAATAAAGGATTATATCCGTGGAATAACGGAGCAATTGACCTTAATCCTGTCATGAAGAAGATGCTGGCCCAACTGGCCGCTGATATTTCCAGGGAAATTATGAAGACGCTGAAACCGATGGCCGGCAGGATTCATACAATTCTTGTTGCCGGTAAAGTTGGAGAGATGATCTTTGAATATCTGAATCTGGAAAATAAGATTCTGATTGACGATCCTCAGTTTGGGAATGCAGCAGGTTTCCGGATTATGGCCGCAAACCTGGTCAACAATCTTACCAGGAAAGTAAATGTTGAATAATGAAAACAACAGGTCATCTTGTACTCTATATTTCTGAAAATGAAGATTTTGAGCTCTGGAGGGTTCTTTCGCAGATCCCTCCGGAGGAACGGTCTGCTTTTGTCAAAAATGCCCTGAAAACTGCGATTGTCCAAAACAATGAGTCCAGAAATCCTCAGGATCATTGGGCAAGGCAAAATAACATTCTGCGGCTTGATAAGAGCGCCGGTCAAAGCCCGGTGATGAATGAGGTGGCCATGGAGGAGCTGGGCTACAACACGATTGCTGCTGCGGATGAAAAAGCCATGCGGCCGTTAATGAACGGTATTCCTCAGGGCAGGGGAAATCCCAGACCCGAGGTGGATTTCGACCTCGTACGCGTGGAAGAATTGCTGCAGACCGGTGAGGCAAGGCCCAAGACCTCACTGCCTGGTCTTGACTTTCTGCTTACGAATGTCATCGGTGAAGAAGATGATGAAAAAGTGATTGAATTTGTCCGAAAAAGCCAAACTGCCTCCGGAGAGGAATAAAGCAAAATGTTCTCCGCGGGGCAGTTTCTCTTTGTTATATTATTTATTTGGGGTTTACGCCATGTACCCTAACCGCTCTTCGGCTATTGCGCCCTCCTTGGCGCAAAAAGCCGCGCTTCGCATCGTGCTCCGCTTGGCCGCGGATAGACTACATGACGTTAAATTTCGCGTGTATTAAGCGATCCTATGCTGAATATGGGATTTGTATAATTTCCTCTGAAGATCAGATGATACTGATCTTATATTTTTTGAACCAGAAATCCAGCTGCAGCAGAAAGGCAAAAAGTCTGGGTGTGTCCATCAGCTGACCGAACCACGGTCGATTGGCATCGGACGACGGATTGGCCATTAAGTCCAGAAGTTGTTTTTTATTCACTAAATCATACAGCGGTGAGGCAGAGTCTTCCAGAACAGTACGAAGTCTGCCGGTGACCATCTCCAGGAATTGCGGATGGTGGGTTTTGGGGTAAGGGCTTTTGCGCCGCCATAGAACATCTTCAGGAAGTATGCCTTCCAGGGCGGTTCGCAAAAGCCCTTTTTCGCGATTTTGCCAGTACTTCATTTCCCACGGAATATTCCAGACATATTCAACAATCCGGTGGTCACAGAAAGGCACGCGGACTTCCAGACCGGAAGCCATCGTCATTCTGTCTTTGCGGTCAAGCAGGGTGGGCATGAATCTGGTCAAAGTCAGGTAACTGATTCGTTTATCTTTGTCTACTTTGGCGTCCCCGGTCCCCGAAACGGGAACTTCTGAAACGGCTTCCCGGTAGCGCTCTCTTACATAATCTAAAGGTGCGATGATCTGGAGAATTTCCGGTGATAGGATCTGGAGGCGAGTTTGAAGGTCCGTTGACCACGGAAAGGTATCTGCATTTTTAAGATCATCCCGGTGAAACCACGGATATCCGCCAAAAACTTCATCTGCGCATTCCCCGGAAAGTCCGACCGTTACCGACTCTTTGATTCTCCGGCTGAACAGCAGCAGGGAAGAATCAACATCGGCCATACCCGGCAGGTCTCTGGCTGCGGCAGCGTCTGTCAAAGCTTCGACCAGTTCTGCAGTATCCAGAAACAGATTATGGTGGTTGGTGTTGAAGCAATTGGCCATTTTACGCACCCATGGAGCATCCGGATCCGGCTGATAGTCATTTGCTTGAAAATATTTGTCGTTAGCGATGTAGTCAATAGAGAACGTGGGGAGGATTTTCCCTTCAGCCTGATACTTCTTGGCAGCGATAGCCGTTATGATACTGGAATCCAGACCTCCGGACAATAAAGTCCCTAGGGGAACATCGGAGACAAGCTGACGCGAAATGGCATCGATGACCAGTTCGCGAACATGATCGACCGTTGTTCGGATATCATCTGTATGCGGTTTGTTTTCAAGCCGCCAGTACGGCCACTGTCTTATTCCCTCATACTTAACCAGCATCGCGTATCCGGGTTTCAGTTCACAAATGTTTTTAATAACACCAAAACCCGGAGTCCTGGCCGGGGCAATCATAAAAAGTTCGGCGAGGCCTTCACGGTCAATGACCGCAGGGATATCCGGATGGGCAAGTAGCGCTTTAAGTTCTGAAGCAAAAATGAACGACGGGTATTTATGATAATAAAACAGCGGTTTAACGCCCATTCTGTCCCGGGCCAGAAAGAGAGATTTTTCCCGGCAGTCCCAGATCCCAAACGCGAAAATGCCATTGAGTTTCTGAACGCAATCCACGCCCCATTCCAGATAAGACAGAAGCAGGACTTCCGTATCAGAATGCCCTTGGAAGGAATACCCTTTCGCTGAGAGAGCCTGGCGGATTTCTTCGGTGTTATACAATTCTCCGTTATAAGTAATCGTATAGGCCCAGCCGCCGCGCCAGCGGGTCATGGGTTGTTTTCCTCCTTCAATATCTACAACTGCCAGCCTGCTGTGGCCCAAAGCAATTTCGGGATAAAGCCATTTTCCCCGAGTATCAGGACCGCGGGGAGTAAGGGTGTCGACCATTCTGTCAATGACAGGGCCGGATTCGGACATATCCTGCGTCCAATCCAGCCAGCCTGTAATTCCGCACAAAGCTGTTCACTCCTTAAATAATAAAATAATGATAACTGGTATCACCTAATACTATATATATGACCGTTATAACCGAATGTTTCAAAATAATTTCGTGAATTCACTTGCCAAATAAAAAGCATTTGTATATAATGGTTTACAATAACTGCATAGCTTTAAAGCGAAGATTGAGAATAGTAACCATGAACGGAAAATTACAGAGAGTCGCAGGTTGGTGTGATTGCGGCAGGGAAGTTTATGACGAATGGCCTCATGAGTACGACCCGAAATCATCGATAGTAGGCGTCGTCGGGAATCCTACCCGTTATCATCAGGACGTGTATGATCGTACATGTTTAAGCGGGTATAGTAATATACCAATTTGGGTGGTACCGCAGGAGATATAGCCTCTTGTCCCTTTCTAGGGATAAGGGGCTTTTTATATTCACGGAAGACTTGATGCTGAACGGAGACCACGCATCAGCGAGGTACCATGTTTACCCGGGTATCCAAAGGATGGATTTGGCGCATCGCTTTTACCAGGGATGGCAAAGAGCGGTATTCTATAGCAAACTTGGGGGAGGCTAAGCAATATGAATACTTCAATCAAATCGTATCATACCAGCGGCGGGCTTTTGATTCATTCCGTAACGGAAGAAGTTGATAAGTCCTATCGTGAGAAAATCATTACGGAGCTGAATGATGTTCGGGGCGCTTACTTTTGCAGCAGCTTTGAATATCCGGGCAGGTATACCCGCTGGGACATCGGATTTATCAATCCTCCGATCGAGATCCAGACATTTGGCCGAAATATTGAAATAACGGCGTTGGATCAAAAAGGGCTGATCCTGCTGGAATTTATCTATGACGTTCTGAAGCGGGAAACATATTTGGAAACATTGATCCGCGGGCAGTACAAAATAACGGGCAGGGTTGCTCCATGTCAGGAAATTTTTCCGGAAGAGCAAAGAAGCAGGCAAAAATCCGTTTTTTCTGTGGTCCGCAGCCTGCTGGAAGCGTTTTACTCTGATCTGGACGCTTTTCTCGGTCTATATGGAAGCTTCGGCTATGATCTGATCTTTCAGTTTGAAAGCATCCATCTGAAAAGGCCGCGGGATGAAGTGCAGGCCGATATGATCTTGTTTATCCCCGATGAAATCTTTGTCATTGACCATCAGAAGGATGACTGCTTCCGTATTCGGTATGATTTTGAATTCGGCGGTCTTTCCAGTCTGGGTCAGGCCAAAACGATGCTGTCAGCTGCCGGGAGAATAAAAAATGACGGCCGGACTATTCCGGCGCAGGAAATATCAAACGATACCGAAGGACGATATGCGGAAAAAGTCCGGATTGCTAAAGCGTACTTTAAACGCGGTGACTTTTTCGAGGTCGTTCCGTCTCATACCTTTTACCGGAGCTGTGAGATCAGGCCTTCGGAAATATTTGAAAACTTGACAAAGATTAATCCGAGTCCTTATGGGTTCCTGATTCATCTTGGCAATGAGCACCTGATTGGTTCCTCGCCGGAAATGTTTGTCAGGGTCGAAGGCAGAAGAATCGAGACTTGTCCGATATCCGGTACAATTCCAAGAGGCCGGGACGCGCTTGAAGATGCCGAGAGAATCCGTGAGCTGCTGAACTCCCATAAGGATGAGTCCGAACTTACGATGTGCACGGACGTCGACCGCAATGACAAATCCAGGATCTGTATACCGGGTACGGTTAAGGTACTGGGACGGCGCCAGATCGAAATGTATTCTCACCTTATTCATACCGTGGACCATGTTGAGGGGATTCTGGCCGATGGGTATGACGCCTTGGATGCTTTTATGACCCATATGTGGGCGGTAACAGTGACCGGGGCTCCCAAAAAAGCCGCCGTCCAATGGATTGAAGACCATGAGGAGTCCAACCGGATGTGGTACGGCGGGGCAGTCGGAATCCTTGGTTTTGACGGCCGGATGAATACAGGACTCACACTCAGAACCATCCGCTTAAAAGACGGGATCGCTGGGGTCAGAGTCGGAGCAACGCTGCTGTATGATTCCATTCCCGAAGAGGAAGAAAAAGAAACGATTGTCAAGGCTGAAGCCCTTCTCAAAGTATTGGGTGATGCGAAAGCCGGTATGACTGAAAATAGAAACGATCTGCTCACAGCTTGTTCACCACGGCAAGAGAATGCCGCTGATCCTTTTCAAGTGCTGCTGGTTGATCATGAAGACTCCTTCGTGCATACACTGGCCAGTTATTTCCGTAAAGCCGGCTGTCAGGTGGTCACGATGCGGCACCATCTGGCCAGAGAAGCCTTAAAGAAAGAACGGTATGATTTGGTCGTGCTGTCCCCGGGCCCGGGCAAACCGTCTGATTTTAAACTCCGGGAAACAATCGGGCTCTGTCTGGACAAAGGAATTCCTCTCTTTGGGGTCTGTCTGGGGCTGCAGGGGATTGTCGAATATTTTAACGGAAAGCTCGGCGTATTGGATATACCGGTGCATGGCAAACAATCGGCGTTAAAAATATCCCCAGAATCAGTAATCTTTAAAAAATTGGCCAATCTAAGAGTAGGCAGATACCATTCGCTGTTTGCTGAAAAAGTACCGCCGGAACTTGAGATTACGGCCTGGACTGAAGATGGTGTGGTTATGGCAGTAGAAAGCAAAGATAAAAACATTCTAGCAGTCCAGTTCCACCCTGAATCCATCATGTCGATGGATGAGGATCAAGGATTCCGGATCATCACCAATATTTTGTCTATACGAGGAGGTGCCTACGGTGCGTAATCTGACCATTCTGGATTGTACGCTCAGAGACGGAGGACTGACCAACAACTTCCGGTTCCCGGAAAAATATATCAAAGACCATATTCAAAAGATCTCCGAAGCGAAGGTCGATTATCTTGAACTTGGGTATAAAGCAGATCCCGCGTATTATGAACGGACAGCCTACGGCAAACTTAAATTCTGTGATGACAGCGAGATACGTGACATCATCAAAGGAATTCCGGGGCTTCCCAAACTGGCTTTTATGGTGGATGTCGGCAGATTTGACCGGCGATTGGTTGAAAATGCCTCAGTTTCACCGTTCACCATGGGCCGGGTTGCCTGCTATTTAAACCAGATTGAAGAGGCCGTCGAAGATGTCCGCTTTCTGCAAAATAAAGGCTATGAAACAACGCTGAATATCATGGCAATTTCCAGAGAAAGAATCCCGGAAATTATTTGCGGTTTAAGAAAAATCAAAGCGCAAATCCCTGCAGCAGCAGTCTATGTGGTAGACAGTTACGGGGCGCTTTATCCGGATGATGTCAAAAAGCTGGTATCGCTGTACAAGGAAGAATTAAACGGTATGAAGGTGGGAATTCACGTGCATAACAATATGCAGCTGGCCTTCTCCAACACCATTACGGCGGTTGAAAGCGGTGCTGACTTCCTTGATGCGAGTGTCAACGGGATGGGAAGGGGCGCCGGCAACTGTCCGCTGGAATGTCTTTTACCCTATGTCGGTAAGGACAATTATGATTTAAAGCCTGTACTGGCGCTGATTAATGATTACTACACCCATGATGCTAACGAACGTTCCTGGGGTTACTGTCCGAAGCAGCTCTTGACGGGGATTTTTAATCAGCATCCTGTCTATAGTATCCAGGGGGCTGGCGAAGATCTGATCCGAATCTATGATCATTTTCAAAGTGAGGTGCAGGTATGAAGAACAAAATGATTAATTATCTAGGACAAAATGGTTATTTTGGCGCCTATGGCGGGAGATTTGTCCCGGAAATCCTGATACCGGCTGTCGACGAACTGAATCAGGCTTTTCAGGAAATATTACGGGACGAGGACTTTTATAAGCAATACTATAATCTCCTGATGGATTTTTCAGGCAGGCCGACGCCGCTGACGTATGCTGAAGGGCTTAGTGCGTATTTTGGCAAAGCCAAAATCTATATAAAACGGGAAGATTTGAATCATTCCGGCGCCCATAAAATCAATAACGTGCTCGGACAGGGCTTGCTCATGAAAAAGTTGGGCAAGACCAGAGTCATTGCCGAGACCGGCGCAGGCCAGCACGGTGTGGCAACGGCGATCATGGCAGCAAAAATGGGATTTCAGGCGACGATCTATATGGGAGCTGAAGACGCTGAACGGCAATATGCCAATGTCTTCTGGATGAAACAGCTCGGAGCTGAAGTTATTCCTGTGACAACCGGGACGGCAACGCTTAAGGATGCCATTAACGAAGCACTTCGCGACTGGGCAGGGAATTTTGACAACACGCATTATGCGCTTGGCACGGCGTGTGGACCAAGGCCATTCCCGGAGATGGTCACTTTCTTTCAGTCCGTAATCAGTAAAGAGATGAAAAAACAAATTAATGAGATTTGCGGCAAGAATCCGGACCGGATCTATGCCTGTCTGGGCGGCGGTTCCAATGCGATGGGCGCTTTTGTGGAATTTCTGCAGGAGCCCGGTGTAGAACTTGTTGCCGTCGAGGCAGGCGGCAAGGGCGAAGCTTCCGGAAAGCATGCTTCGCGGATCGCTTATGCCAAAGCCAAAACCGGCGTCTCTCAGGGCTACAAGACATTGTTTCTCCAGGATGATGACGGACAGATGCTGGATACCTGGAGCATTTCCGCCGGACTTGATTATGTCGGCGTATCACCAATCCTGGCTCATCTGGCGGAAACCAAGAGGGTCCGGGTTTTAGCCGCCACAGATGCCGAAGTCATTGAGGCCTTTAAACTGATCATCAGCAAGGAAGGGCTGATACCGGCACTTGAATCCACACATGCTTTCGCCGGACTTTTCAGGGAAATTGCTGACACCAAACCGGAAGATGTCATCGTTGTCAATATGTCCGGGCGGGGCGACAAAGATATCTTCAATATTGGGGAAGCATTGCAGGATCAGGGCTGGAAAACATTTGTCACGGAAAGAGGTAAGGCATATGCGGATTGAAAAACAAATCGAAGCTATGAGAAAAGAGAAGAAAATACTGCTGATGACCCACCAAATTATTGGCTATCCTGATTTTGCCGCCAATGAAAAAGTGATTGAATGCTTTTATAACAACGGGGTCGATCTGATTGAACTGCAAATACCTTTTTCTGATCCGATTGCCGACGGACCGGTATTCACCAAGTCCAACCAGGCCGTATTAGAGAAGGGGATCAAAGTCAGCGACTGCCTGAAGTTTATTGAGAGAATGGCCAGCAAATACCCGATCCCGTTTTTGGTCATGACCTACTACAATATTCTGTACCAATACGGCGTCGAAGCATTTATTGACCGGTGCAAAGAGATTGGCGTCCAGGGAACCATCGTGCCGGATGCTCCGCTCGATGAGGCCAGAACCTACTACGATTATTCCTGCCAACAGGGATTGGCTGCAGTAAGTATAGCGACACCTTATTCCGATCCGAAGCGGCTGCAGGAAATTGCAGATATCGGGAGCGGATTCATCTATTACGTTCCCCGCAAAGGGGTAACCGGCAGCAAAACAACTTTTGGCTTCGAAATTCTGGACGGGATTCAAAAAGCAAAGAAAGAGACCGGCAAAACAATCGCCGTAGGTTTTGGGATTCAAGGCCCGGAAGATGTCGCCCGTTTAATTGGAACAGCCGATATAGCAATCATCGGCAGTAAGATCCAGCAGGTGCTGGAGACTGAAGGGCTGTCCGGTCTGGATCAGTTTTTAGGCGATATTGCGCGTGTTAATAAGGAGGAATGAATGATGGGAATGGAGATAGCTTTAAAAAAACTTTCCAATAGAGAGGATCTCAGTGCTCAGCTGGCCTATGATTCCATGACGGAGATTATGAGCGGTGAAGCCAGTGAAATCTCCATGGCAGCCTTTTTAACGGCACTCCGCCTGAAAGGAGAGACCATTGAAGAGATTTACGGGACAAGTAAGGTGATGCGGGAAAAAGCCCTCAAAGTTGCGTGCGCATCAGAAAATCTGGTGGACACCTGCGGAACAGGCGGGGATGGCGCTCATACGTTCAATATTTCCACAACGGCAATGTTCGTTGCTGCCAGTAATGGCGTAAAAATTGCCAAGCATGGCAACCGGAGCATTACCAGCAAGAGCGGGGCTGCCGATGTCCTCGAAGCTTTAGGGATCGAGATTGCGCTGACACCGGAAGCAATAGGGAAGTGTATCGACCAGGTGGGCCTTGGTTTTATGTTCGCTCCGCATTTCCATGCTTCGATGAAATATGCGATGCCGGTGCGTAAAGCACTTGGCTTCAAAACCATCTTTAATATCCTCGGCCCATTGGCCAATCCGGCCGCAGCCCCAAGACAGCTGATCGGCGTTTACGACAAAAGCCTTGTGCCCGTGGCTGCGGAAGTATTGAACAGACATCAGGCTGTACACGCGCTCATTGTCCACGGCAGTGACGGTCTCGACGAAATCACCCTGACAGGGTCGACTTATGCGGCAGAACTCAAGGATGGAAAGGTAACCGAGTTTGTCATTCATCCGGAAGATTATGGTTTTTCCTATTGTACGCTTCAGGATCTCGTAGGCGGAACGCCACAGGAAAACGCGCAGATCACCCTGGATATTCTTGCAGGAGGTCAGGGCCCCAAAGCAGACACCGTCATCCTAAATGCCGGAGCGGCAATTTATGTCGGAGGTAAAGCCGGAAGCTTGCAGGAGGGGATCGAGATGGCCAGGGCCACAGTCCGGGAAAAGAAAGCGCTGCCGGTCCTTAACGAGTTTATCGCTGTGACTAGACAGCATTAGCATTCGGTAGAAAACGGCTTTATCAAGTCTGAGTTTAAGTACAGATCTCAGTTTAGTGCCATAAAGGGGCTTGTACCCGTGGAGAGTTTGAAGAAGGGGGATAAAAATGATCCTCGATAAAATTGTAGAGGCCAAATTAAAGCGGCTTTCCGATCAGAAGAAAAAAATTTCCGGTGAAGAGCTCATAGAAAAGCTAACAAAAAAACTAAAAATCAATGATGATCGTGATAATCTTAAGCAAGATGTTAACGTGGAGCGGCCTGCAGGCGTGTTTGCCTCAGCCCTGACTGCGGGACGCCGGAACAAAGACAAAGCAGGGATTTCCATAATTGCGGAAGTCAAGAAGGCTTCTCCATCCAAAGGAATTCTAGCTCCGGACTTCGATTATCTGCAAATAGCCAGCATGTATGAGCAGCTGGGGGCTGCGGCAATCTCCGTCTTAACAGAGCAGGATTACTTTCTCGGGAGTCCGGATTATCTGAGGGAGATTAGAGAATCCGTCAAGATTCCGCTGCTGCGAAAGGATTTTATGATTGACCCCTACCAGATTTACGAAGCAAAGATTTTGGGGGCGGATGCTATTCTGCTCATCGTAAAAATATTGGATGATAAGCAGTTGAAAGAATTCCTGGGGATAGCTGAACAGATCGGTCTGGATTGTCTTGTGGAAGTGCATGACGAAGCAGAAGCTGAAAGGGCCATGGCAGCAGGAGCTGGCATCATCGGAATCAATAACCGGAACCTTGAAACGTTTGAGGTGGATTTGAACCACAGCCGCAGAATCGGCGCTATGATCCCGGATCATCTGATCAAGGTCTCAGAAAGCGGGATTCATACGGGCGAGGATATCCTGACGGTGCAAGCGTGGGGATTTGATGCTGTTTTGGTCGGAGAGGCTTTCATGAAGGCAGGCAGTCTTGAACAAAAATTTGCAGAGTTCCTTCAGGTACCATCCAGACCCTAAATCAAATATATCCTAGCGGCAGATTTCGTTAATACGACGTTGTCTGGCAGTTCCATCCTTCCATGGCATCGTTGTATCAGGCCAGGAGATATTGATATTTTAGGATTGACAAGGTATAGGGACATACTGACAATCGAATACAGATAACGCGTGATTTAGGAGTTGATATGGCAAGGATGGAAGAGAACGTAAAAGGCATCTATGCTGGGCAGACGCCAAAAGTTAAGATTTGTGGAATTCGTACCCTGGAGGATGTCAGGATCATCAATGAGCTGAAACCGGATTTTGCCGGCTTTGTGCTAGCTCCGAGCAAAAGACAGGTCTCGCTCAGCGAACTGAAAATATTGATTGCTTCCTTGGACAAAAAGATCATCCCAGTTGGGGTTTTCGTCAATCAGGACCCGGATCTCTTACTGCGCGTCGTGGAAGCAGGTCTGCAAATACTTCAGATTCACGGTGATGAGCCTTTGGAATATATGCGTCAATTAAAGAATAAAATCCTGGAAAAATACCAGGATCATCGTCAAGTAATGATCTGGAAAGTTGTCAGGGTAGGTCCGGCAGCGAATCCGATAGTGTTCGATGCCAGTGCATTTCAGGGCCTGGTTGACGGTTTTGTTTATGATAAATATGATCCTGAGACTTATGGCGGTACCGGAGAAAGTTTTGACTGGAAGCTTCTGCAAAGAAATCAGAGCAGCCAAATTGAAAAAAACAAAGTCGGGGATATTCCAATGATTTTGGCCGGAGGTTTGAATGAAGAGAATGTTGCGTCCGCAATAACCTTATTACATCCCTATTGCCTGGACGTCAGCAGCAGTGTAGAGACGGAAGGACGAAAAGACCCGGATAAAATGAAAAGGTTTATTAACCGTGTCCGTGCTTAATGTGCAGACTTGCACAAATACTTTGCTCGCACGTTTTCGCATATTGTGCAAGACTACAATATTTGAAGTAATCAGAAGAAATATAGAGAATTTAAGATGTAGTAACTGGATAAAAAGTTCTAATAAAATTGGGTTAGATAGGTAAGGGGACGCCGCGAAACTAAGTTTCGTTACGTCCCCTTTGCTTAAAGTCTTTGTACCATCTCTTCCGGAGAAGGGATATTCAAATATTTTCGCTGGATAGGGCCTAGATGAAAGATCTGGACTTCTACAAACCGAAGGACCGAGTTGGCAATCCAGTAAGCGCTCAGGGCAACAGGTGCTTTCCACAGAAAAACGACGCCAATAGCAACCGGGAATATGAACATCAGTAAATTTTTGTTTTCTGCTGTAAATACACTCAGCGTCTGAAGCAGACCGGCAATAACCGGCAAAATATGAAGATGATCTGCCATATGGAGATCAGATACCCACGGAATAAGAATACTGCCAACTGGTATACTCAGATGCGTAATAGCAACGTACAAGGAGAAAAAAACCGGGGCCTGGATAATAAGTGTTGCAAACGTAAACAGTGGATTGATTTTATATTTAGATGCAATTTTCATTGATTCAGAATTAACTTTTTTAATTTGATTGTGAAATTTTCCAGATAAAATTGTTCTGGCTTTGGTCAGATTTGCGGTTAATAATTGTACTTTTTGCTGTTTTATTGACAAAGGAAATAACAAGAGTTTTATCCCTAATGTAATCAGAGCAACCGCAATGAACCAATCGCCCGTAGTACTGACAAGGAATGCTAATAACTGGGAAAGGACTGTGCTAATCATATTCATTGAAACATCCTCCAAAGTTTTAATTCTTATAAAACAAGGAGGTTTGAATAAGGTGAGTCATCATCCTGGTCAGTTTTGATCTTTCTTCTAAATATCAAATGCTTTTTCACCTTAATATTTTGGGGAGATGAGGAGCTGATTGGACAACTCGAAAGATAAGTATCAGCAAATCTGATACAGATGGAAGAAGAATGCACAAGTTTGATACTGGCCCAGGAAACGGCTAAGATCAAAGTCAGGTTAATGATTAGAATAAGCAGTATGCCGGCGTCAAATTGCATTTTCTCACCCCCAAAAACTAAATTTATTATATAATTGATATATGGTAATAGCAAGAGACGGACGCATCGTTGATGCTGCCAGTAGAAAATAGGAATAGGCAGGGTATGAAAAATGAAGAAGCGCTTGAGAATACGTATTCAATATCTGATTGGCTGCCTCCTGGCGATATCGGTTGTTCTGATTATTTCTATGCTGATCATTAATCACTATGTGGAACGGGTTGGTACGAAATACATCTGCGATGTGGATCATGTACCTGAGGTTGACGCAGTCCTGGTGTTAGGTGCCTATGTTTTGCCGGATGGAACTGCTTCATCCATGCTTGCCGACCGCTTGACCGTCGGTTATGAGCTTTACCAGCAAGGCAAGGCTCCCAAAATTCTTGTGAGCGGTGATCATGGCCGAACAGATTATGATGAAGTTAATGCTATGAAGAGGTTCCTGAAGGAGAAAGGGGTCGCGGGTCAGAATATCTTTATGGATCACGCGGGCTTTAGCACATATGAAAGCTTATATCGAGCGAGAGATATATTCCTTGTCAAAAGAGTCATCATCGTGACTCAGGAATATCATTTAAAACGGGCAGTCTTTGTCGCCAGGTCTTTAGGGCTTGAAGCTTATGGCGTTGCCTCAGACCGGCATGATTACGGACAGGCAATGGCCTACTATCAGCTCAGGGAACTTTTAGCCCGAAATAAAGACTTCCTATGGGCTAAAATTATTAAGCCCAAGCCGACCTATTTAGGGGATGTAATACCGGTATTTGGAGATGGCGGAGCTACTGACGATTAAATAACTGGAGAGTGAAGTGAACAGAATTGTTCAATGAAAAAAGTCATCCTTGCGTGGATGACTTTTTTGTCAGGTATTTCTCAAGCAGAGCGTCTTTACTGATCCAGACGACTTTGGGCTTTGTTCCAAGTTTTTCTGTATCTTTTTTCGCGGACGGGTTATAGACTCGGTAAACGATTTTTTGCATGAAACCAATGAATCCGGCATTACCATTCGTATATTCAGTAACGTTAAACCCAAGGCCTTTGACACCACGGTTGATGAGTGTAACACCCAGGAAAACCTTGATATCTTTATAACCCGGATTCAAAGAGATATAGCTTGCCAGAGCAGGCAGGGAGAGCCGGGCTTGTTTTAAAGCATTATAGCCGATTTTTTGGATATTGGCACCAAAGCTCTGGAAGCGGGTATTGTCTAAGTGTATTTCCCCGATCATATCACCTGCTGAGGCGATTAATTCACCGTTTTCATTAAACAGTTCAGGGCCATGGTAGCGGGTAAGACCCAGGCGAAAAATATTGCGTTCATCAATTCTGGTAATTTGTTTACGCCGCCCGTAAAAATGCTCCCATTTCTCCCAAACGCGGAAACCAATCCTTTTCGGCAGTGACCAGCCGGGAAGCTGAAGCGGAACGAGCGGAAGCTTGAGTTCTTTTTGTATTTTCATGATCAGTGGTTTCAGGGCAGCTAAGGTATTTTGAGGAGCACCCTCATCGCCGCCACTGTCATGAAGCAGGACAATCGTTCCTTCTTTGGTTCGGCCGGTTATTCTTTGCATAATGTGATTCGGAGTTCTTTCAATGCGCCAGTCTCTGCCGTCAGCACTCCAACTAATCAGCTTTTTGCCTTTGAAATGGCACCACAATAAAAAGGAAAGGTTAACCCCTCCCCAGGGAGCTCTGACATAGACGGGCTCCTGACCGGTCAGACGGCGCATTTCCTCCATCGCTTTATTCCACAAGTCCCAGGTCTTTAGCGGGGGCATCAGCCAAGCGTGCCGGTGACGGTAGCCGTGACTGCCGACGGTATGACCGTGGTCTAGGATGCTCTTGACAAGTTCCGGCTGTTTTTCAGCCTTTTCAGCAACCAGAAAAAAACAGGCCCGAACGTTTTGCTCAGCTAAAACTGTCAGGAATCTTGGAGTGTATCTGGGGTCGGGTCCGTCATCAAATGTTAAGGTGACACCTGGAGAATAATGACGTTTCCAGGAACCAATACCGAAAAAATGCACAAACAATTCGGGAATAAGGGTATAGACCGCAAAGACTGAAATTGCGACGATGAAGGTATACAGCAAGGTTGTGGGCACTGCAGATTCACTTCCTTAAGTTGACTTTAAGTTTTATCCGAATCCTTGAGGTCCGCGAAATCAGCTCGGGACTTGGGAAATATTGACCGTTTCTTTGTAGATCGGGGGCTTTACGGATTGACCTAGGGCTAGTTCCAAAATCTTTTCCCAGGCATGGCACTCTATTTTCGATAAGTAGCTGTCAACGCGGTTTTGCCAAAGTATTTGTTCGTTTTGATCTTTAAAAAAGGCGTCTAACTGTTTGGCGACCGGATAATTCAAATCTAAATCATAGATTAACTTTTTCTCGCTGAGATAATTCTTATTGATTTGTTCCTGTCCCGGAAGTGCGGAATGGACAAAAATCGGCAATTTTTTATGAAGGGTCTCACTGATGGTTACGCCACCGGGTTTGGTAATAATGGCATCGGCCTCGTCATACAGTGAGTTGAGGGTTTCCCTGGATGAAATATAGGACAGGGGCTTTAAGTTAGGAAGTTTCAGGGAGCGAATATCTTTATACAATTTCTTGTTTTTGCCGCATAGCAGGGAAAAAGTGTAGGATTTTTCTTTTTTACCCGGCAGGCTGTAAAGCAAATGCTCGATATCACCGAGACCGCCGCTTCCGCCGGAAATCAGAATATGGTAAGGAAGCGTTGACTCGGAGGCTGTCCGAGGTAGGAAGCACTCATCAACAGGAATACCCGTCACAAATATTTTAGACGGATCAATATTATTCTGGGAGATTAATTGCGCCTTAATATTTTGATCAGGGACAAAATGGTAGTCTATGTATTCTGTTCCCCAAAGCTTATTAACAAAGAAATCAGTGTAAACATTGATTACGGGCGCAGTTGCGATACCGGAATTTTTAAGCCTGTCGATTAAGAAGGAAGGGAAAGCCTGGGTACATACGATCAAATCAGGCTGTTCCTCTTGCAGCAGGCTATTCATTTTGTCAAGAAATTTATATTCATACCAGTTAAAGTGCTTGGTTGATTTGGTAGGGTACACAAAGTTTCGGTAAATCCAGACGAAGGTTTGGGGAGAATGGTCGATCCAGGTCAGGTAAGTTAACCGAAATGCTTTCTCCAGCCGTTTGTCCGCATAACTGAAGAAATCTATCTTTGAGCATTCAAGATTACTGATTCGGTTTCCTAAGGAACGAATCATTGCATCGGCTACGGTATGATGACCCGTAGGGATTTGAAGGAACGGAAGAAAAAGTATCCGCATCATAACTTCCCCTTTCCAGCAACCTATTATTGTCTAAAGATCATTGAAGGTAGCTATACATTTATAATTTTACTTTTTTACAGTGGCTTTTGTAAACCTAGTTTTTCCATTTATTTTATATATATTCTTAAACAGAGCGAAGCTAGTACCTAGTCAATCCTAAAATTATAAAGATATAGGGTTGACATGGTACCGGCCTGTGTAAAATAAAACATATCAACGAAAAGACAATAATATATTAAAATGAAAAAATTGCATTCTGCATTTCGTTTAGATTTCTGTGAACCTGCAAATAATGATTTTGTTTAACGATAGCTGGGAGTGTGCAAATTGTCAAAGAAAAAAAACAAACTAATCAGTTATTCCAATATGATTGCCACTGTTGGGACAGCCATACTTGCTGTGACGGCACTGATCACCGTCTATATCACCGTATCTGCCTGGAACGAGGAGAGAGAAGCCAACCGTCCGTACTTTACGTTCAAGGATTCTCCCGAAGTGGTATTGAGAGAGTCACCTGAATTTGAGATGGTTTTTACCAATGTCGGCGAGCATCCGGCTGTTAGTCTTTGGAGCAAGTCTATAGTTTTTCAGGCCGGCTTAAAGGAAAAACCGGTCACAATTGACGAATATGCGCTCGTCAATGATATTCCCAAAAATGCTTCGGCCACCTTACTGATTAGTCTCGAAGGCATCAACAAACAAAAGACATTAAAAGATGTGCTTCCGTATTTCTTCGTAATTGTTTTGAGATATGAAGACCCGATCATCAATGAAAGCTTTGAACAAACGCTGTATATCAAATGGAATGGTATGAAAGGTGGGGAAATCCTCACAACCAACCATGCGGAAGAAGCCGAGAAGGAACAGATTATTCAGTATTTTAAGCAAAACAAAATCAATTTGTAAAAAGTACAAATGCAAATTATTTGGATGCGAAGTCATCTTAAAATCTGATAGTTGTTTTTAGAATAAAAGTGTATGATAACGGTATAGCCATTAATGGTTCAAACCAAGAAACTATGCGATGATGTATAAGGGGAAAAAATGGAAGATCTCATTTCCAGAGCAAGGGGGGCAATGCTCGGGGTGGCAGCTGGGGATGCACTTGGGGCAACCCTTGAATTTATGAACCGCGAAGAAATTGTTCATACCTATGGCCGACACCGGGATATGACCGGTGGGGGATTCTGGAAATTGGCACCCGGAGAAATTACCGATGATACAGAAATGACCCTTGCAGCGGCCAACGGGATTCTTGAAGACCCTGCAGACCCGGTAAAGCACGTCGCCCGTCATTTTCGGGAATGGTCCCGGCAAGAGCCCAAATGCATCGGAAATATCTGCCGGATGGTTCTGCAGGAAGGAATCCGGACAGAAGCGGATAACGAACAGGAATGGCTGCAAATCGCTGAGAATGCCCATCGACTCAGCGGCGGGAGAAGCGGCGGCAATGGTTCGCTGATGAGAACGGTCCCGGTGGTCATTGCCTATCACAATAACCTGGCGAAAATGACGGATCTGGCGGCAAGATTATCGGCTCTGACCCACTATGATCCACTGGCTGGAGCATGTGTGGTTTTTTACTGTAAAATTGTCAGGGAATTGCTTTTAGGCGGAGAACTCCGCATCGTGCTGGAAAAGGCCCAGGCGGATGCTCCGTTTGCCCTGCAAATGAACTTAAGTGCTGATCAAATGAAAACAAGCGGTTACGTTGTCCATACATTGGAAACTGCTTTAAACTGTGTCTTTCAGACCAATTCGCTGGAAGAAGCGCTGGTGATGGCCGTAAACCTCGGAGGAGACGCGGATACGATCGGCGCAGTAACCGGCGGGATGGCCGGAGCCTGCTATGGCATAGAGAACATACCTTCCAGGTGGCTGGAGAAGCTCTCGCGAAGAGATGAACTCTTAGCGCTGACGGACAGGCTGCTTGCTATTGGCAGGGGGACGAAAATAGGTATTTGATATTTTTTAGAAATCTACTATACTAAGATAATATAAGTGTTTTTCGTAGGGGGGTACTGCTATTAATACATCAAATACATCGAATTCTTCTTATTCATCGTCCAATTTCATTCATAACATTATTCGGGAAGATTTAAAGCTGAATAAAAACAACGGCAGGGTACATACACGTTTTCCGCCTGAACCTAACGGCTATCTTCATATTGGACACGCCAAATCCATCTGTTTGAATTTTGGCACCGCGCTGGAATTTAACGGATGCTGCAATCTTAGGTTTGACGACACCAACCCGAGCAAAGAGGAAACTGAGTTTGTCGAGTCGATTCAGGAAGATGTCCAATGGCTGGGGTTTTCCTGGAAGGACAGGATGTACTATGCTTCCGATTACTTTGAAAAGCTATACGCGTTTGCCGTAGAGCTGATTGAAAAAGGCAAGGCTTTTGTCTGTGATTTGTCGGCAGAGGAAATACGGGAATACCGTGGGACGCTGACCCAGCCTGGAACGAACAGCCCTTACCGGGGCCGTTCCGCCGAAGAAAGTCTTGACTTGTTCCAAAGAATGAGAGCCGGAGAATTCCCGAACGGCACGAAAGTGCTCAGAGCAAAAATTGATATGAGTTCTCCGAATTTAAATATGCGCGATCCAGTGATTTACCGCATCATGCATGCGTCGCATCATCGGACCGGAGACACCTGGTGTATTTACCCGATGTATGACTTTGCTCATCCTTTATCGGATGCGCTTGAACATATTACCCATTCGATCTGCACGATGGAGTTTGAAGACCACCGGCCGCTCTATGACTGGCTGACAGAACAGCTGATTGAAGAGGACAGGCCCCGGCAATATGAGTTTGCACGTCTGGATCTGACGAATACAGTCATGAGCAAAAGAAAGCTTCGTCAGCTGGTTGAAGGCGGCTATGTTCAGGGATGGGATGATCCCCGGATGCCGACGATCTCCGGTTTAAGGCGCAGAGGCTATACGCCGGAAGCGATCAGAGATTTCTGCGATCGTATCGGGGTAGCTAAAGCCAACAGCATTGTCGATGTTGCTTTACTGGAACATTGCCTGCGTGAAGATCTGAATTCCAAAGCCAAGAGGGTCATGGCTGTTTTGGATCCAATCAAGGTTGTCCTGATCAATTATCCGGAAGACCAGGATGAATTCCTGGAAGCAGAGAACAGTCCGGAGCATCCGGAGGCAGGAATCAGATTGATCCCGTTTTCGCGAACCATTTATATTGAACGCGAGGACTTTATGGAAGAGCCGCCCAAAAAATTTTTCCGTCTTTCCCCCGGTAATGAAGTCCGGCTAAAACATGCCTATATTATTCAATGTGAAAGAGTCCTGAAAGATGAAGATGGCCAGATTATAGAAATCCATTGTACGTATGATCCGGACACCAAAAGCGGCGGATCGGCAAGCTCGAGAAAAGTAAAAGGGACGCTTCACTGGGTTTCGGCGGCCCATGCCGAAGATGCCGAGATACGTTTGTATGATTATCTGATCAGGGATGATCAGTATACGGAGGATGATTCTGCAGAGAGCGACGACTTCCTTGCCAGAATTAATCCGGACTCCCTGCAGATTCTAAAAAGATGCAAAATTGAACCGGGTTTGAAAGAAGCTGATCCCGGCAGCAAATATCAATTTTTAAGACAGGGTTATTTCTGTGCGGACTTGAAAGACCATTCCAGTGATCATCCGGTCTTTAACCAGATCGTCGGACTGCGGGACAGCTGGGCAAAGATGAATAAATAATCTTGGAAATAATCTTGGAAACATGGTGAGAATTTTTTGTTTTTATGAAAGTAAAGAAGCATTCCGATTAAGGAATGCTTCTTGTACGTTGCTTCTAAAAGTGAACAAAGAGAAGTTAGATTCTCTGTCCGTTTTTCAACTGCTGCTCAGCAAATTGTATCATGCGTTTGGTCATATTACCGCCGACAGTTCCGTTTTCACGGGAAGTGCGGTCTGCACCCAGCGTAACGTTCATTTCATTAGCGATCTCGTATTTCAGTTGATCCAATCCTTTTCCTACGCCCTGGACGGCAGGCGTGTTTGAATTTCTTTCACCAGCCATGTCATTTTCCTCCTTAAAATATAAGTTTTTTTGTTTGGGAGTCGTTCTTATTATTTGTGAATTTGATTTTCTTAAACCCGGTAATTGTTTGCTTATATTTTAGGAAGTTACATATCTGGAAAAGCTCATTATATAATTTTTTTATATTTTAGACGGCTTTTTCTCCCGATTCTCCTGTTCTGATCCGTACGGCATTCAGCACATCATAGACGAAGATTTTTCCGTCACCGATTTCTCCCGTTCTGGCAGTCTCGGTAATGATTTCGATAACTTTATCCACAGATTCGTCCGGGACAATAATTTCGATTTTGTATTTGGGCAATAGATTGATGGTATAGGCATTTCCACGGTATACTTCTGTTTTTCCCTGCTGCAGTCCGCAGCCGATTACGTTAGTGACCGTCATTCCTTTGATACCAAATTTTCCGAGGGCTTCTTTCACATTTTCCAATTTGGCTGGACGAATAATACACTCAATTTTTTTCATTTTATCCACCTCTTTGATCAATTATTTTTGATAAACAGTATTTGCAAAAAAAATAGTCCCCGGGATTAAATCCCGAGGACATCGTTGTCCGTGTTTACTATTTATCTGAATCTATCGTAGCAGAATGCCGGCATAATGCAAGAAATTTAACCAAAGAATTTTGTATTCATTGCCGATCGGCCAATTAAAGTCCGGCGTTTCAAGGATTATGCACATTTTTGGAGAATTAATGGGTGATACTTATCCGATACAGGAGTTGACGATATGCCGGAAAACGAACGAATCACAGCCATTAGCGGACTTATTGCCGAAAGGAACGAAGAAATCATCAATCTGAGGAGGACCTTTCATCGCTATCCTGAATTATCTTTTCAGGAGTATCATACAGCAGATATGATCTTCGACAGATTGCATGAAGTTCCGGGCATTGAGGTGTCGAGACCGACAGAGACCAGTGTTCTGGCTGCCATTAAAGGAAGTATGCCGGGGAAAATGGTAGCGCTCAGGAGTGATATTGACGCGCTGCCGATCCAGGAAGAAAACGATCTGCCTTACCGGTCCCAAAATATTGGAACCATGCATGCCTGCGGTCATGACGGACATGCGGCCATGCTGGTCGGGGCTGCAAAAGTTCTTGCGGAACTAAGATCCGACATGAAAGGAGAAATCCGCTGCATCTTTCAGCATGCTGAAGAAAAACATCCCGGTGGAGCCAAAGATCTTGTCAAACTTGGTCTCCTGAACGGAGTCGATGCGATTCTTGCTCTTCATCTCTTTACGTCTTTGCCTGCTGGCAAGATCGGCTTAGCCTCGGGCCCTTTAATGGCTGCCCCGGATAACTTTACAATATCGATATGGGGTAAAGGAGGTCATGCCGCGATGCCGGAGGATACCATCGACCCGGTATTAATCAGTGCACAGATCGTTACCGCTCTGCAAAATATCGTATCCCGTCAGACCAGCGCTCTGAAATCCGTAGTCTTGTCTATTACGAATATTCAAGGGGGCTCGGCCTTTAATATCATACCTGAGCGGGTAGACCTGAAAGGAACCGTCAGGACATTTGACAGGGACACCCGTTTGGAAGTTCCGAAACGAATGGAAAATATCATTAAAGGAATCTGTATTGCTTATGGCGCAAAATACACCTTCGATTACGAGCTCGGTTATGATCCTGTTGTTAACAGCAGTTCCGTTGTCGGCAAAGTAACGGAAATACTAAAAGAAGAATTCGGAGCAAAAGCATTGGTTAAAGCCAATCCGGTGATGTGGGGCGAAGACTTTTCCGCTTATCTTCATCGCTTACCCGGAATGCTGATATTCATCGGGGCGGGGAATAAGAAGAAAGGAATCAGCCATCCGCACCATCATCCGTGCTTTAATATTGATGAAGAGGCGCTTAGCATAGGAACCCGGGTTCTGGCATGCTCTGCACTCGGACTGCTGGAAAGGATGTAACGGCGATGGAAATATCTAAAAAGATGCTGGGTTTGAATATCCTGTTATCGCAGGTGATCCTGATTGTTATTGCCCTGGGCCTCTGGGTCATACTGAAATCATTGGACAGAGAAATCGTGCTGGCGGAAATGTTTAAAATGGATAGCTTAAGTAAAGCCATCATTACATTGGCCGTCGGCTCCGCCGTACTGATTGCGCTTCAATTTTTCTTCTTGAAATATCTGCCGAAGGAAAGCCTGTTTGATGAGATTAACCTTATCCTGATGGACAAATTCTCACTGAAAGAGCTATTTCCAATATTTTTCCTCGGTGCTTTCAGTGAGGAATTCCTGTTCAGAGGCATGATTCAGCCAATTTTAGGGTTATGGTTGACGGCTGTTGTCTTTACGCTGATTCACTACAGATATTGGCGCCAGGTGTTTATCCTTGTGGAGGTCTTCTTGATGGGAACCTTTCTCGGAGTTGCCTATGCCGTTTCTTTGACACTCTGGGTTCCCGTGTTATGTCATTTCATCGTCAACATGACAACAGCTTATTGGATGAAAAAGGGCACTTTTGAATTGATTTAAAAGACCAAAAACGTTTGCTATAATTGAATTGGGTTAAAGCATCATGACAAGATAGGAACAGGAATAGAAGGAGAACAAATGGCAACCGATTTGTGGAATTTGTTTATCGTTTTTTTTTGGGCGAGCAACTTGTCCTATGGCGGCGGGCCGGCGATGATTCCGTTGATTCAGGCAGAGACCGTTGATAATCATCACTGGCTGACCAATGCGCAGTTTGCCGATACCATTGCCATGGCAAATGCGCTTCCCGGGCCGCTTGGAACCAAAGTAGCAGCCTATCTCGGCTATCAGGTTGCTTCCTGGCCGGGAGCGATTGTCGCCTTACTGGCAACGATCCTGCCTACAGTACTTGTATTGATTGTCTTAGGCGGTATCTTAAAAAATATGCGAATTCCAGTAATCTAAAGGCCGCACTGACAGGTGTGAGACCCATTGTTACTGCTTTGCTGATCATCGTAGCCTATGAGATGGCTGTCGATGCTTTTCAGATTCAAGTGCCTCTGGATTATACCACTATACTGATCGCGGTCATATCCGCAGCAGCGCTGTATTATTTTAAAATTCATCCGGTATTGCTGATTGCCCTGTCGATGGTCATCGGTTACCTGATCTATTGATTTGCCCGGTTTGAACATTTCAAATTCAGATTTTGGGAGTATGACATGAAAGTGCTTTGGGATTTATTTATTGCTTTTTTTAGAGCCAGCAATTTTAGTTTCGGCGGTGGACCGGCCATGATCCCGATCATCCAGAATGAAACGGTGCACAAGTATCAGTGGCTCACCAGTGAAGATTTTACAAACGTTGTGGCCATATCCAATTCTTTGCCGGCACCGATCGCGACGAAACTGGCCGGAATGATCGGACATAGAGTCAAGGGTTGGAGCGGGGCGCTGGCTGCAATCATTGGCGCTGTTCTGCCAACGGCGCTGATCATGATATTTTTGGGTCACCTGCTGATTAACTATGCTGACTCACCTGCACTGCAGGCTATGCTGAAAGGGGTCAGACCTGTCGTTGTGGTGCTTTTGGCTCAATCGGCACTGCAGATGGGTCAGAGTGCCTTTAAGGATAAAGCGACCTGGGTCCTGGGGATCGCAGCTTTTGCCATGATGCTGATTTGGCCCGGACTGAATCCGGCATTTCTGGTTGTCATTTCCATGATTCTGGGGATATTCATTTTTAAGAAAAAGTTTGAATCAGAAAATATTTCTAAATAAGGAAAATACGAATCAGAAAAACACGGATATTTCCGTCTATACTGTTGCCCGGGTAGAATTCAATGTTTCGGTTTAAGGGGGTGGGTCTGGGTATGAATCAAACCGAGGTATCATTTGATGAAATCTATGAGGAACTATTCCCGTCTGTTTACAGGTTTGTCTGTCTGAGGATTCCTTCATCAGAAATTGAAGATGTTACTTCCGAAGTCATGGCTAAGGTCTGGAGATCACTGGCCGGTTTTGAGGGAAGAAGCTCTTTGAAGTGCTGGGCGTTAAAAATTGCTTCGAATTATATTGCGGATTTTTACCGGGGCAGGAAACAGGTTAATATGATTCCGATTACAGAAGAGATCCAGGATGCAAATAATAGCAGGGATTATGGGGAGGACCTGGGTACTGTCCTTTCTGTAAGCAATACCCTTTCTCAGTTGACAGAACATCAAATAGCTGTGATTCAATTACGGCTGATCGATGGATTCAGCGCATCCGAAACGGCGACAATTCTCGGTACCACGCAACAGGCGGTAGACAGCCTGCTCTACAGGGCCAAAAAAAGTTTCCGGACAGCCTATCAGGCGGAAGTGGCTGGAGGTGAATGCTGATGTCTGAAGATAAAATAAAAGCCATGTGGGAAGAAGATGGTGATCTCATGCGTCTTAAGAAATTTTTCGGTTATGTCTATCAGGACGATGGTCTTAAGGAGCGGATCAAAGATAAAACCCGAGGAAAAATTTTGGATTCTGTTAAAAATCAGCCGCTGGAAAACATGACGTTCGTGGCTGCTGAAACAAGCACGGGAATCAACAATGAAACCAATAAGGAAGCCAGCACCGAAAAGAGTACTCCGGTTCAGCAAGCAGCTTTAAAGGCGAACAGATTTGGAACGTTGGTAGCCCGGATAAGAAACAAACTTCTCTATGGCAATAAAAAAGCGTTTGTGTTGATCGGCTGTGTCGCTGTTATCGTTCTGGCCGTTGGTCTTGGCTTGAATGGAATCCTGATGGATGATGGTTGGCATGAACAGGTTAATTGGCAGCAAGCATCTTCATTGAATGCCGCAAAGGACATGGTTGACGAACCTGCAGCGAGCCCTGATGCTGGTGTTGCGGTTGAATCTGGAGGAGGAGTAGCTGACTCCCGTAACACGCTTTCTCCCTCGTTTGCAGGATCTGCTGCTCAGAAAAAAAGTTCGGAGAATTCGGTTCCGGGTGGATCTGCAGCCTACGATTTTTCCCGGCAGAAGATCATCTATTCGCTCGATGTTTTTATGAAGGCAGATGATGTCGCCGCTGCGGCAAAGGCTATCGAGGAGAAAACCGAGGCCCTTGGCGGATATATCGCCGAATCAACCCGTAGTAATTATGACAACAGCGTGACGGCTTTTCTCTCCTTAAGAATACCGGCCAAACAATTCCAAACGTTTCAAGACAGTATTCCCCACTTCGGCACCATCGTCAATCAACACCAGTATACCGAAGATGTATCCACGGCTTATTTTGACACCGAAACTCGTTTGAGATCTTGGGAGGCTCAGGAACAACGGTACTTGGAAATTCTCGAAAAGGCGAATTCCGTCGAGGACATTCTGAAAATTGAAAATTCCCTGGTTACAGTCCGTCAAGAGATCGAAAGTCTGAAAGGGCAGCTCAAATACTATGACAACCGGGTGGAATACTCAACGGTTACCATCAATATTGAGCAAGCCCAGAGTAACTTGACGGTTAAGGATCCCTGGCAGCCCATATCGCTGAATAATACCTTGATTGCCGTAAAGAATGCTTTGATCAAGACCATAAGCTTCCTCTGGAATGCGCTCAACTATGTGCTGGTCTTCATCGGCTATGCGCTGCCGGTATTGGCGGTTCTGCTGCTGATCTGGCTGGTCTGCCGGATCATTAGAAAACGCAGGATGCTTTCGGAGAAAAGTTTTAGACGAAATAAGGAAGATGAAGAATAAAACCTTATATTTATAACGAAACGATTGATGAAAAAGCTGGGATGTCGTTGTACGACGCTACATCCCAGCTTATTTTTTATCAATTTATTTTAAATAAAAAAGCAGAGAAATTCCTGGAATTAGAAAAATAATCACTAATTAGTAGCTACTAAGAGATATTACGTATTACAGATATATAATGCGAGTGACTTGAGTTTATTTTATAGACTCGATGTGAAAAAGTATGGAAAGGGGGTGTTAACGTGTTGAATGTAGTTCTCATTTTTGTTGTTGGAATGCTCTTTTTAGCAGGTATTTTAGCCCTGAGACCTTACGCAAACAAGACGGACAAAAAGAAAACTGTGCTTAATTGGTTTCTGTATTTGGTATGGTTTCTGATTACTTGTATCGGGCTATCTTTCATTGTGCTTAATGCTCAGATTGGTCATGTCAAAGCTACGAGTACCGGAATCTTTCTCTTTTTTGGGCTATCTATCGTCATCGGAATCGTATTAGCAAGATTAGTGGGATTGATAGGTCTAGGTAAGAAACAGAAAAGTTCTAATTTGACGAGTTAAGAGGTGAAAAGTAATGTCGAAATTTCTAGAAGAAAAACAGCAGGAACAAGGATTCCAGATGAACCGACGTAAATTTTTAAAGGCAGGGGCTGCTTCTGCACTGGCAGTAGGGATTGTTGGCGCAATCGGAGTTTTGCCGTCAGAAGCTATGGCAAGCCAGACAGGTTCTCAAAACGGAGCCAAATCCAAGCTGCATCCCAATGTAGATTATGGTGGTGCCACTGTCCGATTCGTTGAGAATAACGATCAATGGCTTGGAACTTCAAAGATCGTCGGTTCTATTAAAAACACCCATGCAGCAGACGCGGGATTCAATTATGCTATTCGTGGTAAACTAACCCCCGAAGCTCGAAAAGAATCCTTCCACTATCACTTTGTTGGTAAGCATCCTTTTAATGCTGCTCTTATGGGATTTGTCGGTGTTATCGCTCCAGACGCAATGTGCGGTGGAAAACCGGCTCCTGAAAAGCTGCCGATTCCTGATCCTGAACAAATGTCCCAGCACATTAAGGATTGCGCGTATTATTTACGCGCTGACGAAGTTGGAATCGGCAAGATGCCCTCTTATGCTTATTATAGTTACAGGTCCCCTTCGCAGGATGATTTGTTTAAGAATGGGGATGATTTGTCTAAGTCAATTCCGGTCACGGAGAGGATGCCTTATGTCATTACGTTTATGGTTGACCAGCATTTGGAAACGATGTTGGGTTCGACCGGATATGATGGTATCAGTGCTGGTCAATCCTTCCGTTCATACCATGCGTCCGGTGTTATTGCTGTCATCTTAGCGAGTTATATTCGTAACCTGGGTTATAATGCCAGGGCAAATCATATTTCCAACTATGAAGCAGTCATGGGTCCCTGCCTGATAGCGTCGGGATTGGGCGAGTTATCCAGAACAGGAGACTGCGTAGCTCATCCCCGTCTGGGATTCCGCCATAAGTGTGCAGCTGTAACCACGGATTTGCCGCTCGTTCCCGATAATCCCATTGATTTCGGCTTGCAGGATTTTTGCCGGGTGTGTAAAAAATGCGCGGATAACTGTCCAGGGGGCGCTATTACATTTGATGATGATCCAGTCGAGCACAACGGATACTTGCGATGGAACACTGACTCTCTAAAATGCACAATATTCCGGTCAACGAACAAAGAAGGTTCTTCCTGCGGCAGGTGTATGAAAGTATGCCCTTGGGACTCAAAAGAACAATCCTGGTTCCATGAAGCAGGTACTTGGATCGGCAGTAAAGGTGAGACCTCATCCAGATTGCTTAAGACAATCGATGATATGTTTGGCTATGGTACGGAACAGATCGAAAAATATAAATGGTGGCTGGAATGGCCCGAGAGGTATTAGCCATCAAACAATAATCGATTCAGTTTTCTCATTAGGTGTATCTTTAAGCGGCCGGGGCTTTATCTTGCCGCTTAAAGATATAAATGTCTATTACTTGCAATCGGTCTTCATCAAAAAATATTGCAGAGATTTAATCGTCATTTGAAAAGAATCTTCCTTCTTTTTTCTAATGACTTTTTTGGTTTCAGCAAATAGCCAAGGGACTAATAATCTATTAAATTTTAGAAGACTAGGCTTAAAACAACAAGAAAACTACCATAACGGGTATAATGAGGGTGACCACAGTATTATATTTTTTTTTAAAAGGTGGGGATAACTTTGGAAAACGGGAAACTATCGGATTGTATAATAAAGATGCCTATTATTCCAACATTTGATCCCATTGAAGAGCTAAACATGTATACTTCTCTTGGAAGCCTGCATACATTTGCAAGAGGAAGCAAGATCGTTTCGCCCGGCATACCTTTTAGCAATGTTATTTTCTTGATTTCGGGACAACTTGACGTGAGTATGGTATCGCGGAATGGTGAGGAAAAGTATCTACTTGAAGTTTTTAAGAACGGTATAGCGGTGGCTTTAAACCAAAATGATGATCATGAATTTCAAATTACTGCAGTAAAAGATTGCACTGTTTGTTTTTTTTCTTTGGATATAATGATTGCAATATTATCGCAGAATACCCGTTTATTTAAAAATTTTATCTTGAATCTTATACAAAAAACGCAATACTTCATGTATCAATCAAGGGACTTATATCAAAGCCGTCCTTCTGCTAGGGTATTCTCTTTTCTATATAACCTCTGTCTGACAAAAGGAAATCGGGTGAATGACTATTATGAGTTAGCGGTTGAGAATGTGTCTCAAAAGACGATTGCCAAAATAACAGGAACCCATCCTGTGACGGTTTGTAAATTATTTACTTATCTTAGTAAAGAAGGCATCATAAAAAAGAATAGAAAAGTCATAAAGGTTTACGATCTCAATAAATTATGTAACCTTATTGCGAATGAGGAATTAACGTATTAAATCACCCGGATAATTAAAAATGCGGCGGGGTAATGTAAAATATCAAGGGATCTGTCCCTTGATATTTTACATTATGATATGCTTTAATAAAACTTTTTATATCTTTTGATTTGTGTAAAATTTTATCTCCCTAACTCGCTTTTTCGGGTATTGTATTCTTCCAGATCGATTTCCCCTTTGGCATATCGTTCGCGCAAGATGGCCATAGCGTGGTCTTCCGGTTTACCGGAGGTGTTCTGTCTGTCCAGATAATTTCTAATCAGCCTGACTGCAAGAAAAATAATTCCCAGCCAGAAAAGCAATTGGATGATCATGACTGCAAATCCCATCCAGGAATAATTGCCTCCCATCATCCAGTCTCCACCTGGTCCATACCAGCCTCGCATCATTTTTAGTTACCTCCTTTTATATTCTCTTGGATTTTCTAGGCCATTAAAAAAGTAAATCCTAGTTTTGAAAACTATTTTTTTGATTAAACCATTGTCATCAATATCTTGTACCATTTGTACCTGATTTATGATGGTTGCAAATCTGAGGGAAGGAAATCAAATCAATGAAATAGGTAATGAATATGCTGCAGGTTTTTGGCAAGTATAGTGACAGAATGAAAGCCTTGCAGTTTGATCCTAGGAATATTTGTGAAGAAAGTACTGCATGAACGATGGCAGGAAAAAATAATTTTTCGCGTGTAAAGGGGATTTCTAAAAATTAGCGAAACAATATGTTTAAAACTAAACCATGCCAGTGGATGAACAGAGAAAAATGATCGAGAAAATGACCGAGAAAAACTAAGATGATAGGAAGATGAGAATGAGCCAGCAGAAATCGCAGAAATCATGGTTTGCTGTTGTGAATCCCCGGTCAGCAAATGGAAAAACGCAGGGACTTTGGCCAGGGTATTACCAGCAGCTTCAGCAGGCGGGAATACAGGTCGATTATGCGCTGACCTCCCGCTCCGGGGGAGGAACAGAAATAACACGTATGGCTCTGGACGAAGGGTATCGGAGGATGATTGCGGTCGGAGGAGACGGAACTGTCAATGAGGTGCTTAATGGTCTTATTGAGAATGACCGGCTTGTCGCGGACGATATCGAACTGGCTGTTTTTGAACAGGGAACAGGCGGGGATTTTGTAAGGACAATAAAAACAGGCAAAGAAAAAGGTCTGAACGCCTTGATCAGGATGCTGAAGGAGCCCAATATTATTCTTTCTGATCTTGGCCGAGTCGACTTTCTGAATTTTGAAGGGGAAGAACGGACACGTTATTTTCTGAATGCATCCAATGTCGGAGTCGGCGCGGAAGCGGTCCACAGGACCAATTGCCGGAGTAAAGCGATGGGTAGCAAGCTCTCTTATCTGACCAGTACTTTAGAAGCCGTTCTATCGTACAAGAGCGTCTGTGTTTCTCTGAAAATGGACCAGGATACATTCTGGGAAGGGAATATCTGGGGGCTTATGGTCTGCAACGGTCAATATATTGGCGGCGGAATGCGTATTGCGCCTGATGCCCGCCTGGATGATGGTTTGTTCGATCTGGTTGTGATAAAAGAAATGAAGCTGTCCAGACTCTTTTCACGCTTTCCGCTGCTTTATAAAGGGCAACATATCCATCTTCCTGAAGTCCAAGTGTTCCGCTGTAAGGAAATTGAACTGCATATGCCGGATTCCATACTTTTTGAAACCGACGGGGAGATCCCGGGGGTATGTCCGAAGGCATACCGGGTAATCCCTAAGTGCTTGAAACTATGGGTATAAGTTTCCGTTAACGTTAAAACCATACGGATGAATACGCATATAGATGAAGATTCTGCAAGGTCAGCTGAAGACAAATATATGTCTGACCAATATTGACCTTTAAAAGGATTTTGCATATAATACAATTAATGGGTAAGGAAAGCAGTTTTGAGGTGGTGAGGACAGTGGATTTTAAAGATTATTATCAAATCTTAGGCGTTTCTCCGGATGCAGACAATAAGGCCATCAAAAAAGCATACCAGGCACTGGCCAAAAAGTATCATCCTGATTTAAACCAGGGTGATAAAGCCTCAGAAGAGAAATTTAAGGAAATTAATGAAGCCTATCAGGCGATATCCGATCCTGCCAAAAGAAAAAAATATGATGATTTAAGGGCAAACTACCAGCAATGGCAGTCGCACGGCGGCAGAGGGAATTCTTTTGACTGGTCGGCCTGGCAGGAATCACCGGGGAGCAACCGCTATACCCGTACAATGACGCCGGAAGAGTTCGCGGAAACATTTGGGGACAGAGGTTTTGGCTCTAGTGCCGGCAGGGGTATGGGGGGATTTTCTGATTTCTTTTCCTCTATCTTTGGCATGGGAGCAGACTATGCTGATGAGTCCGATGATTATTATTCGAATAGGATCAGAAGACCGCAGGCCGGCAGGGACATTGAAGGTGAAATCAGTATTACGCTTGAAGAAGCCTATCATGGAACCAAACGGATGATTGAAGTCGGCGGCCGGAGAATTGAAGCCACTGTTCCGAAAGGTATTAAGAATAACAATAAAATTAGGCTCAGCGGACAGGGACAAGCAGGAGCGAAAGACGGAAACAAAGGAGACCTTCTGTTAACGGTAAAAATCGTTCCACATCCTGTCTATACCCGGGACGGAGATGATTTGTCCGCCAACATCGAAATCGATTTCTTCAAGGCTGTACTTGGCGGAGAAGCCCGAGTCAAAACATTAGGCGAAGAAATATCCATCAAGATTCCTCCGCGCACCCAAACCGGAAAAAGTTTCCGTCTGAGAGGGAAAGGAATGCCTATTCTCAATAAATCCGGCCATTTTGGCGATTTTTACGCAAAGATTACGCTTGTCCTGCCCGAAGAGATGTCTGAGAAAGAAATTAGTATGCTTCAGGAATTAAGCCAGGAAAGAAACAGCTGATTACTCCAGAGTTAGGTCTGCATGCCGCAATTACCGGCGTCAAGCGGAGCATGGAGTGCGCAGCGCGGCTGTTTGACAGCCACGGATGGACTAATGTTGCGATGCCATGGATGGCAAGGAGCGACTCGCCATGGAGGGCGCAACCTGCCGAAAACGGCTATATATTCCGTTGACCTACCACAAATACCGGTATGTTAACTCAAAGGAGTGATACGCATGGCTTTTGATACCAACCGTTTTACCCAAAAATCCCAGGAGGCAATCATCGCTGCGCAAAACAACGCAGAAAGTAACCATAACAGTCAGGTGGAACCCGAACATCTGCTACTAGCCTTATTGGAACAAAATGAAGGCGTTGTGCCTCAAATCCTGAATAAATTAAATATTTCGCTAGCTAGCGTCAGCGAGAAGACCAAATCCAGCATCGCAAGACTGCCCAGAATGATGGGAGCGGCTTCTCAGTTGAGCATTTCTCCGAGAATGAGAACCGTTTTGGTTAACGCTCATGATCAAATGGAGCCGTTTGGAGATGATTATGTCAGCACGGAACATCTTTTACTGGCCGTTGCTGATCAGGCCGGCGGAGATGCCGGAAAGATCCTGAAAGAAGCCGGAGTTACCCGGGAAGCCCTGTTGAAAGTTCTAAAGGAAATCCGCGGATCTCAGCGGGTTACCGGTCAAAATCCGGAAGGAACCTATGCTGCCCTGGAACAGTACGGCCGAAATCTCGTGACACTGGCCAGAAGAGGAAAACTAGACCCAGTTATCGGCAGGGATGAGGAAATCCGCAGAGTACTGCAGATTCTGTCCCGCCGGACGAAAAACAACCCGGTTTTGATTGGCGAACCAGGCGTAGGAAAGACGGCTATTGTCGAAGGGCTGGCCCAGCGAATCGTGCGCGGTGATGTTCCTGAAGCGATTAAGAATAAAGAAGTAATCTCCCTTGATATGGGCGCACTGATTGCCGGGGCCAAATACCGCGGGGAGTTTGAAGAGCGGCTGAAGGCTGTTTTAAAGGAAGTTGAAAGCCGCGAAAATATTATTTTGTTTATTGATGAACTGCACACCGTCGTCGGGGCAGGAGCTGCCGAAGGCGCAATGGATGCCGGCAATATGCTGAAACCGATGCTGGCCCGCGGGGAGCTCAGGATGGTTGGGGCAACGACCTTGAACGAATACCGCAAGCACATCGAAAAAGATGCGGCGCTGGAAAGACGTTTTCAGACGGTGATCGTTGCACCGCCGACAGTCGAGGATACGATCTCGATCCTGAGGGGCTTGAAAGAACGTTATGAGACGCATCATGGCGTCAGGATTACCGACAGTGCGATCATCGCAGCGAGTATCCTTTCCGACCGCTATATCAGTGAACGGTTCCTGCCGGACAAGGCGATCGACCTGATTGATGAGGCAGCAGCCAGGCTGCGGATGGAAATCACCAGTGAGCCGCAGGAACTCGACGATATCAAACGCAGAGTCATGCAGCTCGAGATTGAAAGGGAAGCTCTGAAAAAAGAAAAAGACAAAGCGAGTCAGGAAAGACTGGCCAATATTGAAAAGGAACTTGGGGACCTGAAGGAAAAAAGAAGTGCCCTAGAGGCCCAGCTTCAGGAAGAACGCGAAAAATTGGGCAATATTCACAAGCTGAAGGAAGATATTGACCGGACGAGGGTGGAGATTGAAAATGCCCAGCAAAAATACGACTACAATAAGGCTGCCGAACTTCAGTACGGCGTACTGCCAAAGCTTGAGAAAGAGCTGGCCGAACTTGAACAGCTCGTATCGGGCCGGGAGAATACGCTGCTGAAGCAGGAAGTCTCAGAAAGCGATATTGCTGAGATCGTTGCCAAATGGACGCATATCCCAGTCTCCAAGCTTCTGGAAAGTGAAGCCGAAAAACTGATTACGATGGAGGAAAACCTGCATCAACGGGTCATCGGTCAGGACAAAGCTGTCCAAGCGGTAGCTGATGCGGTCCGGAGAGCTCGTACCGGTTTGCAGGACCCTAACCGTCCACTGGGTTCATTCCTGTTCCTCGGCCCTACCGGAGTAGGGAAGACAGAGCTGGCCAAAGCCCTGGCAGAATTTCTGTTTGATAATGAACAAGCCCTGATCCGGATTGACATGTCGGAATATATGGAGAAGCATTCCGTGGCCCGGCTGATTGGGGCCCCTCCCGGCTATGTCGGCTATGATGAAGGCGGACAGCTGACGGAAGCAGTCCGCAGAAAACCGTACGCCGTCATTTTACTTGACGAGGTTGAAAAAGCGCATGGTGATGTCTTTAATGTTCTGCTGCAGCTGCTTGATGACGGCAGACTCACAGACGGCCAGGGCAGGATTGTCAATTTCAAGAATACGGTTGTGATCCTAACCAGCAATATTGCCGGACAGGAGATCCGGGAAATGAATGAAAACCACAGCAGTCGGGAATTGATTCGTAAAACCATTGAAGCCGAGTTAAGCCGGTATTTCCGGCCGGAATTTATCAACAGGCTTGATGAGACGATCATCTTTGATCCGTTAAAGAAAGAAGATCTTGTCCGGATTGTGGAAATTCAGCTTGACCTGCTACGGAAACGGCTGAAAGAAAGAGGACTTACCCTGACTTTATCCGATAAGGCTTTGTACATGCTCACCGAGGAAGGTTATGATCCCGTATTCGGGGCCAGACCGCTGAAGAGAGTGATTCAGCAGCGAATCCAGAATCCGCTGGCTAAACAGATTCTGCAGGGCGAATTTCCAGAAGGCACCAAAATCCTCGTGGATTATGACCAGGACTATCAGTTTAAGAAGATTTAACAAAAAAACGATCGAACGAGTCTGAAACATTAATATAAAAAAACAACATGGGTTTTATCTGTTAAACCCATGTTGTTTTTATTATTATGACAGGGAATAATGCATAAATTCAGCTCTTTTTGTATATCCTGAAAATACTTAATTCTAAAATACTTAAGAATTTTGGAAGGTGGGATATCATGCAGCATAGTCAAAGCGAAATCAAGAAAATTCTCGATCAGGGAATGATAACAAGATCTTTAGTTGAAAGCGAAGTATCGATGAGGAAATGTGAAATGTTCAGTGAAATGGCTCACGACAGGGAAGTAAAAGCATTTTTTAAGGATCAGGCAAGCGCACTCGAGGGAGTAACCGGCTTCCTTAAAAGTAAACTTGCTCAAATCATGTAGGAAGGGGATTATTAAGTTTATGAGTAATTTTTCGGATCTAGATATGATGTATGACTACGAAAAAGATGTCTCGGCAGCGGCTTCCGGGTATATGACATTTGCCACCAAAGCCTCGAATGATGAAATCCGGCACCGCTATCTTCAGCTGGCGAATGAAGCAAGCAAAGTCTATGAACGTCTGGGAAAACTTATTGAAAAATCCGGAGGATCGATCTAAGATTATTTGTTAGCAAGTGGAGATCCATGCGTAAAAAAGACGGGTAAGGTTATATAGCGGTATATCCTTCCCGTCTTTTATTTGCCTTGTTTTAAGAATCGATCTACTACGCAAGCTGCTTAAACAGATTCGCGGTTTCAATCGCGGTTACGGCAGCATCAAAACCTTTATTGCCGGATTTCGTGCCTGCCCGTTCAATGGCCTGCTCAATCGTGTCGGTGGTCAGAACGCCGAAGATCACAGGAACGCCTGTTTCCAGACCGACATTAGCGACACCTTTGCTGACTTCGCTGCTGACATAGTCAAAATGCGGCGTAGCCCCCCTGATCACTGCACCAAGGCAGATGACCGCATCAAACCGTTTTTGTTCAGCAATTTTTTTGGCGGCCAGCGGAATTTCAAAAGCACCGGGGACCCAGACGAGCTCGATATTGTCTTCATCAGCGCCATGTCTTTTCAGCGCATCCAAAGCGCCGCCAATAAGTTTATTCGTAATAAACTCATTAAATCTTCCGGCAACAATCGCAAATTTGAGGTTTTCGGCCAACAGTTTTCCTTCAATGGTTTTCAAATGATATCCTTCCTTTCTTTTACAGCCTGTTTGGTCTTATTTCTTTTATGCTATTTGGTCTCTTTCGTTCTCTATTTTCTTTAATGTCTTTGTCATTCGTCAATTAAGGATTGCCGATTATCACTGGTCAGCGAATATTGGTCAGAAAATGGCCCATTTTTTCTTTTTTGGTTGTCAGGTAGTATTCATTTTCCGGTTTCGCGGGCATTTCGATCGGGACGCGTTCGGTGACTTGAATGCCGTAGCCTTCCAGACCTACGATTTTCTTAGGATTATTCGTCATCAGACGGACTTTGGTGATACCGAGATCAGCTAATATTTGGGCGCCGACGCCATAATCACGCAGATCAGGAGGGAAACCCAGCGCCAGATTTGCTTCGACAGTGTCTTTGCCTTCTTCCTGAAGTTTATACGCTTTCAATTTATTCAGAAGTCCGATTCCGCGGCCTTCCTGGCGCATATAGAGAAGTAGGCCGCGCCCTTCGCGTTCGATTTGCTGAATGGCTGCCGTTAACTGGTCCCGGCAGTCGCATCTTCGCGAGTAGAAAACGTCTCCGGTCAGACATTCGGAGTGGACTCTGACCAAAACGGGTTCCCCGTCGTCGACATTGCCTTTGACCAGGGCCAGATGTTCCTTGCCGTCAATTTTGCTTTTAAAACCGACTGCTTTAAACGTCCCAAATTCTGTTGGAAAATCAATACTTTCGGCTCTTTCAATAAGTCTTTCGTTCAGGCGGCGGTAACTGATCAAGTCTTTGATCGTTACCATTTTCAGATTATGTTTCTCCTTGAATTTCAGCAGGTCGTTCACCCTGGCCATGGTCCCGTCTTCATTCATGATTTCACAAAGGACACCAGCCGGTTCAAGACCGGCCAGCCGGGCCAGATCGACCGATCCTTCGGTGTGGCCGGCTCTGACCAGGACACCGCCTTCCCGGGCCTGCAGCGGAAAAATATGACCCGGTCTGCGCAAATCCTGCGGTTTGCTGTCTTTGTTAATCAGAACCTGAATCGTATCGGCTCTTTCAAACGCTGAAATCCCGGTGGTACTGGTTGCGGCATCGACGCTTATCGTAAAAGCTGTGCCGTGGGGATCTGTGTTGTTCTGGACCATCAGATCCAAATTCAGCTCTTTAAGCCGTGCAGCAGTCAGGGAAGTACAGATCAATCCCCGGCCGTAGGTGGCCATAAAATTGATCCCTTCGGGAGTCACCTTGGAAGCAGCCATGATAATATCGCCTTCATTTTCCCTGTCTTCATCATCGACGACGATAATCATTTTGCCCTGACGAATATCTTCGATGGCTTCCGGAATGCTTGCAAAAATATTTTCTTGTTGTGTCATCTGTTTAAGCTCCTTTCGTTAGATAAAACGTTTGCTAAACGTTAGATAAAACCATTTTCAGTTAAGAATTCAACGGATATATCTTTTTTGGTTTGGGGTGGGCTGTGGTCCTTTTGCAGGAATCTGGCCACATATTTTCCGATGATATCGGTTTCCAGATTCACCGTAGAACCAATGCGTTTAAAGCCGAGTGTCGTATGCTGAAAGGTGTGGGGGATCAGGGAGACCGTAAAAAAGTCATCCCCGACATCAATGACCGTTAACGAGATTCCATCGATGGCCACTGACCCTTTCGGCAGCAGGGAGGAGGTTATCTTCGGGGACGTTTGAATTCGATAGGTTTGAGCAATGCCGACTGGAGTCATTGCAGTAATTTTTCCGATGCCATCGACATGGCCGCTCACCAGATGGCCGCCCAAACGGCTTTGCAGCTGCAGTGCTCTTTCCAGGTTGACTTTGGTATGCTGCTTTAATTCTTGAAGGTTTGTTCGCTGGAGCGTTTCGTACATAACATCGACAGAAAAACTTCCGGAACCGATGGCGGTCGCTGTAAGACAGACCCCGTTGACGGCAATGCTGTCTCCGATTTGGGATCCCTTCAGTACGAAAGAAGCTTCAATCGTTAATCTGGCGGAGTCTTTCAGCAGATCTAGACTCTTTATTATGCCCAGTTCTTCAATGATTCCTGTAAACATCATTTGTCACTTCCCATTTTGTTGGTATGGTTATAGTCAACTGTCCCGGTAAAACTATAATTTCCTCCCAGTTCGCAGACCACCAGTTGACTGACAGTTACTGCCTCGGACATGCTGGCGAGGTGCAGGCCTGAGAGCGGGGAGAAGCCGGATCCGGCCAGTTTCGGGGCCAACATAAACATGATTTGATCAATCAGCCTGGATTCCAGCATTTTACCGGCGAGCGTGCCGCCGCCTTCCAATAAGATGCTGTTTAAGCCTCTGGCCGCGATATCTCTCAGCAGGTCCGGCAAGGGAACCTGCCTGGACGTATCATACTGCCAGATCTCAACCTTGTCGGCAGCAAATGTTTCACGCATCCGCAGCAGTTTATTCTCGTCAGCAGCCTTTGTTGTCGCGATGATGCAGCGGCTGGCGGATTCGTTCCGGAGGATCTGAGCGTTTAAAGGAACAGACAGGGAACCATCGACGATCAGCCGGACCGGGTCCCGGCCATTCTCAATATTGCGGCAGGTTAAGAGCGGGTTATCCTGAAGGACTGTTTGACTGCCGACCATAATGACGTCAAAAGTATTTCTTAACCCATGAACGAAATGTCTGGCCTCTTCCGAAGTGATCCATTTGGAGTCTCCTGATTCTACGGCAGTCCGGCCATCGAGCGTCATTGCAGCTTTATACAGTACAAAGGGCATTTTTGTGATAATCGCTTTCAGAAAAGGCTCATTAATTTTTCGAGCTTTTTCAGCCAGCAGACCGGTTTCGACAAGAATACCGGCATCCTGCAGCTTTTTCACACCCTGACCGCTGACCAGCGGATTCGGGTCCGTCATCGCGACAATCACTTTCTTTACGCCTGCTGCAATCAGCGCATCGGTGCAGGGAGGTGTACGGCCGTAATGGGAGCAGGGTTCCAGTGTGACATAGACATCGGCACCTTCTGCGCTTGATCCTGCAGCATTTAAGGCATGGACTTCCGCATGCGGCGTACCGGCTTTCCTATGGCAGCCTTCCCCGACAATCTGCCCATCCCGGACAATGACACAGCCCACAAGCGGATTTGGACTGGTTCTGCCTGCTGCCAGTAAGGCAAGATTCAGCGCGCGTTCCATGTAGTTTTTATCTTCTGCGGTAAAACGATCAGGCAATGGATGTACCCTCCAGTCATTAGCGTGTCAACGACAAATGAAAATATAAATCATTGATAAATCATAGAAAAAATAATAAAAATGCCCGGAAATACTCCGGGCGTCATCATTCAGATCAACAGTCATTCAAAACAAGCAGGTGAGAGGCTACGCGACAAACACGACAAGCACGTGCACGATCACACCATGTTTTGCTCTTTCCATCCAGACTTTAACTGTCGGCTTCGTAATTTCAACGAATCTGCCATAAGGCTCGCGGGCTGTACCGCCGGTAAGGAATTACACCTATCCCCAGAGTAAAGAACGTATTCAGTTTTACTGCATAGATCGGTCAAGCTGCAATTATCATACTGCAATCCTGTCAAGAATGCAACCATTTTGCACAGAGATCAAGAGAGTCTAAAGGCGGACGACCTCGGCATAATCTTTTTTTAATAAACCTAAGATGATTGCGTCATAATATTGCCCTTCCACATAATAGGCTTCACGCAGCCTGCCTTCGGCAATGAAGCCGAGCCTTTCATAGCAGGAGAGAGCTCTGGTGTTATTGACCCAGGTTTCGGCGGTCAGTCTCCGGAAATTCCACTGGCCAAACAGGTAGCGGATAAAAGCAGTCAGCGCATCGGTCCCATAACCCTTTCCCCAGTAATCTTGGAGACCAATTCCGATATAGATGCGGGCCGATCTGGCCGGAATATTGACCTGATCGAAACCAATTGTACCGATAAGGCTGCCTTGTAAATCCGTAATCGCATAGCGGTTGGTATCCTCTTCAAAAAGTTTGCTCTCCAGATCTTCCCGGCGCAGCAAGGTTGCAAGCGGCCAATTGCCGCTGATCCAGTAAGAGAAGTCGTGATCATTATACCATTCATACAAGGTGTCCAGATCATCAATTTCGAGCGGACGGATTCGGGTTAATTTGCCGTTTAACATGGCAGTCACCTTCCAAACAAAAATGCGTTTAAGTAATCATAGTTTAGCATGTAGAGAAATAAGATCAAGTAGAAGGAGAAGCAATTGCAAAATTAGGTAAAATATAGCAAAAATGCTTGAATTTTGTTGCTTCTTTCGTTAAGATGAAATTATTCATCTGGAGTCATCATTAATAATTTTGAAAGGGGACTAGAAAATGCTTGAAAACAAAGAATTAAGAGCCATGGCCCGCATCCAGTTAAAAGGGCACTGGCTGAGACCAATCCTGGCCTGTCTGATTTATGCCGTAATCGTGTTCATCCTGTCTTGGATCCCGTGTGTTGGTCCGATTATTACGATTTTAATTGCGGGCCCGCTCATGATTGGTCTGGTGACCTTTACCTTAAAGTTCTGCCGTGCGGAAGACCCGAATGTTGAAGTGGTCCTTTCTGGATTTAAAAATGCCATTAATTGCGCCGGGCTATATCTCTGGTATATGCTGTGGACACTTTTATGGTCACTGCTACTGATTATTCCGGGGATCGTTAAAGCATACGGCTATATGATGAGCTTTTATATTTATGCTGATAATCCTGATATGGGTATCAGAAAGGCCTTTGATCTCAGTAAAAAAATCAGCTATGGCTATCGCGGCAAGCTATTCCTGCTTACGCTCAGCTTCATTGGCTGGGCGATCCTGGCCACGATCCCGTTCTGTCTTGGCTATATCTGGCTGATGCCTTACATGCAAATTACGTTTACAAATTTCTATCAGGAACTGAAAAAAGAAAGCATCAAAAATGGTGTCTGTACTGCGGAAGAGTTTTGAGTCATATTTTGAGTTATATAATAATTTACTCCGGGCAAAAACCCGGAGTAAATTATTTTTTATTGGCTTGATGACTAGATTCTACTGTTAATATATTCAAAAGTTTTCTTAACCATACTGCCCCCAACAGAGCCATTCTGTCTTGCGGAGGTGTCTGGGCCTAGGTTAACATTAAGCTCGCTGGCAACACTTTGTTTGTTAACCGGCAGTTTATACTTAGCCATTCAATATCCCTCCTTTTTATTTATTATTTATTTATCTGTAGTATCTGCATATAGGAATAAAATACACAGGTAGTTTATTTTAGTTCAGTAAGTTTTTAACATTTAACCTAAATATGACAATTCATAAAGAGGTTCAAAAGTGGGTCAAATATATAAATATAAAAAATAAGCTCCGGGTAAAAACCCGGAGTTTCTTTTGAGTTTCAATGGTCGGGGCGACAGGATTCGAACCTGCGGCCTCTTGGTCCCGAACCAAGCACGCTACCAAACTGCGCCACGCCCCGATGTCTCTTTTAAAGAACAAATAAAATCATAACAAAAGGCTGAATTCATGTCAAGGATAAAATGCTTTGAATATTTGTTATTGAGCGATAGCTAACCTTTGTTTGACAATAACTTTTCTTAAAAGAGGGGACACTTTCGAGGAAAATAAAAGATTGATCAGGTTTTGTGCTGATAATTCCAAATAATAATCTGGCTCGTAAAGCGGGATTATTTTTACTTTGTTGAAAAGTTGAATCTATTTTGATATATTTTCTTTATAAACATAGGGGGAATTGCATGAAACGTTGCCTCATCTGCCTAGAAGAATTGGATCTGTTTCGGGGTCTGGAAAAAGAACAGATTACAAACTTGTGTCAATGTACAAATAAAAAACGGCTGTCCAAAGGACACTATCTTTTTTATCAAGGGGATATTACAAGTACTATATTTCTTGTGAAATCAGGAAAACTTAAACTTGTGCAAAGTGCTGAAGATGGACATGAAACAATTCTGGATATCTGTGGTCCCGGTGAGGTACTAGGTGAGTTGTCGCTATATCAAGAACAAAAGGAATGTTCTAGCGCGTTAGCCATGGAAGAGGCTTGCATCTGTTGCTTTAGTAAAATGCAATTTGAAATGTTAATTAAGAAAGATCCTTCTTTTGCCTTAAGGATAATTGATTACCTTGGGCAAAAGCGTTATGCCAATATGAATTCAGATAAGGAAACTAGACGAACTGTAAAAGAAAGATTATTAGGTCTATTTTATAACCTTGCCAACCAATATGGGAAAAAGCTGCCAAACGCGACAATGATCGATTTAATAATTACGCAGCAGGAATTAGCTGATATGATTGGTTCTTCACGGGTAATGGTCATTCAGGCCCTTAATGAGTTAAAAGAAGCCAAAATAGTCGACCGCACTAACAGATATTACATATTAAAAGATGACCCTTGTCTTAGTACGCACATATTTAAATAATAGGGTCAAGCAGCTACTTCTCTGATTTTTAGGTATGGAAATTCAACTTTTCAAATTTTTTTATTAATTGTTAAATACTTAACAGTATTAGAAACATAAATCACCTTATAATAAATCATAATTATATTTTAGGAGGGATTTTCTTTGATAGCTTTAGGTCCTATAGAAATAATGAATCATACTCCCTGGCATTTTCTGGCTGCATGTGTGCTCCTGGTCTTATTTTTTATCGCTACTTTTAGTGATGACCAAAACCTAAAAACAAAACTCCGTAAAATCATGTATGTTGTCTTTGGCTTCGCAGTATTAACAGGATGCTATGTTTGGACACTTGTTGATTTTAGCCTTCCATTGTTAATCAAGAGCATTGGAGGTTTCGCACTCTTTTGGGTGATGATCCAACTCACAAAGAACCGATTCAATAAACTTTATTGGGGGTTATTTATTTTAATTGCCGCTGTAGGTTTGACATTGGCTTTCGTCTACATTTAATTGAATTAATTAACCTGTTATAAGACTAATTATCCGAAACAATATCAGGCCGCTTCTAACGGAGTAAAGGGTTGAACAAAGGGAAATACAAACGCTGTCAAGTAGTAAAATATACTATAGAAATTGATTAAAATGGGGGGCTGTAACGAAACTTAGCCCCAAGCGAAAGACGTCAATTATGGCGTCTATTCTTTTTGGGGTGTTGCAGGGTTGCATAGATTTTCCGCTCCCCCGTTCCCGCAAGCTAAAACCAGAAATCCGCGCTAACCTGCCAAAACCCCGCTGCTTACAGCAAGTTAACCGTTGGCAGGTCTTAACGCTCGAATTTCTGGTTTCTTACGCTTACTCCCACTAACGTTCGCTTGTAAATCTATGCAACCCTGCAATATTTGAAGAAATAATAAGATATATGGAGATATTTTGGTATGAATGTGGCATAATGTTCATAGATATAAAGATTGCCATATTGGGAGGTATTTGAGTGTCTAAGAAAGGACAGAAAGTACATACCAAGAAAGTATTCAAACCTTATGTGCAGGAACAACAAACCCTGCCTTTAAGCATCGACAGCCTGATCCCACAAAATCATGTCGTCCGCGTTGTGAATCGCGCCATCGATCGCATGAATCTTGAACCCTTGTTTGCCAAATATCCTGGAGGCGGCCGTTCCAGCTTTCACCCTGTCATGATGACCAAATTATTGGTTTATGCGTATACAGACAGGGTTTTTTCATGCCGCAGGATAGCGAAAGCAGCCCGTGAAAATATTATGTATATGTGGCTCTGTGGCGGCAATAAGCCGGATTTTATGGCGATCAACCGCTTTCGGTCTCAGCGGATGAAAGAGGTTATCCTGGATGTATTTGCGGAAGGATTTAGAAGAACTGGGCAATGGCAAACCAATCGACACAGAGGCGATTGAGGAAGCCGTCAGAAAGATCGACGAGAGACTGGCCAAAAAATCGGAAGAAGAGAAAACAGACGCTGAAACCAAAAAGTTAAAGAAAACAAGAAATACCCTTACGAAAGATTATCTGCCCCGCATGCAAAAATATGAGCAGCAAGAGCATATCTTGGAGGAAAGAAACAGTTATTCCAAGACAGATCATGATGCCACCTTTATGCGGATGAAAGAAGACCATATGAAAAATGGCCAGTTAAAGCCGGGTTACAATGTTCAGATCGGGACAGAAAACCAGTTTGTGGTCGGTTACAGTATTCATCAGAGGCCAGGCGATACCAGCTGTATGAAAGACCACCTGGAAGAATTAAAATCGATTCTCCATGGCAAATTACCAGAAAACATTATTGCCGATGCCGGGTATGGCAGCGAAGAAAACTATGACTATCTGCAGGAGAAAAAGTTAAAGCATTACGTCAAATACAATACCTTCCACAAAGAAGCCAGTAAGAAATGGAAAGACGACATAATGAAGCCGCAGAACTTCACCTACGATCATGAAAACGATGAATATATCTGCGGTTATGGGAGAACACTTAATTTCTTATATGAGCGGCACCAAAAAAGTGATAACGGCTACAGGAGTTTAATCCGAATCTATGAATGCCTGAATTGTTCCGGTTGTCCTCATAAGAACCAGTGCGTGAAGTCGTCGGATCCACACGCCAACAGAAGAATATATGTCAATCGGAGACTGAATGCTTATAGAGAACAGGCTCGCAGGAATTTATGTTCAGAAGAAGGTTTGCGCATGAGGAGCTTGAGGCCGGTCGAGGTTGAAAGCGTCTTTGGAGACATTAAAGGGAATCACGGTATGCGAAGATTCCTGTTAAAAGGGCTAGAAAAGGTTAAAATCGAGTGGGGATTACACTGCATCGCTCATAATATGAGGAAGATGGCGCTGAGTACAGAGTAGAAACTTACTTTTTAAAAAATTTCTCCATAAAAGTGAGAGGGGACGTAACTGAAACATAAAGTTTCGTTACATCCCCTTTTATTTATAAAGTATGTGATCATCGTTTAATCTCGACCTTTGCTACTCGCTACAAGTTTCCAGTTCACCAGTGCTTTAGGTTTACTTAGGTTTTCTGCGATTTGCCGAATATTTATATACCATAGACATTGACAAGTATCAATGTCTTGACTAATATATAAACATATTGATGTTTATCAATATATAAACCTACAACAGGGGCGGTTGAATTGGAACAAAATTATCAAGCTTATGCCTTAGCGATGAGAGCATTATCTGATGAAACAAGATTGAAAATATTTGACATGTTGGGCAATGGGGAACTATGTGCTTGTAAGATACTCGAAGCGTTCAACATAACCCAATCCACGCTTTCTTATCACATGAAGATCTTATGTGAAAGCGGTCTGGTGAATGGCAGGCGGGATGGCATCTGGATGCGGTATTCTATCAATGAAAGTAAACTTGAAGTCATTGCCGGCTTTTTAATAAGGTTACAAAAATCAATGTAACAAAAAGTAAAAAAAATAACTATTGAATTAAACAAATAAACAGCAAGAAGGTGACTTAGATGGTATTTGAATGGCTAAACAACCAATTGCTCAGGATGGAATGGCTTTCAAATTTGGTAAAGCGCTTGGTTGAGAATGTATTAGGGTTTAGTATCCAGGATCGCTGGGGAGGCGGTCTCCATTTTTTTATCTATGACGTTCTTAAAATATTTATTTTGCTAGCCGTCCTGATTTTTGTCATTTCTTATGTCCAAAGCTTTTTCCCGCCGGAGAGAACAAAAAAAATACTCGGCAGGTTTAACGGTATTTCAGGAAATATTATTGGCGCTTTACTCGGTACGGTAACGCCTTTTTGCTCCTGTTCTTCTATTCCGCTTTTTATTGGCTTTATTAGTGCGGGGCTTCCCGTCGGTGTTACTTTCTCGTTTTTAATATCATCCCCCCTGGTGGATTTGGCTTCGGTGCTTTTGCTGGCAAGTATCTTTAATTGGACCATTGCCATTGCCTACGTTGTCGTCGGCTTGATTCTGGCAGTGATCGGCGGAACCGTGATTAGCAAAGCAAAGCTGGAAAAGTATGTAGAACCGTTTGTATTCAGCAATAAAATGCCGGAAATAGAACCGGAGCAGTTAACAGCCCGGGAAAGGCTGGACTTTGCTAAAGATCAGGTTCGTGATATTGTGAGAAGAGTGTGGGTCTATATTCTAATAGGTGTCGGTATAGGTGCCGTGATTCACAATTTTATTCCTGAAAACGTGATTTCCTTGCTTCTGGGTCAGGATAAATGGTATTCGGTATTGCTGGCTACATTGGCAGGGGTTCCAATGTATGCGGATATTTTTGGGACGCTGCCGATTGCGGAAGCGTTAGTGGCCAAGGGAGTTGGTCTGGGAACTGCTTTATCCTTCATGATGGCTGTAACTGCACTTTCTCTCCCGTCGTTGATCATGCTCAAGAAAGTTGTAAAAATGAAACTGCTTATCATATTTGCAGGGATTGTAACCATTGGTATTCTTATCATCGGTTATACATTTAATGCCTTCGGATATTTGCTCATATAAGAGGTTATAATATTTGAATTTTCAAGTAAAAGGAGTGTATTGAATATGATGATTAAAATTTTAGGAACCGGCTGCAAAAATTGCGTTACCCTTGCTGAAAACACGAAAGCTGCTTTGGAAGAGACGGGCATTGCTGCCGAAGTAATCAAAGTTACCGATATTAAAGACATCATGGCCTATGGTGTGATGTCCACGCCGGCCCTGGTTATTGACGAAAAGGTGGTATCTTTTGGGAAAGTTCTAAAACCCAAGGAAATCGTAAAGATTCTAGAAACTGCGAAGTAGAAAAAAATGAAGCTATCGCTAGCATTTGGCTTGTAGTGATTGAATAAAATAATTTTGGTATGATTAAAAGCGAGTACGATGAAAAAGTACTCGCTCGTTTTTTGCAGCTTACTGCAGATACTTTCATATTTCACACGTGTTTAAGTAGGAAATATCAAGAAAATGTCGAATCAAATATAATTAACCCATTCAAAGATTATTGGGGAGTTACGCCATGGATAAATTAACAGTCATTTTTGAATCAACGCTCAAAGCAATCGAGAACAGTAAAGAAGAAATATTCAATATTTATGAGATGACCCGCAATGAAATACAACGGTTAAAAAAAGAGCTGGAATTTATGCGCAGGGAAATCGAAGACACCATCAAAATGGTGGATACCCAGTTTATGAAAGAAAAACGCTTCCGTCGGAAGCTGATGGAAGTCAACAAGAACTTCGATAAGTTCAATGAGAAGCAGATGCTCGAAGCGTATTCGGAAACAAAGGATGCACAGGTAGAGCTGCAACTGCTCCAGGCGAAAGAGCTTCAGCTGCGTTCCCGCAGGGATGAAATCGAAAGAACGTTAAAAAATTTGGATATCACAGTGATTAAGGCTGAGGACCTGATGAGCCAGGTCAGTCTTGCCCTGCGGCTTTTAAAAGAAGGAATCAGTGAGATCAGTCAGTTCTATAGCAGTGACCAGAGAAAAGAAACCGCTTTTCAGATCATCAAGGCCCAGGAAGAAGAACGCCTGAGGGTCGCCCGTGAAGTTCACGACGGTCCCGCCCAGAGTCTGGCCAACATTGTTCTGCGTCTGGAAATAGCGGAGAAGCTTCTGGAGCTTGATCACCGCCAGGTGAAAAAAGAATTGAAAGAACTGAATATGCTGGTCAGGGATAATCTGAAGGATATCCGCAGAATCATTTTCGGACTCAGGCCAATTCCTTTAAATGGGGCGGGAATTGTTGATACCATCAATCATTATATGAAAAATTTTGAAAAAACGTATGGGCTGACCTGTGAACTTATCGTGGAAGGACAAGAAAGGGAGCTTGATTCTTCCGTAGAAGTGGCCCTTTTCCGACTGGTTCAGGAAGGGATGACCAATGTGGCCAAACATGCGGAATCTCCGAAGTGCAGGGTTCATTTGAATTTTCAGGATGACAGAATTGTCGGTCAGATTATCGATGATGGTAAAGGATTTGATATCAGCAATGGCTTGGATAATTCCGGTGCCCATTTCGGCTTGATTGGAATTAATGAGCGAATTCAGGCTTACTCCGGACAATTATCGATTCAATCAGAACTGGGCAAGGGCACTGTTGTTACGTTTAACATTCCATATTCTGAATAAAGGAGGAAAGGATCAAGATGATAAGGGTTGTAATTGCCGATGATCACCCGCTTCTCAGGGAAGGATTACGAAGAATTCTGGAATTTGAAGAAGGCATTCAGGTTGTATCCGAAGTTGGAGATGGTCAAGGGGCAATTAATATGGCGAGGAAGACGCCGTTTGATGTTCTGCTGATGGATTTGAATATGCCTGGGGTAAATGGTCTTGAAGCCTGTAAAGTCATCAGAAGGGAATTCCCGAACATTGGGATTTTGATTCTTACTGTTGATGACTCGGATGAAAAGGTGTTCCAGGTATTACAGCTCGGGGTAGCTGGATACCTGCTGAAAGACGTTATTCCGAAAGCTCTGGTTGATTCCATCCGCAAAGTATATGCTGGAGAACCCATTCTGTCCCCGTCGGTAACCGGCAAACTGCTTGGCCAGCTTTCCAATCCGAACAGTCCAAAAGATCATTTCGGATTAAGCAACAGGGAAATGGAGATACTTACCTATGTGGTCAAAGGCTCGTCAAACAAAGATATTGGCTTAACTCTGTTTATAAGTGAAAAAACAGTCAAAAATCATCTTTCCAGTATTTTTAGAAAACTAGAGGTTGAAGACCGCACCCAGGCTGCTTTGAAAGCAGTGAAGACGAAACTTATTACACTGGAATAAATTTTTTGTGGCTTCACAAGGCTGCAGAAGGGAATACGCATGAAGCTTTGTTTTTATGGTGCCAGTCAGACTGTGACGGGGTCCTGTTATTTGCTGGAAACAACAGATACCAGAATCCTGATTGACTGTGGAATGTTTCAGGGTTCCAAAATCATGAAAGAACTGAATTACGGCGCGTTTCCGTTTGATCCCAACCTTCTTGACGCTGTGATTTTAACGCACGCCCATATTGACCATTCCGGGCTTATTCCGAAGCTCATCAAAAAAGGTTTCAGCGGGCCGATCTATGCGACGACGGAAACCATAGAACTATGTTCTGTGATGCTGCCGGACAGCGGGCACATCCAGGAAATGGAGGTCACCAGAAAAAACCGCAAGCAGAGCAGGATGGATGTTCCATTAATCGAACCGATTTACACGGTTGAAGATGCAGTGAATGCTCAAAAGCACTTTGTCGAGGTGGCCTATAATCAAAAGACCGCGATCTCGCAATCGCTGTCCTTTCAGTTTGCCGATGCCGGGCATATCTTGGGCTCGGCCCATGTCATTGTCAGCGTCAAAGAAAACAACACGATGAAAAACATTGCATTTTCCGGAGATATCGGGACTTCCGGTCAGCCTTATGTCGAAGACCCCAAAGGAATTAAAGAAGCGTGTATGCTTAAGGATCCTGATGGTATACGAGATGCCTGTATGATTGTGATGGAAACAACCTACGGCAATCGGATTCATCCGGATAAAACCAATCGAATGGAAAACCTGGCCAGGGTCATTAATAATGCCCACCAAAAAGGCGGCAATATTATCATTCCGGCTTTTGCTATAAATCGGACACAGGACCTTTTGTACTACCTGCGCAAACTTCAAGATGACAAGAAAATTCCGGTAATGCCGATTTACATCGATAGTCCGCTGGCTGTTGCAGCGACGAGAATATTTGGGCGGAATACCCGGAATTTTGATCAGGAAACAAAGCAGCTGCTGGAGGCGGGACAAAGCCCGTTTGCCATGACGAATCTTCATTTGAGTGAAACCGCAGAGGATTCGATCCGGCTGAATGCGATACAGGGCGGCGCGATTATTATTTCGGCTAGCGGGATGGCTGATGCCGGAAGAATCAAGCATCATTTAAAACATAATCTGTGGCGGCACGATGCCACGGTCATCTTTGTCGGTTATCAGGCTCAAGGGACACTTGGCCGGTTTTTAACTGACGGTGCCAAAGAAGTGACCATCCATGGGGAGAAAGTGGCGGTCAACGCCGAAATCGTTGCGTTCCAAGGTTTTTCAGCGCATGCGGACCAGAATGAATTGCTGGCCTGGCTTAAAGCCGCCGGCGGCAACGCAGAGCATCTCATCCTGGTCCATGGCGAAGATGATGCGATTCAGGCGTTTTCATCTCTGGTCCAGCAAAAATTCGGAATTGCGTCAATCATTCCGGAACTGGGTGAATGCCTGGAGATAGCGGACGGTGAAATCAAGCGTCTGAAGCCTTCCAAGCCCTGGCTAAAGGAAATTGAAGATAGGATGGGTTATCCTGCGCCTCAGGAATGGCAGTCACATCTGTCCAAATCTGTTAAGCAAAGATCTTCAGAAGAAGGATCAGGGGGAAGAACGTTCAAACGCCGGAGAAAAGTTCTGCTTTCCGAAGCAAACAGAGCCTATACAAAACTGCGCAAAGACCTGAAACTATTCATTGATAGGAGCAATGAGCGCAAAGACTATGAAAACCTGATTGATACCTTTGAGAGCATTTCTGATCTTTTAAAAACAAGAATGAAACGGTAAAACGAATCAGATCCAGGCATACTCCGAGGTCTGACGCTTAATCCCTGACAGAAAACGCATGATCTCTTCGCGCCGTTTGACAGCGATTCTCCTGCCGGTCTTGGAGTACACTTTTTTGGGCAGTGCTTCAGCAAAGGTCTGCGCCCGCATTAAAGCCTCATCGGGACTCGGGATCAGCTCGTCCTGTCCGACAAGGCTCAGTAGTTTCATTAATCCGATGTTTCCGAGATTATCGAGGATATTGGCGTCCCTTAAATAAATAGCCTCGTCACTGTTCCCCGGCTCGGAATAATACATGTGGCATTCAATGGCGTCCAGAATTTTTGCCAGTTTTTCCTGCTCAAAGTGATAGCTCTTCAACAGGTTCATCGCGACGCCTTTTGATCTGAGGGTATGATCGACGTTGGGAAGCGCGTACATCGGGTACTTTCCCGTATCGTGAAGCATTGCAGAAATATAAAGTACTTCATCATTCAGGTTGAGATGCTGAGATAATTCTTTGGATAAATGATAGACCCGCTGACAGTGTTTCCAGCCAAGAGCCGGATGAGCACCGGATTGGTTGATAATTTGAAATAGTTCTTTGGAGATATCCATATCCTGCACCACCTTTCTGTTAAGTATTACGGCAAAAAAACGCAAAAGTCCTTCCAATACATGGAAAAAATGTCGTCAAAAAAATTGTTTTTCCTCCTAAAATCTTTAGGATTTCAGGACAGTAATAGTGTAATATATAGAATAGTAGCAATAATGCCAATAATTTTTTTCTAACATCAATGAATGGTATGAGGTGGTAGCATTGTCAAAAAACAAGGTATACGGGGGCTTTTGTCAAGCTCTTTTATTTTCCGGTTCTGTTTCAATTCCTGATTTTATTCTTAATCATTATACGGAACTTGGAATCGGTCACAAGGAAATGATGCTGATAATTCATATGATGACTGAGTCAAGTACGAACAGTGATCGTATTGAGGAACAGATCACCAAGAAAATGGGACTCTCGCTTGAAGAATACAATATCATGATCCAGAATCTTCAGACCAGGGGACTGCTTTCTGTCAATAGTCGCAAAGCGAAAAACGGCACGAACCGTGAATATGATTTCAGCGGGCTGATCGATCAGTTATTGGAATTATGGGGAATCAATGAGTTTAAGCAGATGTCCTTAGGCAGTGAACGTAATGGCAAAACGAGCACAGAGAATATGCCGGACCTTTCTCAGGCTAAGCTGACTTCGCTGTTTGAACAGGAATTAGGGAGGCCGTTAACCGGTCTGGAGTGTGAACATATTGAAAAATGGCTGATGGCCTCGTATTCCGAAGAACTGATAATTGAGGCTTTACGAAGAGGCGTTGGCGCCGGGATTCGGAGTTTCCGCTATCTCGATTCTATTTTAAGAGAGTGGGAGAAGAAGGGGATCAAAACGCGTCTGGAAGTCGAGGCTGAGGATCAGAATTTCCAGTCCAGACAAAACAGGAAAAATGTCAAGCCGTTGAAAGGCTTACCAAAAACGAAAAGCAAATATGATAATATTTATCTTTAGTAGCGCGTTCTGAGAATGATTATACAAATTGTAGAGATAAGCTCTTGTATATGAACTATTTTATTAGGGCTTGTCTGCGTGCCACAATTTCGCTTTCGGCCGTTGCGTCCTCCGTGACGCGTCGCTCCTTGCCATCCATGGCATCGCGACATTAGGCCATCCGTGGCCGTCAAAAGGCCGCGCTACGCACTCCATGCTCCGCTTGACGCTGGAACTGTGGCACGCAGACTAATAACAAGCATGTTAGGGCTTGGCTGTGATCCCCAGACTGATTATTGGCTTAGACAAGCAGGTCTGATCGTCGGAATGTATCTCATTATTTGTGGGGTTATTTTAAGAACATTTTCTCGCATGTTAAAATGGTATTTGAAACATAAGTAGATAGAGATCATTGAAAGGTAACGAGATTGTTGTCAGAGGAGGGATTTGATCTGGAAAGAACGGATCGTATCATGGAGAGAGTGCTGCCGAATCAGGGAAACGCGAACATTGAAGATCGGACTGGAATCCAGACTACAACGGATCTAAATCCAGTCAATCAGCAGAAAACGGAGTCAAAGGTTCAGTTAAATATTCAGCCTGAAATGAATACCGAGTCTGGTGCCGTATGCCCGCTCTGCGGAGACAGGGGAATCGTCCTGAATGGAGATACGGCGGCACCCTGTTCGTGTATGGAGAAAAAGAGGATTGAAAACAGCTTTAAATATGCACGTTTGTCCAGGGAACTGATGAACTGCCGTTTTGAAAAATTCAGCCTCGAATACTATAGGAACGCAAACACACAGCAGGATCAGGAAGATTACCTGAATGCCCAAAAAGCACTGAGGGCCGCCAGGGAATTTGTAAAAAATGTCCGGACAAATCCCCATGAAGTCGGGCTGCTCTTCACCGGCTCCGTCGGAAGTGGCAAAACGTTTTTGGCAGCTTCCATCGCGAATGAGATTCTGGAAAATAATCACAAGCTGCTCTTTTTGATTGTCCCGGACCTTTTGGATGAACTGCGCGCTACATTCAGCAATAAAAGTGAAAATACGGAATACGACTTGCTGGATATTGCCAGAACCGTACCAATTTTGATTCTCGATGACCTGGGTGCGCATAATTATACCGAATGGTCCCGCAACCGGATCTACTCTATCTTGAATTACCGTATGAACGAGCAGCTGCCGACTGTCATTACGACCAATCTTGATTTTGATGAGATCGATCATTATTTGGGAGAACGGACCTGCTCCCGGCTTCTTCAGATGTGCAGGATTTTCCGCTTGTCTGCACCGCAGGACATCCGGATGCAGAATTATTTAAAACGGGAAGGATTAAAAAAGGATAAAAAATAAGAGTACAATCAGAAAAACGCTAAGATATTTTCCTAAGCTGTCTGCTTAAGGCGAATTTCCTCAAACCATAAGGATTTTTCGGGTATAAACCTATGCATGTCCATGAAAAGCATGCATAGGTTTTCTATTAGAAATGGTTTTATGGAGGTGCAGACACTTGGCTAAATTCTTCATTATTAAAAGAAGGTATTTGTTTGTCGGAGGACTGGTCATATTGGTTGCTCTTATTGGCCTTATGGGCAGCTTGATCGGAAATACGGAGATCGTTTCCACTCCGGAACAAACAGAACCTGAGATTAAAATTGTAAGTATTGATTTTGATCCTCAAATTGTCATCCGGGACATCACTTATGGGGAGGAAATGTTTAAGGGAGTTCAGATCCTACCGGCAAGTCATTTTAAAGTCTCTGCGATCATTCAAAACATGACCGAGAACACGATGACCAATGTGCCGGTTGTCCTGACCATTCAGTCCCTGGAAGATAAAAACAAACAGATCAGCAAGGAAGGGATTATACCGACACTGGAACCCGGAGCAACAGCTAAAATTGCCTTTGAAAATATTGAAGCATTAGGTGATGCAACCGGTAAGAGTGCGACGGCAGGCCAGCATGAGATGGTACTGGCGATCAAAGCCAATCTTGAAGGCGGTGCGTCTCAAAATACGGAAGCCAGGGTGGTTTTCAATGTCGATTCGTCAATAAAGTCCTGACTTTATCGAACCATGTAACCATAGTAAAACAAAGTGTAAGGAAAAATCATTGCTTAGAAGCTTATAAATATAGTATCATTAAGTGCCTGGTACCTTGTTATCCAAAAAATTCTTGGTACAAAGCACTTATTTTTTTTTGCCTTGCCAAATAGTATAATAGAACTGTTGACCGATTTCTTGATGGAGTAAAGAGACTAAATGAAAAGAGCCATACTGATTAGCCAGGAAAAACAAATTAATGAATTGAATGCCATCCTGCCTTTAGCCAATTATCAGGCGATTGCAAGGACCGACAGCGGTATAGAGGCTCTGCGCATGGCGCAGCGGGTTGAGCCTGACCTGATCATTTGCGGAGGGGATATCCATGGGATTTCGCCGCTTGATCTTGTTCAGAATCTCGTACACGCCAATATTTGTCCGGTTATTTTCGTGCTTGATCAAAAGGATTATGTGAACCTGGATTTTGCGCTGAAAACCAATGTCCACCATATCATGACGGCTCCGCTCAGAGCGATAGATGTCGTCTCCGGGATCGCCCAGGCTGAACACCGGTTTAACAGAGAAATAGAACTGCGCAAAGAAATGAATAAATTAAATGATGAACTTAAAACAAGAAAACTGGTGTATCAGGCAATTTTAATCCTGATTGCAGCCGGGACGGATGAAGAAACAGCCTATGCCTCGATTCGAACAGAAGCGATGACCTCAAGAAAAACAATTCGGGCAATCGCTGCCGAAGTCGTAAAAGGAACGTGGAGACCTTGATAACAAAAAAACAATTTCTGATCCGGTTCATCGTTGGGAATATGTTGTTGTTCATCCTCTTAGGACCTTTCATTGTTTTTTACGGTCCTTTTCATTCGTTGACTTATGTTACAGTCAGTACGATTCTGTCGTCCCGCCATCCTCAAGTCGCGGATTTTTTTTTAGCGGATCAAAAAATTGCTGAGATCACTCAGAAATATGGAAATACATCAGTTACCGTGGAACCTGTCATCCAGCATATTGACCATCAAATTGTGGATGAAGAAAACGGGATCAGGCTAGAGAATATTCAAGGTAAATATTTTAAAGGCATTGTCATGCTCGTACGTAATCCTCTTCAGATTGAAGTAGCGGCTACCAAAGAGATTGGCGTAGCCGGACAACGCTTATCAGAACTGGTCACTGCGGAGGGTGCGGTAGCCGGTATAAATGGCGGAGGCTTTTATGATCCAAATTCTCAGGGGAACGGCGCTTATCCGGATGGGATCACCGTCAGGGATGGGCAGCTCATTCATGAAAACCTGAACGCAGAAAGTAGTGCGAATCTGATCGGTTTTAATAAGGAAGGCAAGCTGATCCTCCGGACAGTATCTGCCCAGGAACTCTCGTCCGGACTGATCGGGAACTTAGGGATTCAGCAGGCTGTCAGCTTCGAGCCAAACCTTATCCTGAACGGAGAACCTCAGATCAAAGGTGACGGAGGTCAGGGCCTTGCTCCCAGAACAGGAATCGGGCAAAAAGCCGATGGTACGGTTGTTTTTGTTGTGATCGACGGCAGACAGCCTGAATGGAGTATGGGAGCCACACTGCGGGATCTGATGAATGTATTTATAGAATACGGGGCTGAAAATGCAGTGAATCTTGACGGCGGTTCTTCAACGGAATTGTTCTATCAAGGTCAGATTATCAATCAACTGTGGAACATCTACGGTGAACGTTATATGCCTACAGCTTTTGTGGTCATGCCAGGAAAGAATCAGAGTGGGGTGGGGCAGAATTGAAAAGACGATGGATGATCTGGCTGATAATGCTTTCCCTGGTCTTACAGCTTGCTGTTTATGCGCTGCTGAACTGGAAAGCAGATCAGCTGTTAAACCCTTCTTTGCACATTAATCAGGTTTATGTTTTGAAGACGGATCTCAGTCAGGCTGATAGTTTCATGCTGTCATACAATAAAAAGTTTTTGGCTTATCAAACTGGACGTTATCTTGAAGTCATTGACTTGACGACCAACACGAAAATTTTTGCGGAGAGTCCGGAAAAGGACACGGCAAAGATTGTTGGCTTCGCTTGGCTTCCGGACCGGAACGGTATGGTCTATCTGATAAGGGAGCAGAACAAGAACGCCGTAACAAGCTTATATTCAGTGGATTTCAGCACCGGCTCTTCTGAATTGAACAGCTTTAAACCGATGCTGGACAGGGAATTAAGTCTTGCGGTCGATCAGGTGCTGCAAATTGAAATGTCGACGTATACGAACAAGCTATTTATCTTGTTTAAGGATGACAATCAGACTCACCAGCTGATTACAATGGATATTATGAAGACCCTGAACAGGGTGAATCAGCAGGGAGAAGAAATTCTAAACATTGCGGTTTCCAATAAATTCGGCAGCATCTATGCAGAGAGCAGAATGGGGATGAACAAGACGATTGATGTTTATCAGGCCGGCAGTAAGAATCATATTTCTGTTGATCCTGAAGATACGCTGCTTGGCTGTCGTGACGACAAAATCTATGTTGGCAAAATCAGCGGGAACATTCTTCAGGAGGTGACCGTTTATCAAGTACAGCCATCCGGCCCGGCGATGACGGAAACCGTGGTCTGGCAAGGGGAGATTCCGTATGCGGAGACAGAAACAAAAATCAGCAATACGAATCAGGTCATGATCAAAAGCAAGGGACGCCTGGACGTCATTTCCGCTAACGGTAAACATCAATGGCTGAGATTACCGGATGTGTCCGCTACAGAATCCAATACGGTCATCATCTTAGCTCCAACGGGTGATTTGTACCTGGAGCTTTTGCCGGGAAACGAGAAGTCTGTTTATTACTGGAGGGAAGTATAGTTCATGTCAATTTTAAAGTTAACGAGGTACTAGTCCCATGATGGAGCATATGCCTGAAAAGGTTTTAAATGAATATAACCGAGCTCGCTTAAATGAAGAAGCCGTAAATATTGAAAAAATAGTTTTCTATAAAACCGAAAGGCGTGTCAATCCAAAGCAGGAAACTCCATTCCTGTTAACAATCGGGGAACTGCCCGTACTGGTGTCTGCCCCGCATGCGGTCAGGCATTACAGGCAGAAAAAGATCCTGATGTCGGATCAGTTCACAGGCTCCGTTGTCTTCCTGTTAAACAAATTGACGGGATGCCATGCCATAGCAGCGACAAAGCTCTACGGCGGAGACCCGAATGCCGATAATCCCTGCTTGTATAAAGACCGGATCGCCGGCTTCTGCCGGGAAAAGAAAGTAAAGGTCGTTCTGGACATTCACGGGGCTGCCCGGGAGAGAGATTTCGATGTGGATCTGGGCACGAATCAAAAGAAGAACCTGCTTGGAAAGGTGAATATTTTGGAAATCCTGGAACAAAACTTCCGGGATTTCGGCTTAGCCAGAGTTTCGACGGACTTTTTTGCCGCTTCCGACGCGAATACCGTCTCCCATTTTGTCTCACACGAACTGGGAATTCCGGCAGTACAGATAGAGATCAACAAACATTACCGGGTTCCAGCTCAAAATGGCCCTGGATTTCACCGTCTAATGGGTGCCCTGGCGGAAAGTGTAAAACGGATGACCTGAACGCGCGAATGCGTACCAAAATTTTTCTGATCAGGAAATCAATAGCCAGGCACGATCTGTGAATTAATGAGATAGAATAAACCAACAATTGATGTTGGGGAGGTATCTTATATGATTCAGGGCACAAGCTCATTAACACAAGATTTAGTCAGGGCGATCAACGGAGAGTATAGTGCGATCGCCTGTTACGCGAAGCTGGCCGAAAAAGCGCCGAATCAGGAAATAAGAAAACAGATCCTGGAGATCCGCCAGGACGAGGTGCGGCATTATCACATATTTTCGCAGATATTTACTGAAATAACAGGGACAAAACCAAACCCTCAGATGACTGAAGAATGTCCTGCTGCTTACAGGGTGGCTTTAAAGTCTGCCTTTCAGGATGAGCAGCATACGGTTGATTTCTATCATAATGTTGCTGAAAAGACACAGGATCCTTTTATCAAGGAACAATTCAAAAGAGCAGCCGCCGACGAACAAAACCATGCAGTCTGGTTCTTGTGGTTTTTAAAAGTCTAAAGGAAGCTCACAGCCCCATATGCCGCAGATCGTATCCGGTGGGGCTCTGATAAATCCGCAGCTCAAACTCCGGAACAATGGCCAGGATATGGTCAAAAATATCGGCCTGGACGGTTTCATAGCTTTCCCAGGATGTATCCTTGGTAAACGCATAGATTTCGATCGGAATCCCGTACTCGGTCACCGGAAGCTGACGTGCCATCCGGGTCATTTCCGGGTGGATTTCCGGGTGGTTTTCAAGATAGGCCTGAAGGTAGGCCCGAAATGTACCAATGTTGGTAAGTCTTCTGCCGTTTACGAGCTGAGCAGGATCAATGTTATGTTCCAGGTTGTATTTCTCAAGTTCCAGTTTTTTATTCTCGATATACTCAGAAAGATATCGGAATTCCTTGAACTTCTCCAGCATATCATCGGTGCAGAAACGGATGCTGGAACTGTCAATAAAAATGGACCTCTTAATTCTTCTGCCGCCGGATTCCTGCATACCACGCCAGTTTTTAAAGGAATCGGAGATCAGGGCATACGATGGAATCGTTGTAATCGTATTATCAAAGTTTCTGACTTTGACGGTGTTCAGGGAAATGTCCGTAACGTCACCGTCAGCACCGTACTTGGGCATCTCTATCCAGTCACCGATCCTGAGCATATCATTGGAAGACAGTTGAATCCCCGCTACCAGACCCAGAAGAGAATCCTTGAAGATCAAGAGGATGATTGCCGTTACTGCTCCAATTCCGCTTAGCAGAAGGAGAGGGGAACGGTCAATAATCGTAGAAATGATCCAGATGCCGCCGATGATCCAGACGACTATTTTCAGGGCCTGGACGATGCTGCGGATCGGTTTGAAACGGGAAGCTTCAAAAGTCTGATAAATATCGTCAATCGCGTCAAGCAAAGCAAGCATGGCCAATGTGCCGGCCATGATGATGTAAATAATCGCTATTTTTTGAATGGAAACGGAATATTCCGGGAACAGTCCGGCTACGGCGTAGATTACAATTGCCGGGATCATATGCGCCAGGCGTCTGAAGACTTTCCTGCCAAGAAGCTTATCATCCCAGAGGATTTTGTTTCGATGGATGTAGAAAGCAAGGATTCGCAGGAAAACTTGCTTTGTAACGATGAAGGCCAAAATACTGATCAACAGAATCATAACCACCGCTGCAGCATTGGCGATCAGGACTGCAGCCGTTTCTTCAATTCCTTTGTAAATCAGCCATTGATCCAGATTGAATATCATACGCACTACCTTCTACAAATTAGTGACCAGCGTTCACGGTAGCCTCAACAGTGCCTTTAACAGAACCAGCGGAGGTATTCTCATCCGTCAAAAGCTCCTGACCGGTACCCAGCCCACTGTCCAGAGTGGAGCCTTCGTTGTTGATGGTTGTGAGCTGATTTTCCAAGGCATCGAGCATATCACGGATTTGTTTGATTTGATCCAGAACACCCTTCAGTTCTGTTTTCGAGGTATCAGTCCCGTCCTCTGCACCGGATTCCTCAAGCGGTTTCTCCTGCAGCGTATTCAAAGACGGTACATAACGACCAAAGATTCCTTTCAGTCCTTCTTCCAGTGTATCGGCCATGACAATTTTATCTTCATAGACGACCACAATGCGCTTCATTTCAGGAATACTGCCGTTGGTCGTGGACTGCAGATAAATGGGCTCCACAAACAGGAAATTCCCGCCAATCGGCAATACCAGGAGATTTCCCCTGAGAACGCTCGATCCTTTTTGGTTCCATAATGCAAACTGTTGGGAAATTACGGGATCCTGATCGATTCTGGACTCAACCTGGAATGGACCGTCAATCTCCATATTTTTAGGCATTTTATATAAGACGAGTTTGCCGTAATTCTCGCCGTCCATCCTGGCGGCGAGCCAAGCGACAAGATTATTCCGACTGTTCGTAGTACTTGAGGCCGGGGTAAAAGGCTGCATCAGTACAAATTCTTCGTTCGTTTCCCCGGGCAGTTTCATGATCACGTAATAGGGTTCCACATTTTGTTCCGATGAACCGTAAATTTCCTTTGCAACGTTCCAGGCATCTTCTTTATTATAGAATACTTTGGTGTTGGTCATATGAAACGTGTTCAGCATGTCACACTGGATTTTGAACATTGTTTCCGGATAGCGCAGGTGCGATTTTATAGAATAGGGCATTTCCGAAATACTTTTAAATACACCCGGGAAAATCCTTTGATAGGTCTGAAGAATAGGATCTTCTTTGTCGACCGCGTAGAAATCAACAGTCCCGTCATAAGCATCGACAACGACTTTAACGGAATTGCGGATATAATTAAAATCCTGGGTGGAGTATTTGCTGGAGTAAGGAATGCTGTTCGTTGTCGTATAGGCATCAATGATCCATTTAATCTTGCCGTTGTCAATGATTGTATAAGGATCGTTATCATAGGTCAGAAACGGCGCCAATTTCTTGGCCCGCTCCAGAACATTCCGGTACAGAAGAAGCTTGCTTTCCGAAGTTACTTCTCCGGCTAGATAAAAACGCGGGGTCATCTGATGAAGAGACAGCATCAGTTTGTTAAAGGCAGTAAATGGGATACCTGTCTTGCCGGTATAGCTGCTTTCCGCATTTTCATTGCCTAGGGGATAATCAAATTCTTTGGATTTGGTGTTGGCGACGACCCAGTCATTCGTCAGTTCGCCAAAGTAGATTCGCGGTTCGGTAATCTTCAGTTCCGTATAGTCTGTTTGCGGCGGCACATTGCTTACTGCAAAAGCAGGAAGCCCTTTGGTGGTGACAGCATTGGCGAACGAAGCGGTTAAGCCGAAACCATGCGTGTATTTAAACCGGGTGTTAACAAAGGTCAAGGCTTTCGGATCGAGGTCCTGAAGCGAAATTTCCCTCGCCGAGAGCATTACCTGGCGATATGTATCACCAATCTTGTAGCGGTCCACATCAATATCATTAAATTTATAGTACTGGCGTATCCCTTGTTTTTGCGCGTAGATCTGCTGCATGGGGCGGGGATCATTCAGGCGGATATTATTCAGCGTTCCGAGTTCGTTTTTTAAGTCTTGTGCAGTAACCGTCTCAACCCCGGTGTAATCCTGCTCCTTAATTTTATCCAAACCGTAGGCGTAGCGGGTCATTTGGATTTCACTGGCAATATACGGCGCTTCTTTTTGCAACTCGTTTGGAACGACAACCAGGGACTGGAGCATGCTAGGAAAGATACCGGAAGTGAAAAACGAAAAGACAATCAAAAACGAGACCGGCAGGGTCAACAAACGGGAATCTTTTCGGAAAAAAGCGATAAGGGAAAACAGGAAACAGACCAGGCTCACAACGACGAGGATTTTAAAGACTGGAAGCGAAGCGTAAATGTCGCTGTATCCGGCACCGACGACGTGACCTCGATGCGAGTAAACGATTTCATAGGCGCTGATATAGTAGCCAAAGCCTTTCAGCGCAAAAAGAAGGGTTAAAAGGATTCCAAGATGCCTTCTGGCTGTGGGACTGATTACAACAGCATCTTTCTTCCAAAACCGGATGGAATGGAAGCGGACGACCCCGGTCATAATATAAAAAAGCGCGGTAAACAGGGTTAAAATAAGGATTGGGGAGAAAAACGCGTTATAAATGGTCTCAAAGAAAGGAAGTTTAAACACAAAGAAACCAAGATCCTGATTAAACAGCGGGTCGGAATAATGAAAGGAAGAGGCATTCACAAAGGACAGAAAATCAAGCCAGCCGGTAAAACCGACGATGAAACTCACAATAATACTGACCACGGCAGATAAGACAAGCAGGGAAACGGTAACCCTGCGCGGACTGACAGCAGGCGGAAGATTGACCTCTTCGACCAGTCTGATCCTTTTGCGGAATCTTTCATTGTAAAACGTAGTAAACGCATGTCTTCCCGACATCAGTGTCACGAAAATCACTAAAAACAACATCGTTCCGTTAATGGCCTGAATGAGTACTTTGCTGAAGAACGGTGTCCAGAAAAGAGTTGCGTACCCTAAGTCGGTAAACCACAGCCAGTCTTCGTAGAATCCGCTCAAGGCCGAAAGCACAGCAATAATAATGATGAGTAAAACGAGTACCTTGAGAACAGGTTTAAAAATAGATTTTCCGCGCATATTTCCCTCCTGAGTTAAATTGTTCAAATCACAAAAAATATATGTAAACTTCTGCTTCATTTATTTTTTGTTGTTGGCAATATATTCATAGTTTATCATAAAATTCATCTTATTGGCTTCCTGAAAATAAATTTCTGAGCTATACTTTTAATAAACAAGAAATTAACCTGAGAATAAAACAAAAGGTTGGTGCAGCAATGTATGATCTGATTATTATCGGAGGCGGCCCCGCAGGGCTTACGGCGGCCATTTATGCGGCAAGGGGCGGATTAAAAACAGCAGTTGTCGAATCCATGATGCCGGGCGGGCAGGCAGCGGCGACAGAAAAAATTGAAAATTATCCGGGATTTCCGGAAGGGATTACCGGCTTCGATTTGATGAATGCTTTTTATAAACAAGCCATGAATCAGGGCGCCGAATTCATTTTCGAACCGGTCCTGCAACTGGATCTTCAGAAAGAAATGAAGACGGTTGTGACCGGACAGCAAACCCTCGAAGCGAAAGCGATGATCATTGCTGCCGGATCCAAGCCGCGTTTTTTGGGCGTAGCGGGAGAAGATACCTTTCACGGACGCGGCGTATCGTATTGTGCCACTTGTGATGGGGCGTTTTATAAAGGAAAGAAAGTCGCTGTCATCGGCGGCGGAAACGCCGCGCTTGAGGAAGGTGTATACCTGACAAAGTTTGCATCTGAAGTCTATATTGTTCATCGCCGAAAAGAATTCAGAGCTTCGCAGATCGCAGCCCAGAGGGCGAAAGAAAACCCGAAGGTTAAGTTTGTCCTGGATAGTGTTGTCCAGGAGATCGCCGGTAAGGATAAAGTACAAAAAATAATTCTTAAGAATGCCGGTTCCGGGGCTGTGGAAGAAATCGAGGTTGACGGTGTCTTTATTTATATCGGCACCGAACCAAATACCAAGTTTACGTCAGAATACTTTGAAGTCGATCAATATGGGTATATTATCACAGATGCTTTGCTGAAAACAAATATTACTGGGGTCTATGCGGCCGGAGATATCCGTAATACCCCTTTGAGGCAGGTTGCAACCGCAGTCGGGGATGGAGCGCTTGCGGCAGTTCAGGTTGAAAAGTTTCTGGCGAAAATGGAATAGAAACACGTAAAAATAATCAGACAATTATTACCATGTACAGACACTTTAGCAGTGTTTCTCCATATCCTATAACAAAAAGGAGGTATGGAGATGTACTTCGGAAGAAAATCCGGCTATATGAATCAGCCGCCGGCTGTAAATATGATGAATCAGCCTGAGATGACTGGTATGATGAACCAGCAGGATATGATGGGCATGATGAACCCGGAAATGATGTCTCAGTATGAACAGATGGGTCCTGAAGGCATGTATGCGGAGCAGACGCAGTCAGGGTATACCTGCGATCCATGCGGCTGTACACCTTATTATGAACACATGGAGGTTCATAAGCCGCTGCCGGAAGTTTATGTCGTTCAAAAAGGGGATACCGTTTACAAAATTGCGCAGAGATATGGACTGGATTGGCGTGAACTTGCTGGGTATAACCATCTAGGCAATCCCGATCTTATCTATCCCGGTGAAAGACTTTTTATTCCTCCCAGATATTAAGTGAATCATGTTCCCGCGTCAGGTGCGGAGGACAAAACCGGCAGCCGGATACACATTCAGGGCTCTTAAGGTGCACACATTCCGGCTGCCGTCTTTCTCATGAATTTTCTAGTGAATGCCGATAAACATGGGCATTTTTAATCATTATGATGATTGGTGGATGGAATGAATACGACATATAAGGAAGAATGCGCTTCTCCTCTTCTTGCAGCGCCAAAGACAAAATTTACATTGAATGCTTTCGTTTAATTGGGGGAGAATAGATTCAAGCTCACAGATCTTAGCAAGGTGGTTTTTATCTAATTGCCATCGATAGTTAAGATTATGTGAGCTTTTGATGTTTTGGATCTTATCAACTTGAAAACATATGGTAAAATAGAAGCAGAGCATCATGACAGGAAAGGAACAACACCGTGAAAAAAACGAAGCAGTATTTTTACCGGGAGTGGGTTATCTATGGCCTGCTCATCGGTTTGAGCGTTTTAATATTAGGAAGACTGTTTTACCTCCAGGTTATCAATTCCGCAGAGTTAAAGGCCAGAGGTGCGGATTTCCAGGCGATAAGACAGACCATGCTTTATGAGCGGGGAACCATTATGGATGCACAGGGCAATGTGCTGGCGAAAAGTGTGCCGGTGAAGGATGTCTATGCCGATCCGAGAATGCTGGATAAATCCATTGCCAAGGATAAAACGCTGACAAGCGAACAAATATTACAAAAAAAAGAAAAAATCGCTGAAAATATTGCGGCCATTTTGGGGGAAGATAAAAATGATATTCTTACCCTACTGCGAAAAGACTTGGCATGGGTCAGCCTGAAACGGCAGGTAGATATCAGTACGGCGGAAAAAATTAAAGAACTTGATATTCAAGGGATCGGCTTCAGTGATAATTATAAAAGAAGCTATCCGGCAGGGGAGATGGGAGCGGCGATCCTTGGTATTGTCAATATGGCTGGAGACGGGGTTGAAGGTCTGGAGTATTCCTACAACGCCGAGCTTAAAGGGGAAGCAAATCTAGAGAATCCGGTAGAAACGGATCAAAACAATGAGATTCAGGATAATGTACAGTCAGGGGACAATTTAACCCTGACCCTCGATTCCACCATTCAGCATCTCATTGAACACGAACTGGATGATATTGTCGCAGAAACCAAGCCACAGAGAGCGGTTATCCTGGCCATGGATCCCAAGACCGGCAAAATACTCGGTATGGGCTCCAGACCGTCCTATGATCCGAGCAACTATGCCTCCACCAAACCGGATCAAAGGAAAAACCTGGCCATCAGCATGATTTATGAACCCGGGTCCACGTTTAAAATCATCACCGGATCGGCAGCACTCGAAGAAAATGCCATTAATACGACCCAACTCTTCAAAGATCCGGGCTATTGGGTTGTCGGGGGCCGCAGGATCACAAACTGGGATTCCGACAAAAAGGCGCATGGCAACATTACTTTCGTCGATGGCATGAAGCTGTCTTCCAACGTTGTACTTGCCCAGGTCGGACAAAAACTAGGCAGAGACCTATTCTATACATACTTAAAGTCTTTTGGCTTCGGAAGTCTGACAGATATTGATATTTCCGGTGAAGAAAGGGGCCTATTGATTGACAAGAGCAGGGTCAAAAGCCTTGAACTGGCGACCATGTCGTTCGGTCAGGCCAACCTTGTCACCCCGATCCAGCTCTTAACGGCGATCTGTGCGGTGGCCAACGGAGGCCAGCTCATGCAGCCGTATATTGTAGAAAACATTAAGAATAAGGACGGGGAGATCGTCAGTAAAACCCAGCCGAAGATTGTCCGTCAGGTTATTTCCAAGACAACCAGCAAGACCATGAGCGATATCCTCGTGAGTGTCGTAGACAGCGGTACCGGAAGCCGGGCTAAAATTCCCGGTATCAAAGTTGCCGGCAAAACGGGAACAGCCCAGAAAATTGATCCTGAAACCGGGAAGTACTCGGATACCGATTATATCGTCTCTTTTGTCGGCTATGCTCCGGCCGACGATCCAAAGATCGCAGTACTGGTAGTTATTGATACACCGCATGCACCGGTCATCCAGGGGGGGACACTCGGTGGACCGCGCGTTAAAAATATTATCGAGGGCACCCTGCAATATTATGGCGTGCCGGTTTCCGCTGAGACCCCGAGTGATCTTACCAAGGTTGACCCTGACGTTCTGGCGGAGCAAGCGGCCGCGAAAAATGGTAATACGGAAGCAGACAAGAACAGTCCCCCTGCCAGACAGGCCGGGGAAGGCGAAGTGCTTGTACCTGATCTGAAAGGACTGACCATCAGACAAGCCGGCGAATTACTAGGAAAACTGGATTTGCGCTATGAATTTGGCGGCAGCGGCCTCGCCTATAAGCAGTCACCGGAGGCCGGCAAAGTTGTCAATCGGGGAGATACGATCGAAGTTCTGTTTGGGACAGGTGAGTAGCTTCGATTGAGGGCTAACAGGGTACTAAGGAAAGGAAGATGCACGTGCTAAGGAATTCCTTCGAGCTTGCGCGGGAACTTACCTGTTCGTTGACGGAAATGACAGGTGTTTCCGGATATGAACAGGGTTTAAAAACAACACTTCAGGATATTTTTGCGCCACTATCGACAGAGACTTTCTCTGATTTTATCGGCAATTTCTATGCGGTTAAGAAAGGAGAGCACAGCGGGAAACATTCCGTAATGCTCGCTGCCCATATCGACGAGATCGGGTTGATGATCACCCATATTGATGAAAGAGGATTTTTACACTTTGCCACGCTCGGCGGAATTGACCAGAGAACCTTGCTTTACCAGGAAATCCTGGTACACGGAAAGGGAGATCTGCGTGGCATAGTTTGCCTGGGATCTTCCCACAAGGACAGCAAGAAGCGGCAGACCCTCGATATAGAGGACCTGGTGATCGATATCGGTCTTAATGATGCAGCGGCAGCTCAAATGGTTAAACCGGGAGATATCGCCAGCATCAAAAGGGGCCCGCTGCAGCTGCTTAACGACAGAATATCCGGCAAAGCGCTTGACGACAGAGCTGGAGTCGCAGTACTGGCGGTATGCCTGAACGAACTGATGGGTATGAAACATCAGCATGATGTGGTAGCGGTCGCTACGGTTCAGGAGGAAGTGGGTTTAAGAGGAGGGCTTACCAGCTCGGAGCGGCTTTTGCCGTCGCTGGCAGTTGCCGTTGATGTGACGCATGCCCAAACGCTGGATACCAAAAGTCAGGTTTCCGCTGAACTGGCGAAAGGACCGGTGATCAGTCTCGGCCCGAATATCCATCCCTGGGTCTACGCCAGGCTCTCCGACAGTGCGCAGCAGAACAGGATTGTCTGTCAGCGGCAGGCAGTTCCAGGAGCGACAGGCACCGATGCCAGAGTGATTCAGCTGACCGGTTACGGCATACCGACCGGGTTGGTGTCCATACCTCTCCGGTATATGCATACATCCGTCGAGACGGCCTCGCTGCAGGATATTGTTGAATGCGGCAAGCTGCTGGCGTATTTCATTGCATCGTTGCCGGAAGAATTGGAGGAAATCTAACATGCTGTTAAAAGAATTATCTGAGCTTAACGGCGTATCCGGTAATGAAAAGACTGTCAGGGATTTTATCCTGGAACATCTTAAAGACCGACTCCAAGACAATTTGAATTCGTGCAGGACAGATCAGATCGGAAATCTACTGATAGAGAGAAAAGGGGTCGGCAAAGAGTTCGGTGAAAATCTGCCAAAAGTCCTGGTCTGCGCCCATATGGATGAAATCGGCCTGATGATTACGGAAATTACCGCGGATGGCTATCTGAAATTTCAGACTGTCGGCGGTATTGAACCAGGGATTTTGATTGCCAAGACCGTCGTATTCGACAGCGGTCTGCAAGGCGTCATCGGTTTGAAAGCCGTTCATTTGCAGAAAACGGAGGAAAGAAAAAAAATCCCGGATATCGAGGATCTCTACATCGATATCGGGGCATCTTCCAAGGCAGAAGTAGAAAATGTTGTGAAACTGGGCGATTACGTCACGTTCCCAACAGTATTTGAAGAGATTGGTTCAGGACTGTACAAAGGCAAGGCCCTTGATGACAGGGTAGGCTGCGCGGCGGTCATAGAGCTCTTAGAACAGGATTATCCCTGTGATCTGACAGCTGTATTCACAGTACAGGAGGAGGTTGGCCTGCGCGGATCGAAAGTGGTAAGCAATTATCTTCAGGCAGATCTGGCCCTGGTTGTTGAGGCGACAGGCGCTGCAGATTTTACTGAATCCGAACGGGAAAACTGGATTGTCACACTAGGAAACGGTCCGGCCTGTTCGCTGATGGATTCCGCAACCGTCTATAGACCTGGACTCGTCCAAAAAGTGATGGCTGCAGCTGCAAAAAATAATATTCCGCTCCAATTCAGACAAGGGGCTGCCGCGGCCAATGATGCAGGAAATATCCATCAGGCCGGTATCGGCATACCTACGATTACACTCAGTGTACCGTGCCGGAATATCCATACGATGAGCTCCATTATTTGCCTAAAAGACTATCAGCACTGTATACAGCTTCTTCAATGCATTTTAAACGACATTCACGATTTCTTAAATTTTAATATTTCTTAATATAGTCTGAGGACCACAGTTCGGTGAAAAGCGAAGCTGGATGCGGAGCGCGGCTCTTTGCGCCAAGGATGGCATAAGAGCCGAAAAGCGGTATTGTGGGCCTCGAACTTACCCGAGAAAATACATCTAATGGAATCCCTGATAAGAAGTAGGAGGCTCTTTATGAGAGATACAAAACCTTTAGACTCTTTAGATTTCACCTTACTTCAGCAGCTCACCCAGACTTTTGGTCCTTCAGGCCAAGAACATAACGTTGCGGCGCTGATTTTAGACCAGACAAAAAATGATGCTGATACCGCTTATACGGATACGTTGGGTAATCTGATTGTCAGAAAAAAAGGTTCTGGGAAGAAGATTATGATTGCCTGCCATATGGATGAAGTCGGCATCATGGTTACCCATATCAATAAGCAGGGCTATCTGTATTTTGCACCGGTTGGCGGTTTACGAGATCATGTTCTGCTCGCGCAGCGCTTTGTTTTTGCCAACGGAGCAGTAGGTGTCGTCAGCCGTGAAGAGAAAAAGAAGCCGGATGAAAATTCACCGGAACGGCTGTTCCTCGATCTTGGAGCAACCAGTGAGCAAGAGGCCAGAACGATGGTTCGGGAAGGCGATATGGCCGTATTCTCCGGAGCTTATCAGGAGACCAAAGACTGTATGATCTCCAAAGCGCTGGATAACCGGGCAGGCTGTTTTATCGCCTTGGAAGTATTGAAAAGAGTCAGCAGCCAGGATGATTTGTACTTTGTGTTTACTGCCCAGGAAGAAGTAGGCGCGCGCGGAGCAAAAACAGCCGCCTACGCGCTGGAACCGGATCTCGCTTTGAATATCGATACGACGTTCAGTTTTGATATGCCCAGGGAATACGAGGTGCCGCGGACTTCTCTGAATAAAGGTATTGCGATTAAAGTGATGGACAGATCGATCGTCGTATCTCCCCAAATTAAAAACTGGATGGCCGAAATCGCCGAACAGCACGAGATACCCTATCAATGGGAAATCATTACAAACGGAGGTACCGATTCCGGCCCAGTTCACCTGACCAAAGGCGGGATCCCTACCGGGGGCTTGGCTGTTCCAGTCCGGCATCTGCATACGCCAGGGGAAATTGCGTCTAAAAACGATATTAGATCCGGTATATCACTGTTGCTTGCCTTACTTGAATAAGAGAGAGTAGGAATAACATGAAAGATAAAATCAAACAAATCCTGAATCAGGTTCAGGACAGTCAGATTTCAATCGATGAAGGCTTGCAGCAGCTTGAGCAGATGTACAGCTGTGACATGGGCTATGCGCGTTTGGATACTCACCGTCAGTATCGTAAGGGGTTTCCGGAAGCAATCTTTTGTCCGGGCAAAACGACAGACCAAATTGTTCAGATTGCCAAAAAACTGCATGAGGTTTCCGATCAGAACGTACTCGCAACGAGGGCCGGCAGGGAAGTCTATGAGGCCGTCTGCCGGGAGATCCCGTCGGCTGAGTTCAATGAAACCTCCCGCACGATTGTGATCAGAAAAGGGGTTCAAAGGTCTGTTGGCAATATCCTGGTTGTGAGTGCAGGTACTTCAGATCTGCCAGTTGCCGAAGAGGCAGCTGTAACCGCGGAGGCTATGGGCAATAAGGTCGAACGCATGTATGATACAGGCGTAGCAGGTCTTCACCGACTATTGTCCCAATCGGAGCGGCTGCAGCAGGCCAAGGTGCTGATTGTTGTCGCCGGGATGGACGGCGTGCTGCCAAGTGTTGTCGGTGGACTGGCCGCCAGTCCGGTCATCGCGGTCCCAACAAGTGTCGGTTATGGCGCGAATTTTGGCGGACTCGCCCCTTTGCTTACCATGCTGAACAGCTGCTCGGAAGGAATCGGCGTTGTTAATATTGACAACGGGTTTGGAGCCGGGTATCTGGCTTCGCTGATTAATCAGGCGGGAATATAACCAGACCTAAACAATAAAAGAATTTGTAAAATTATAGCGATTATCTTAGTCTTAAATGGAGGAAGGAGGGGGAATCATGGGAAGCAGCGGAATGGATATTCTGTTATTCTTTACAATCTATTCTTTTTTAGGCTGGATGCTGGAATCGGGGTTTGCCTGCATCGTCCATGGAAAATTTGTCAACAGGGGCTTTTTAGCCGGATTCTTTTGCCCGCTTTATGGTTTCAGCACTGTTTTAGTGCTTCTTTCTTCCGAATGGGCGAGTTCCGTCTTTGGAAGCTCACCGGCCGCAGTACTGATCAGTATTTTGATGGCTGTCCTGGTTGTTACCGGATTGGAATATCTGACGGGGTTTCTTCTGGAAAAAATATTTCACTACAAATGGTGGGACTACAGCAATAAAATCGCCAATCTAAAGGGGTATATCTGTCTGGAATATTCTGTACTCTGGGGTTTGCTGGCCTTTGTGCTGCTCCAGTATGTTCATCCGGTCATTTCTGCAAGGGTATTCTTGATACCGGCGGAAGTCAAGGCGTATCTGGTCATTGCGTTTGTTGTCTACTTTTTCGCAGATACAGTGAAATCTGTCGGCGATGCGCTGAATCTCAGGGAAGTCATTCTGAATTATGCCAACGTCCCCGTAATCAAATATCGAGAAAAGGTATTGAAATACAAACGGTTTTTCCTGGCTTTTCCACGCCTGATGGTTTTGAATGCGGGTATCATTAACCGTGATGTAAGGAGCATCCTGAATGAAAGGCTTAACAAAATTAAGATCGAACTTAAAGACAGGTTTCAGTGATTTCGATGAATACCGGGACTGTATTCAGGAATTGATCATTAACGAAAAACTGTATGTCATGGAGAAGTATATTCATCATAAGCATATTACCTGTCTGGAACACAGCTTTTCCGTGTCTTACACCAGTTTTATTCTTTGCCGTAGACTGGGGCTCGACTTCCGGTCTGCCGCGCGGGGCGGACTCCTGCACGACTTTTTTCTGTATGACTGGCATACGACGAAACCGGAAAAGGGGTTGCACGGATTTACCCATCCGTCAGCTGCCCTGGAAAATGCCGGAAAGTATTTTATTTTGAATGATGTGGAAAAGGACATTATTGTCAAGCATATGTGGCCCTTAACTGTGAAACTGCCGCGCTATACGGAATCGTTTGTTGTCGCCTTCGCAGATAAATACTGCGCACTGTTTGAAATCATTATTCCAAGATCGGCGATAGCAAGGAAGGATTGTTTAAAAACGTTGATGATCACTAACCACAATTAGAGAGAAAATAAAAAACCAGGATAGTATCTCATTAGGTTATCCTGGTTTTTTCATGCAGTAATCCTTGAAATTTCCTGAAAGATTTGTTCTTTTCTGGGGACGCTATGTTCATATGCAAATACCAAAACAAAAACCAAAACAAAAATGTGCGAATTAACATTTTAAAGCAGGAATATGTTCATTTACACGGAATATATATGTTTAAATAAACATTTGGAGGATGATATTTATGTCCGTTAAAGTAGCAATCAATGGTTTTGGCAGAATTGGAAGGCTTTGTATGAGAGCTTTTCTTGAATCTTCAGGGGATTTGGAAGTCGTTGCAGTGAATGATCTTGGCAAAGCAGATATGCTGGCGCATTTGCTGAAATACGATTCTACCCACGGTACACTGCCTTACGATGTTATCGTCGAAGATGGTGTGATGAAGGTCAAAGGAAGCACCATCAAACTTTTGGCCGAAAAAAACCCAGAAGAGCTGCCCTGGAAAGAACTGGGCGTCGATGTCGTGATTGAATCGACCGGAAGATTTGTGGACAGGGAAGGTGCAGGTAAACACCTGAAAGCAGGGGCTAAAAAGGTTGTTATTTCGGCACCCGGTAAAGATGAAGATCTCACGATTGTGATGGGTGTCAATGACGACAAATATGATCCGGCCAAACATCATATCATTTCCAACGCTTCTTGTACCACCAACTGCCTGGCTCCTGTTGCGAAAGTGATTATGAAAGAATTTGGCATCGAGCACGGAATGATGACGACAACGCACTCCGTAACCAATGACCAGAGAATTCTAGACTTTGAGCATTCTGACTGGCGCAGAGCCAGAGCTGCATTCCAATCAATGATCCCGACAACCACAGGAGCGGCAAAAGCCGTGGCCCTTGTTTTGCCAGAGCTCAAAGGAAAGCTGAATGGTCTGGCAGTAAGAGTCCCGACACCGAATGTGTCTTTGGTCGATTTTGTTGTGAATGTCAGCAAAGCGACGACGAAGGAAGAAGTCAATGCCAAGCTTAAACAGGCTGCAGAAGGTGAGCTAAAAGGAATCCTTTCCTATAACGAACTGCCCCTTGTTTCGAGCGATTATAACGGCAATAACGCCAGTTCGATCGTTGACGGACTGTCCACAATGGTTATCGGTGATAAGATGATCAAAGTCCTGGCCTGGTATGACAATGAATCCGGCTATTCGAACAGGGTGATCGATGTGATCAAGATGATGGCTGCCCGCGGGTTTTAATTAATATTGGGTTAGTCTCCATAATGGATAGCCGCTTTCGGCTATTGTGCCTTCCATGGCACAAAAAGCCGCGCTGCGCAATCCATGCTCCGCTTGGCGCTGGCTATCCATTACGGAGACCTAGTCTGGGGTTAGTAGAAGAATCTTAAGTAAATGTTAATTTAGAATCGCAGTGTTAGCCGAATTCAGTAAGAGAGGGCGATATGATGCGAAGAACCAAGATCATTTGTACGATCGGTCCTGCCAGTGAGCATCCGGATAAGATCAGACAGCTGATTCAGTCCGGCATGAATGTGGCCAGACTTAACTTTTCTCACGGCAGTCATGAGGCGCATGGAAGAACAATTGTGAACCTCAGGGTTGCTGCAGAACAAACCGGTGTTAATCTGGGGATCCTGCTGGATACCAAAGGTCCGGAGATTCGTACAGGCTTGGTTCCTGAGCAAGGGGTCCATCTGGAAAACGGAAGCAACTTTATGCTTGATCAGGATGAAAGCCTCGGTTCAGCTGAGCGGGTCTTTGTGACCTATCCGGATCTCTGGAGCGAGGTTGTGCCCGGAAATCATATTCTGCTGAGTGACGGGCTGCTTGACCTGGAAGTCACCTCAGCTGAGAATGGACAAATCACGACGATCGTCAGGAACGGGGGCCTGCTAAAATCCCAAAAAGGGGTCAATGTTCCCGGCGCCAGCATTCAGCTGCCGGCTCTCACGCTGAAAGATATCGAAGATATTCAGTTTGGGCTGCGAAACGGGATTGATTTTATCGCGGCTTCCTTTACCCGCAAGGCTTCGGATATTCTGGAAGTGCGGAAAGTTGTCGAGGAAGCGAACGCTGCGGTAAAGATTATCGCCAAGATTGAAAGTCATGAAGGCATACGTAATATCGACAGTATTTTGGAAGTTGCCGACGGTATTATGGTAGCCCGGGGAGACCTCGGCGTGGAGATCCCGGTGGAAGAAGTCCCAATTTTTCAAAAAGAGATTATTTGCAAATGCAATGCGTTGGGCAAAACAGTCATTGTAGCGACGCAGATGCTGGAATCGATGACGCACCAGCCGCGTCCGACCAGAGCAGAAGCAAGTGATGTTGCCAATGCAATTTTAGACGGCACGGACGCGATCATGCTCTCCGGTGAGACTGCAGCCGGTGAATTTCCGGTCGAAGCGGTACAGACAATGGATAAAATAACGCACAAGGCTGAAGGGATATTTTTTAAGACCAGTGCCCCGTTGGAAAAAGGACGCAATATTGCCGACGCGATCGGTCATGCCAGTTATACTATAGCAGCGGATCTGAACGCGGCCGCAATCATTACGCCGACCCAGTCCGGCAAAACAGCCAGAATGATTTCCCGTTACCGGCCGAAGTCGTTGATCATCGCAACAACGCCTTATCCCGAAGTAGCGAGAAGCCTGACCCTCAGCTGGGGTGTTCATACCATCATTGTCCCGGAAAGTACAGGAACGGACCAACTGCTTTCCGTTGCCGTGACAAGATCTTTGGATCAGAAATTGATTCAAACCGGCGATGTTGTTGTGCTGACTGCGGGTGTCCCGGTCGGTAAAGTTGGCACGACCAATCTGATCAAAGTCCAGGTGGTCGGGAATGTGCTGGCAAGAGGTACAGGGATCGGACGAAGAGCTTATTCGGGGAAGGCAAGCAAAGCTAGCGATCCGGAGAAATTCAGCCAAGGGGATATTTTTATAGCACCTTTTACCGATGCCGAGCAGCTGCCGGTTATGGCGAAAGCCGGTGCAGTTGTGGTTGAACGCGGAGGACTGACCTCGCATGCAGCCATCGTTGCTTTGGAATATGGGATTCCGGCAATCGTCGGAGCGGATGATGCTGTACAGAAGATTCAGGAAGGTGTTTTAATTACTGTAGACGCCTTGTCCGGCGTTGTTTATGAGGGCTCCGTTGCAATACTATAAACAAAGAACTGGCAGATCTAATACCTTGTCATACTTAAATAAACTTCAATATGGCAATAGCATGAAATGCATATGTAAAGCTGGAGGTGGGCAGTTGACAGCGGGCAGACAGGAAAAAATCAGATATTTGCTCCAAAAACACGGGCATTTGACGGTAGCGGAACTGGCTGCTGAGTTTAATGTTTCCGAAATGACCATACGCCGTGATCTTAAACAGCTTGCTTTGATGGGCTTGATTCAGCGGGAACACGGCAAAGCCGTTTATCCTCAAAACCCTCAAATTAAGAATACCGTCTTTACTACGCGGATCGGCGAAGCCCAAAGTGAAAAGCTTAGCATTGGCCGAGCAGCTGCTGGTCTGATTAATGAAGGAGAATCCGTAATTCTAGATTCAGGAACGACGACACTGGCGATTGCGCTCGCCCTTGACATAAAATGCACGGTTGTAACGAATTCCCTTGCCGTTGCCGAAATTCTCAGTATGCGTGAAGATATCACGACCGTCTTAACAGGCGGGGAAGTGCAAAGCACGACCTATTCGCTGCTGGGGCCGATGACCAGGGAAAACCTGGATGGATTCTACGCGGACAAACTGTTTCTGTCGGCAACCGGCATCAGCACGGAAAAAGGTCTTTCGACATCGAGCATGATTGAATCCGAAGTCAAACAGGCCATGATTACTTCGGCCAGGGAAGTTATTCTTGTCGCTCACAGTGCGAAACTTGGTCATATTCTCTACCATACATTTGCTAAATGGGAAAAAGTGAATCAATTTATCACAGATGCTGGAGCTTCTCCGGAACAAATAAAAAGAATTGAACAATATGGTGTAAAAGTCACGCTTACTTCTCCCTGAGCATTACTTTTCTTATACGCTAGCACCGAATATTGCACCGGTAATCATCGGGATCAACCAGATAACCCACACAAGAATACTGAATTTATGAAATTTACCAATCATTTGCTCATTGTTTTTCATCAAGACGACTGTTGCCCAAATGGCATGAAAAAACATAATGATAATCGCCGCGAGACCGGTGAGACCATGAAAAGTGAATTGAAGCAGGCCTCCTACCATAAGTCCCATTGCCCCAGTTCCAATGGTATCGCAGATCAGGCCGCAATAAAAGGTTATGACATGCCACCATTTCAGTCTGCGTTGAAAATGCTCGCTCCAGACGCCGATGCTGTAAATCAGTAAAGCTAAAGAAATGAAAACCATTCCGATTAAACCATACGTACTCATTAATAATCCTCCTGTATGATCCAGTTAATGCTACTTTGTAACTATCATATCAGAAAGAGGTAAAAATGGTAATATGTAATGATTGCCCATCTCTCGCAATCATTTTTTTATCTGCGCAGAAGGGAACTTGTCCTTCGTTGTAGAAAATTATATAGCAGTTCAGAATTCAGGAGGAAATTAATGAATCAGCCACAATTCTTTGCAGGACAAAAACTTAATTTTACGACTAACTCCGAATTGTTTCACGACATCTATACTGCAGAAATAAAGAATGTATTCCCTGACCGCTTGGAATTGGCAATCACTTTACATAAAGGTTATCTGCTGCTGATCCCGATTGGTACCGTGATACGCTGGCTGGTTTCCGATTCGAAAATCGTCCTTACATCCGAAGTGATTTCCCGGCAGCCGGCTCAGCAGAGCTGGTGCGTTACGATTCCAACTGTCCAGAGACAGCAAAAAAAATCCAGAGTCATTGCGATCGGCAGCGGTAAGGGAGGAGTTGGTAAAACTTCACTCGCTATCAATTTGAGTATGGCTTTAAGCCAGCTTGGTAAAAGAGTCATTATCCTTGATGCCGATATTGGGATGGCCAATGTCGAATTATTGTTGAAATTGAATAATCCGCTGAACCTTACCCATGTCCTGAAAGGCGAGTGCACCTTAAAGGACATTCTGACTCCCGGCCCGGGAGGAATTAAGCTTCTGCCGGGTTCAAGCGGCATTTCATCATTAACAAATCTCAGTCCTCTTCAGTTTAACCGTATCATATCCGGATTTGCGGATCTGGAAGGTGAATGCGATATCTTTCTGATCGATACCGGAGCAGGTATTTCGGAAGTCGTACTTAAATTTTTGGAGGCTGCGGATGACCTGCTGCTGGTTACCACCACAGAACCGCACGCGATGATGGATACATACGGACTGACCAAAGCGCTGGCGTACCGCAATTCGAATATCCGTCCTTACCTGGTGATCAATCGCTGTGAAGATGAAGCCGAAGCGATAAAGTGCTGTGAAACATTTAAGAAAGCTTCGTCCAAGTATCTCAAGCTGCAGCCGGAACTGCTTGGCTGGATTTACGATGACAAAAAAGTCACAAAATCCTTAAAGAGTCAAAACCCCTTATTTTTATCCCAGCCTAATTCTGAATATGCAGTTCAGGTCCTCAGCATCGCCAAAACGCTTCTTGGGAAAAGAGTCACCCATGAAAGGTCCACGGGAATTTTGTCCTTTATCAATAAAATTAAAAGAAATTTTGCCTAGAATATAAGGAATTTCTCAAGGAATAAACGTGTGAGCCAATGAATTGGAAAATTCCTGTATTTTCTTAAGGCTTAATTAATGGTATGATATAGCAGTGTACGAATGACAAGCTAAGGGAGGCGAGAATGATTAGTAGAAAGATAAACAAAAATTATCTGGACAAAATCATACAAAAATTTAAAAAAGCGAATACTGCAGAGGCTTTGGCTAAGCAAGCGAAAAAAATAAAATTTGGCATCGTGAACTTAGCAAATAAAATCGAATATAAAGAAATTTTTTCGAAGACGGCAGCAAAGATTAAAAATATTTCCTGGAAATCTCCAAAGACGATCGGGATCACCGTGCTGGCTTTGGCAGTGATTTTCAGTGGTTGTTTTTATTTTAGCTCGACAACTCCGGCAGTAGGTATTGTTGTAAACGGTAAAAACATTGGTTATGCAGCAAGTAAGTCTGAGGCTAAACGACTGGTTCAAGAGATTCTTACCCAGCAGGGGAACGCAGCCGGAACCGTTGCTCAGACCAGCGATACCATAGAATATAAAAGTCTAAGATTAAAGAATGAAGATTATACCGGGCCGGTGTCTAAAGATGTTTTGGCAAATGCCATTAAGCCGTACGTCAATGGCTATGGGCTACAGGTGAATGGCAAAGTCGTGGTTGTTTTAGCCAACGAACAAGACATCAATACTTTGTTGAAAAAGTATGAGGATTATCAGACGAAGCCTTCGAAAAATAATACTGTTTCTTCAGTTAAAATTGTCGAACCGGTCTCCAAAATTGCATCAAAGGTTCACCCGAGTGAAGTCAAGACAGTTGATGCCGCTTTGGAAATCTTGGTTAAAGGCGATGTGGCAGAAACCACGTATACCATTCAAGAAGATGATTCTTTATGGCTGATTGCCCGTAAGAACAATATGCTGACAGACGAAGTGATTGCTGCTAACCCGGGATTTACTGAAGACTCAGTAATTCAGCCAGGACAGAAAATCAAGCTTGTTCAAACAAAGCCTTACCTTACAGTACGAAGTGAAGGTACGAAAGTAGTCAGTGAGGTTGTTCCGTTTGATGTGCTTTCCAAGACGGACAGCAGTCTCGGCTACGGCAAGAGTATCATCAAGCAGGCGGGTAAAGATGGTGAAAAGGCCGTTACATATTCGTATGTTGAGGAAAATGGTAAAATGATCGAAAAGCAGGTTGTCAAGGAAGAAGTCGTCAATAAACCTGTAAATCAGATTGTTGCTAAAGGACCTGGCCGCTCAATTGTCTATGTTGGGACATCCCGCGGATCCGGCAGTATCTCCGGTTTAAGCTGGCCCATCAGCGGAGGTATTACCTCCTATTATGGTTCTCGTCATGGCAGCTTCCATACTGGAATCGACATTGATGGAGTTACCGGCCAGCCCTATTATGCGGCAGCTTCCGGCACCGTTGTAGAAGCAGGATGGGATGGCGGATATGGATACTGCATCATGATCGATCATGGTAATGGCGTATCTACCCGGTATGGTCACTCATCCAAACTGTTTGTCAGTGTCGGACAAACTGTATCGAAAGGCCAAAACATCGGCAATGTAGGCTCAACCGGCAATTCAACAGGATCACATTTGCATTTTGAAGTAATCATTAACGGCAGTACTGTAAATCCTTTGAACTATCTGTAAAACAGGAATAAAATAGCGCTTGGACAAGCGCTATTTTTTTTAACTGTCTAGGTTATCGAAAAGCTGTACATTTTCCGATAGATCGAAGTGCAACCTAAGTTTTCTAAAAAACTTGACAAATAGGATGTAATTGGTAGGATTATTTATAATATCTTTTTTTGGATGGAGTGATAGCATGCCATTTCAGATCGTAGTAGACAGCGCTTCAGATATGCCAAGAGATCTAGCTGAAAAACTTGGGATTGTTGTTGTCCCGATGCCGGTAAATATTGATGGGGTTACCTATGCAGAAGGGATCGATATTTTTCCGGACAAGTTTTACGCTAACTTCAAAGACTATAAAGAACTCCCGAAGACTTCGCAGCCTAATTTGAATCTCTTAAAGGACGCCTACGAAAAAGTATTGGCTGAAGGTAAAGAAGTCATTGCCATACACCTGTCTTCCGGCTTAAGTTCAACTTGTCAAACGGCAGTGATGGTGCGGGAAATGTGCAGCGCTTCGGAGAAAATACATATCATCGACAGCCTTGGTGCATCTTTGGGATTTGGGCTGCAGGCAATACTTGCGTCAGAAATACTGAAGCATACCGATACCTGGCAGGAGATTGAACCGCAAATCATGGAGATTAAAAATAAAATGCGGTACATTTTTACCATTGATACGCTGGAGTACCTTGTCAAAGGTGGAAGATTAAGCAAAACAGCCGGATTCGTCGCCGGACTTTTGGATGTCAAACCGATCCTGCACATGAATACGGAAGGAAAAATTGACGTATTTAACAAAGTCAGATCCAGAAAAGCTGCGATCCGCAAGCTTATTGAAATCATGAAAAATGAGATCGTTGAAGCAGAAAAGCAAGTGATCGGGATTTCTCATTCGGCATGTTTGGAAGAAGCCAAAGCCCTGGCTGAAGAAATCAAAAATACACTGCCGGTCAAAGACGTAATTATTAGTGATATTGGCTGTGTTGTAGGCAGCCATGTCGGACCGGGAACGCTGGCACTTTACTACCAGTCCGTTCCCAAGATGTAATAAACCGGGTAGGTCTGAAGGCCACAATACCGCTTTCTGGCCGTTGCGTCCTCCTAGACGCAAAAGGCCGCGCTTCGCAATCCTGCTCCGCTCACAGCGGAACTGTGGCCTTCAGACTGATCATAAGTTTTTTAAGTAAGTCTTCATAGCAACAGTTTTTATCTGCATAAATATTATAGCTTTCAAGCAGAGGATTGATTGAATACATGTCGAACGAAATGAATAAGAAAGTGTGTACGATTTCGTATGGCTGTCAAATGTCCGAGCGGGATGCCGAGACCTTGACGGCCATTTCGGAAAAAAACGGGTACGCGCGCACCGAGAACCCTGAACAAGCCGATTTGATTATCATTAATACCTGCTGCGTCAGAGAAAGCGCCGAAAATAAAATTATTGGCAAAATCGGTCAATTGAAAAAACTGAAAGAAAAGAAACCGCAGCTCAAGATTGCGGTTGCCGGATGCATGATTCAACAGCCCGGCCTTCTGGAAAAACTCCAAAAAAGAGCCCCTCATGTCGATATCTGGACAGGGACCTTTGATCATCATCAATTTGAAGGTTTGCTGAGAACAGCGGATCAGGGCGGAAAAGCCGCGCTTGTTTCCGAGGCGGCCTGTGAAACTACTGAGGTTGTTCCTTTGGCTGAAAAAGGAAAGCTCCGGATCAATGTCAACATTATGTATGGCTGTGACAATTATTGTGCCTATTGCATTGTTCCTTATGTCAGGGGAAGGGAACGCAGCCGGCCGATGGACGTCATTCTGGACGAAATCAGGACACTTGTTAAAAATGGCTGCCGTGATGTGACCTTGCTTGGCCAGAATGTCAATTCCTACGGAAAAAAAGACGGTTTTGCCTATGATTTTTCCGATTTGCTGACTGAAATCGATAAAATTGAAGGGCTTTACCGAATCCGGTTTATGACCTCTCATCCGAAAGATTTCAGTGATAAGCTGATCGAGACGGTAGCCCGCGGTGAGCATATCTGTGAACACTTCCATCTGCCATTCCAGGCCGGAAGCAATCAAGTGCTGGCGGCAATGAACAGAGGGTACACCAGGGGATATTATCTGGAAAGAATTGCGCGTATTCTGGAAATTGTACCCGAGGCCCGATTGACAACCGATATTATTGTTGGGTTTCCCGGAGAAACGGAAGAAGATTTTGAACTGACGCTTGATCTTGTCAATACAGTGCCTTTCAACCAGGCTTTTACCTTCATGTTTTCCAAACGGTCCGGGACAGCGGGGGCGTTGCTTCAGGATCAGGTTCCGCTCGATATCAAGAAAAACCGTCTGCAGAGACTGATGGCGCTTCAAAATTCTCAGAGTCTGAGCTGGCGCCAGAAAATGATTGACAACCGCTATGAAATTCTGGTGGAAGGACCCAGTAAGTCGGATCCTAAATATTTAACAGGCCGTACCAGAGGAAATGAGATTGTTGTATTCGAAAGCAGGGAGGACTTGGTTGGTTCACTTGTTTCGGTTACAATCAGATCTGCAAATTCCTGGACGCTTTTTGGGGAGCTAAGTGAACCATGAATACACCCATGCTGCAGCAATATCAAGAGATAAAGAACAGGGTACCGGATACGATCCTGTTTTTCAGGCTTGGTGATTTTTATGAAATGTTTGGCCAGGATGCCGAGACCGCTGCTCCGGTTCTGGAAATTGTGCTAACGGCGCGGGACGCAGGCAAGGGCCAGAAAATACCCATGTGCGGAGTTCCGCATCATGCCGTGGACGGTTATCTTCTGAAATTGGTCGCTGCCGGATTTAAAGTTGCCATTTGTGAACAAATGGAAGATCCTCAAGCCAGTAAAGGAATTGTCAAAAGAGACATTGTCCGGATTGTGACGCCGGGTACGCTGGACAGTATCAGCTCGGAAACAAAGAACAACTTTCTGGCGTGTGTCTATAAGGAGAAAACGTGGGCGCTCGCTTATCTCGACATCACAACGGGTGATTTCCGGATCATGGAGACGCCTTCCATTCAGATCCTGCAGGCAGAATTAAACCGTATTGCACCTTCCGAACTTATCCTGTCCAAGGACGTTGCGATGCTGTCCAAACTATTTACGGATTATTATTTGACAGCGATCGAAAAAAATTTGTTCCTGAGGACGGCTGAACTTAGTGAAAGATTTAAGAAGCAGGCAGAGCTTTTGCAGCAAATGCCGGTTGCCTGCAAAGCTGCAGCCGGACTTTGGCAGTATATCAGTCAGAATATCCCCAACTCGGGACAGGAACATATCCTGCGCATTTCGGTGAGCCAAAGCAGTACGGCAATGGTTCTCGACAAATGGACTAGAAGGAATCTTGAACTTGTCGAATCACTGCGAACCAGCGATGAGAAAGGGACCTTATTTTCCACCCTGAATTTAACCAAAACGGCCTTTGGAGCCAGACTGCTCAGAAACTGGGTGCAGCAACCCTTACGCGATCCTGAAAGCATTAATGAACGACTGGCTTCTGTCGAAGAGTTAACACGGAATACTTTTTTACGCCAAGATATACAAAAAGCTTTGACAACAGTGTATGACCTGGAAAGGCTGCTTGGAAAACTGTCCCTCGGCAAAGCAAGTCCCCGGGATCTGCTGGCGTTGGGCAGCACGTTATCCTGCCTGCCTAAGGTCAGGGATTGCATCACTGACAACGGTTCTCAGAAATTAGCTAAATATCTGCCGTCCCTGGCAGGACTTGATGACCTTGCGCAGGAACTGCTTGCGGCCATAAACCCTGAAGCACCATACTCTCCGAAGGACGGAAATATTATTCAGAACGGCTATTCAGCAGAAATTGACAGTTTGCGGGCGATATCGTCCGGCGGCAAAGAATGGATTGCCCGCCTGGAAAATCAGGAAAGAGAACGCACCAGAATCCGTTCGTTGAAGATCGGCTTTAATAAGAACTTTGGGTACTTTATTGAAATCACCAATGCGAATGCCCATTTGATTCCGGATGATTATCAGCGAAAACAGACGCTGGTCAATGCCGAGCGATTCATCACCCCGGAATTAAAAGAATACGAGCAGCGCGTCCTGACTGCGCAGGACAGGCTCAGTGATCTCGAATATCAGCTGTTTTCTGTGCTTCGGGACAAGGTTCTGGCTTGTTCGCTGCTAATCATTAACGCTGCCCAGTCGTTGGCTGAAATCGATGTTTTTGTCTCCTTGGCCGGAACCGCCATTCAAAACAATTATGTCAAACCGGAAATACGCTCCGATGGGATCATTCATATTGTTGAGGGACGGCATCCGGTTGTGGAAAGAATCTGTGATACGTTTGTTCCGAATGATACGCATCTTACCCGTAATAAACACCTTGCACTGATTACCGGCCCCAATATGGCCGGGAAATCGACCTATATGCGCCAGGTAGCCCTGATCGTTTTAATGGCCCAGATCGGCAGCTTCGTGCCGGCTCAGAAGGCCGCCATTTCGATCGCCGACTGTATTTTTACCCGGGTAGGAGCTGCCGATAACCTGGCAGCAGGGCAAAGTACATTTATGGTCGAAATGAACGAAGTCGCCCATATTCTTAAAAATGCCACGGCGGACAGTTTAATTATTTTGGACGAAGTCGGCAGGGGAACAGCAACGTTTGACGGTCTCAGTCTGGCTTGGGCGATTGCCGAGCACCTGGTTGAAAACCCCGAAATTAAAGCCAAAACATTATTTGCGACACATTACCATGAGCTAACCGAATTGGAAGAACGTTATCCTGAAGTTTTTAATCTGCATGTGGCTGTTAGGGAACAGGGTGACGATGTTGTTTTCCTGCATAAAATACTTCCCGGCAAGGCTGACCGGAGCTATGGCCTTCATGTGGCGAAGATTGCTGGCCTTCCGCCCCATCTCTTAAAAAGAGCGGCCATCATTCTCGGTGAACTCGAAAATTCCCCGACCCAGCGCAAGATAGTGAAAGCTGTTGATGCCAATATGCTGCAGCCGTCGCTGTTCGATAACCAGAGCACGCATCCGATATTCAAGGAGCTTGAAGAGCTGGATCTGGATAATCTTGCACCGCGTCAGGCGATGGATTACTTGTATGATCTTATTAGCCGCGTTAAGGCTACGAAGATTATTTAACGGCATTTCTGTGTGTTATTGTGTAATATCGTAATGAGGTCTTTGTGCATTCTATAAATCAGTTATTATGTTGTGGCCTTTTTTGAAAGAACTAATCTCATTTGGGGCCTGTCTGGGTGCCACAATACCGTTTTCGGCTATTGTGCCCTCCATGGCGCAATAGCCGAAAACGGTACTGATTACGCAGACCAACCCCATATAATAAAAATCATTAGATCTAAACATATTGATTTAACTGTTCAAACCAGCCTGAGCAAAACAGAAGGAGGAGATAACATGGCCAGCCTTATTGGCATCGATGTGGGCGGAACGTTTACCGATGCTGTCATGATCACGAATGGCGTGATCGAGCGTAAGGGTAAAATTCCGACCAATCAGGATGACATTCTGAATACACTTATCAGCGCCCTGGATTATCTCCAAATTTCCGAGGCTAAAAACATCGAAATGATTACCGTCAGTACGACGCTTGTAACGAACGCGATTTTACAAAAACGATTGCCCGAGGTCAAATTGATCCTTTTTCCGGGGACCGGCATGAAGCTTTCCTCATTGCCTTGGCCGGTGGATTACAGTGTTTTAACCGGTGTTTTGGATTATCGCGGAAGGGTCGTTGTGCCAGCGGATCAATCAGAGTGGCAGACGCTTGCTGAAAAATTGAACAAACAATCCATTAAGCCGCTTACGGCCATTGTCAGCAAATTCTCCCATCGCAACAATGTCTTTGAGGAACAGCTGGCAGCATATTTGCATAGAGAGGCACCTGGAATTATAACAGCTCTGGGAAGCCAGTCCGGGCAGGCCAATTTCTACCGCAGAAGTCTGACGACTTATCTGAACCTGGCCGCAACAGAATTGTTTCAGAACTTCGCTTATCAGTTGAAAATGGCGGTTGAGGCAAGGGGATGTCGGGCGCCGATCCGGGTGCTAAAGGCGGATGGCGGGGTCTTGCCGCTGGCAAAGATCAGACCGGTTGAGTCGATTTACTCCGGACCGGCGGCAAGTGTACTTGGAACGCTCGCCCAGAGCAATCCGGAGGAATCCTATGTCGTTGTCGATATCGGCGGAACCACGACCGATATAGGACTGGTATTATCCGGATCTCCGTTAATCAGCACCCACGGCGCGCAGATCGGACCCTTCCTGACGAATGTCCGCTCGCTGGCTGTACGTTCAGTCTCTATTGGAGGGGATTCAGCTGTCTGTCTGGAGCAGGGAGAGGTTATGCTGGCCGACTACCGCTTAGGTCCTGCCTACTGCATAGGAGGAATCAGCCCGACACCTACGGATGCGCTGCGCTACCTGAATCTGACGGATTACGGTGATCTGCAGCGGGCTGAAGAAGCGCTTGGCCTGCTCCTGCCCGAGAACCAAAGAACAGCATCTGCTCTGCGCCGGACAGCACAAATCATCGTTGGAAAAATGGTTGAAAAAATTGCCCGGGCCATTGAGCAGCTGCTAGAGGAATGGAAAACCGAGCCGGCCTATAAGGTCTGGGAAGTCATCCATCATCATGATGATTTTAAATTCTATATCCAGCTCAGCGGAGGAGGAGCACCGGGGCTTGAAGCAGCGCTGGAGAATCGGATGAGACTGCGGACGGTTCTGACTGAATTCTCCGAAGTTTCGAATGCCATCGGAGCATCGATGGCTAAACCAACCTTTTCCTGGACACTCCACCTGGATACGAAGTTCTCTATTTACAGGATAGAGGAAACCGGGGAGCAGGGCATTTGGACCGGACCTAAAAAACCCCATCGAGAAGTAGAAGATTTCTTGAAAGAATTAGCGCAAAAACAGGCAGTCGGTTTTGGAATAGAAACAGACGACCTGGAGAAAGAGATCTTTGATTATTTTCCGCTGGTTGAGAATTATCATACGGTCGGCCAGATTGTCAAAGGTGCGATGCATGTTCCGCCGGGAGTCATTGGGAGGATACGGTCATGAACAAGACAGGAATTATCTTCTTTCCGGCTTTTGACTGGTCTCTTGGGGAATTTCATCCGGAACGGGAAGAACGCTTGCTTTACACCCAGGAACAGATCTTTGAAGAAGGGATCATGGACCTTCCCCAGGTCAAGCAATACTCTCCCGGGGTGGCGGATCTTTTTGATGTCTTACGAACCCAGGCGATTTTTCCGGATCTCCAACAGCATAATCTCGATGCCCATCTGATCGCTGTTGGAAGTTCGCTGGTTCTGGGCAACGCGCTGATGAAAAAGGAAATTACGAACGGCTTTGCGCTGGTGCGCCCGCCTGGCCATCATTCCGGAGCGACAGTCTGGGGAAACAGAGGATTCTGCACCCTGAATAATGAAGCTATTTTAATTAATGTCCTTCGGGCCAAATACGGCATCAAAAAAATTGCCGTCATCGATACGGATGTTCATCACGGTGACGGGACGCAGGATATTTTTTATCATGATCCGAATGTCTTTTATATATCGATCCATCAGGACGGCAGAACCATATTTCCCGGAACCGGATTTACGGAAGAGAAAGGTGGGCCGAATGCCTGGGGATCGGTACTGAATATCCCGCTTCTGCCGGGAGTTGGTGATGAAGGTTTCCTCTATGCGCTGGAAAACTGGATTATGCCTGCAGTGGAAGCATTTAAACCGGATCTGATCATCAATTCCGCCGGACAGGACAATCATTTTACGGATCCGTTGGCTTCGATGAATGTGACGGCCAGAGGCTATGGCAAAATCACTGAAATGATCAAGCCCGATCTTGCAGTACTGGAAGGCGGATACGCGATTGAAGGCGCACTGCCCTATATTAATATGGCTATTTTCCTGGCGCTGGCCGGAGAAGATTATTCCGGGGTGGTGGAGTCGCAGAAACCTCAGAATACTGAAATTGGCGGTGATACGATCCGCTCTTTTCTGACCGATTTGAAAAGAACGAATGAGGCTGTCCGGCCTTCCTGGGCTTTCCGTAAAGAACCGTTTTTGCCGACAGGTGACTGGGTATATTCCGAGAAAAGTATTTATTATGATACGGACGGATTTAAAGAGAACCGCAGGGAATACATCCGCAAATGCAGGCATTGCGGGGGGACGGTGCTGATGATATCCCAAAAACCGTCGGCTTTTCAAAAAGCGGTGCTTGTCAGAATTCCGTTTGAAGCATGTCCCGATTGCGAACAGGCCGGATACGACCTGGCAGAAACTTTTCAAAAATCAGAAAAAACCGTTCTACTGCAAAATCAACGGAGAGATCAAGTCCATTTTTGGACAGATGGTAGGGAAGTGAATCCATTTGGCGGCTAGAATTAAGCTCCTTGATGAGCATTGCATCAATCAAATTGCAGCCGGCGAGGTTGTGGAAAGGCCTCTTTCCGTAGTCAAAGAACTGGTCGAAAACGCGCTGGATGCCGGTGCCCGAAAAATAGATATCAGTGTAGAGGGCGGAGGTACGGCCCTGATCAGAGTGAAAGACGACGGCGCCGGAATTCTGGCTGAAGATTTGCGTCTGGCAGTTCTTCCGCATGCTACCAGTAAAATATCGGCAATTACAGACCTCGATGACCTTAGGACACTGGGCTTTCGCGGAGAAGCGCTTCCGAGCATCGCTTCGGTATCCAAATTGAGTATTATGACGCGGACACCGGATGATGTCGCAGGACAGGAATTAAAAGTTGAGGGCGGCACGTTCCTTTCCATGACGGAAATCGGATGCCCGCCGGGTACAGTCGTAACTGTCAATGACTTGTTTTATAATACACCGGCCAGACACAAGTTCCTGCGTTCAGCCGTTACGGAGTTTGGCTGGATTTCCGACATGGTCGGCAGGCTTTCCCTGGCTAGACCTGATGTTGCTTTTTCCCTGCGTCACCCGAATAATATCTTACTGCATACGCCTGGAAACGGCAGTCTTATCGAGGCTATAGCAGCCGTCAGTGGCAATGATGCTGCCCGTAAGATGCTGCCGATATCCTACCAGGATGAAAGCCTTGAGATTTCCGGTTATGTCAGCATGCCGGAGCATGTCAGGTCGTCACGCAGCGGTCTTACCTTTTTTGTTAACGGCAGGGTTATCCGTTCCCAGTTAATGAATCAGGCCATCAAAGACGGTTATCATACGCTGATTCCTGCTAATACCTATCCGGTATGCGTTATTTCGCTGAACTTGCCTCCTTCAGATTATGATGTCAATGTTCATCCAGCCAAACTGGAAATTAAATTTAAAGAAGAAAAAAACTTAAGCAGAAAGATTGCGGAGGTTATCCGGAAGAACCTTCTGGACGGTGTTCCAATGCGGAGATATTCCTTTACGGAAAAAACAAGGACATCAGAATCCGGTCCGTCTAAACCCAGTCCGTCTCAATGGGAACAGCTCAAGATATTATACCGGCCATTGGAATCGAATAGGTCAGAACAAAGCTCTCCGGCGTACGATCCTGATACACCAATCATCCCAGAAAATCAGTCTTTCAGGGACGTAGAGAAGATAAAAGAACATCATTACCCATACATTAACGGACAGCTGTCTGAACAGCAGCCAGACCAGACGGAATACATTTCTGGCAGATTATCCGGGGGTATACGAGAAAGTATAGCGGATCGGGTTCCTGAGCGTATTTCTGATATGATTTCTGATCGTAATTCAGAGATTGCTCCGAACCGTAATCTTGAGCGCATCACGGACAATATTACGGATAGCCTCCCTGATAAAATTGCTGAAGTATCTCAAACTTTGCAGCAGGATAAGGAAACCGTATCGAAATTCCTGGAATTGAAAGCTGTCGGCCAAGTTTTTCATATGTATATTCTTGCTGCAGACGACAAGAATCTGTATATTATAGATCAGCATGCAGCCCATGAGCGCATCAGATACGAAAGCCTGCTTCAGCTTGCCAGACAACGCGAGACAGCAAGCCAGCTCCTTTTGATTCCGGAGACGGTAGAACTTACAGTTCAGGAGGAGCAGATCCTGCTTGCGCATTTTGACGAGCTGCATGGAATGGGCTTCATTTTTGAACACTTCGGAGACAGGACGTACTTTCTGCGGGGGATTCCGCTGCTAGATAGCCTGGAATCACCGGGGAAGATGTTCAAGGTCTTTATCGATGAAATTCTGAACACATCTTTTTCTCCATCCTTGGAGAAACTTCTGGAAGAGTGGATCATGATGCTGGCCTGCAGGTCGGCTGTCAAAGGCAAAGAGCGCTTAATGGTTCAGGAAATGGATGAAATCATACAGAAATTGGGCAGAGCAGATAATCCTTACTCCTGTCCCCATGGCCGGCCTACGATCATTCAGATATCCGAGAAAGAACTCAATCATAAGTTTGAGAGGGAATAAGTCAAATAAATAACATAATGGCAGAACGGATAAGATCATGGATCAAATGGATAATGTGATTGCCTATAAACGGTCAGATGAAAAACTTAAACTGCAGCTTGAAAAGCTCAGTATGCAATCCGGGATAAAAATTGTTCCGATGGATGCCTTATCAGAAGCTGATGGTCTTCCGATACTTCGTTACGTTAAACAGAAGCTCTGTCTTGAAGATGATGGAGAAAGACTCTTTTTCCATCCAAGTATGGCGTTATTAAGGATGATCAATATCCTGCGTGGCGTACCGGATCGTTTTCTTCAGGCAGTGAATCTTGAGGCCGGGGACATTTTTCTTGATGCGACCATGGGTCTTGCGTCGGATACACTGATCTCGGCGTACGCCGTCGGTTCCAATGGAAGCGTACTTGCTGTGGAAAGCTCGCCGCTGATCCATTTTTTGGTTCAGGATGGTCTGGATCAGGTTAAGCAGTTTAAACCTGCCAAGAAACTATCTCAGGTAAAGGCCCAGGCCTGGGTGGAATTGAGCCAGGCCACTTCCTGCATTGAAACGGTCTGGGCAGATCATACCAGGATATTGGAAGGGCTGCCGGATGCATCTGTAGATGTCGTCTATTTTGACCCAATGTTCCGTGTTACGGTTAAAGAATCTTCCTCGATCCGGCCGCTGAAGAAATGGTCCAATCCGAATCCTTTGGATAAAGATACGATCCGGGAGGCATGCCGCGTGTCCAGGAAAAGAGTTGTGTTGAAAGAACGAAAAGGCAGCAGTGAATTTACCCGGCTTGGTTTTTATGTTAAAGAGAAGAATAAATACAGCCCTGTGGATTTTGGTATCATCGATTTAACTAGGGTGGGGGAGGGTTTCCAATGAATCCCCTGATCGTTATTATCGGACCGACAGCAGTCGGCAAGAGTGCTCTTGGCATTGAACTGGCACTCAGGCTGCACGGAGAAATTATTTCCGGAGATTCCGTTCAAGTTTACCGGAAGCTTGATATCGGATCAGCAAAACCATCTAAGGCTGAACAGAAGGGTGTACCGCATCATCTGATCGATCTGCTTGATCCGGCTGAACCGTTTACAGTGGCAGGATTTCAGTCTCAGGCCAGAGAATGGATTGAGAATATTCAAGCCAAAGGGAAAATCCCGATTATCGTTGGCGGAACTGGACTTTACATTCGTTCAATTTTGGATGAATTTGAATTTCCGGAAGAAGGATCGGACCCAATCAAGCAAAAGTGGCTGGCTTATGCCAATCAGCATGGCAATAAGGAGCTGCATCTAAGACTCGCGGAATGTGATCGGGCTTCTGCCGAAAAACTTCATGTGAACGATACGGCAAGAATCGTCAGAGCCCTGGAAATCTTTGAATTAACCGGTAAACCATTATCTGAACAAAGGTCATACATGGAAAAAATGTATGCTGAATTGGATGAATCGGTCATTTATTTAGGGCTGACGGCTCCAAGAGACGTGATTTATGAACGAATCAATGATCGTTGCCGGAAAATGGTAGATTGTGGTATAATCGAAGAGACTCTACGTTTACTTCAGGAGGGTTATTCACCAAGGCTAAAATCTCTTCAAACCATCGGCTATCGTCATGTCGTTTATTTTTTAAGAGGTTTGGTCACTCAAAAAGAAATGCTGCGTCTGCTTCAGAGAGATACCAGGCACTTTGCCAAAAGACAATTAACCTGGTTTAAGAGGGATCCCAGAATCAAATGGTATGACTTGACAGAATGTTCGTCTCAACAAATTCTTGACGAAATTTGCGATTCTCTTGACTTGCGCAGTGATGGAAACTAAGGTAAAATTAGACAATAAGAAAAATGGTGATGGAGGTAAAAAATAAAATGAATAAATCACCGATTAACTTGCAGGATGTTTTCTTGAACCAAATCCGTAAGGATAACATACCTGTTACGATCTATTTGGTCAATGGATTCCAGCTCAAAGGATTAGTCAAAGGCTTTGATAATTTCACGGTTGTTCTGGACTACGAAGGCAAACAACAAATGGTATATAAACATGCCATTTCTACCATAATGCCAATGAGACAAGTCAATTTAAATGCCTTAGTCGGGGAAATGACTGAATAATTTCCTGCTGGGGCCATAATTGGACTGGGACCATATAGCTGATAGATATCACTGAGACATAGAAAAGAAAAGAAATGAATAGAACATCGTGTTGTGTACCCTACATAGCACGATGTTTATTTTTCTTATTATTTATATTTTTCCCAAATTAATGATTCACCTTTTTCACGCTTCGCTATATATATATAATGACGTTCTTATGGGGGGTGCTTCTTTTATGTCCATTAAGATAACCTTCAGATCAAATCTTCCGCCGGTACTCCAAACCCAGCCAATGACATCAGAACCTGAGTTGCCGGACTATGCCGGCAGCAGTAACAAAAAGACTGAAGAAATCATTACGGAACTCGATAGTTTAATTGGCTTAGAGTCAGTAAAAAAACTGATTCATGAGTTGTATGCTTTTGTAGAAATCTGCAAACGACGGGAAAAAGAGAAGCTGAATACGGAGCCTTTAGTCTTACATACCGTTTTTAGCGGCAATCCGGGTACAGGAAAAACCACAGTCGCAAGGCTGATCGGAAGATTGTTTAAGGAAATGGGCGTTTTGCCGAAAGGACATATTATCGAATGTGAAAGAGCAGATCTTGTTGGGGAGTATGTCGGACATACAGCCAATAAGACCAGAGAATTGGTTAAAAAGGCGCTCGGCGGGATCCTGTTTATTGATGAAGCCTATTCTCTGGCAAGGGGTGGGGAAAAGGATTTCGGCAAGGAAGCAATTGATGCCTTAGTCAAAGCGATGGAAGACCATAAGGATAACCTCATCCTTATCCTTGCCGGATATAAGGTTGAAATGGATGCATTCATAAAGACAAACCCTGGTTTGCGGTCGCGCTTTCCGCTCCATATCGATTTCCCGGACTACTCTCTAGATGAACTGATGTCTATTGGTGAACAGATGCTGACAGGTAGGCAATATACATTTTCTCCGCAGGCAAAAATTGTGTTCCGAAGAAACCTGCAGAATATGAATGCCATACAGCCTTATTCCGGTAATGCCCGGATGGTGCGCAATTTTGTGGAAAAAGCGATTCGCAGACAGGCCGTCAGACTCTACAGGCAGCCGAATCTGTCCAGGGAAGATTTAATGTGTATCAAAGAAGTGGATATTTCTTGATCGGGGGCATTTACCCTTTTACATATCAACGAGAAGAAGATACAATATGCCTATAACCGCATAAATCCGGAGGAATAAAATGGGAAAGACAAATCAATTAGGATTATCATTTTTAGACCGGTTTTTGACATTTTGGATCTTTATTGCGATGGCTATTGGCGTTTTTGGAGGTTATCTGTTCCCAAACCTTGCTGTATCGTTGGGTGAGTTCAGCACGGGTACGATTTCCTGGCCGATTGCCATCGGACTCATTGTAATGATGTATCCTCCGCTGGCCAAGGTAAAATATGAAGAGATCGGCAAAGTCGTACAAAATAAAAAAGTCTTCAGCTTTTCGCTGCTTCAGAACTGGATTATCGGACCGGTTTTAATGTTCATACTGGCTATCGTGTTTTTGAGAGATATGCCAGGTTATGCTATTGGTTTGATCATGATCGGTTTAGCTCGCTGTATTGCCATGGTCATTGTCTGGAATACGCTCGCGAAGGGTGATAATGAGTATTGTGCCGCACTCGTGGCCCTAAACTCCATATTCCAAATACTCTTGTATTCAGTTTATATCTATCTTTTTGTTACTTTAATTCCTAAATGGCTTGGCCTTTCCTGGGGTGGGCAAATCGTGGATGTTTCGATATGGGATGTTGCTAAAAGTGTTCTGATTTACTTGGGGATTCCTTTTGCAGCGGGTTTTATTACTCGTTTTAGATTGATCCGAGTTAAGACAAGAGAATGGTACGAGAATGTATTTATCCCTAAAATTTCACCGTTAGCTTTGATCGCCCTGCTCTATACAATCGTTATTATGTTTATGACCAAAGGGCAGGAGATTGTCACCAATCCAATGGGAGTCGCAAGAATAGCCATTCCCTTATTGATCTATTTTGCAGTCATGTTTTTTGTCAGCTTCTTTATGTCTTACAAAGGCGGCTTTCAATATGACCAGACGGTAACACTGGCTTTTACAGCAGCAAGCAATAACTTTGAACTGGCGATTGCTGTAGCTGTAGCGGTATTTGGCATCGCCTCCGACGTAGCTTTTACAGCCGTTATTGGGCCGTTGGTGGAGGTGCCAGTCATGATTGGCCTAGTGAATTCAGCACTTGCCTTAAAAAACAAATTTTATGACCAGCAGGGTTGGCCACGTAGGCATAAAGAAGAGCTTTAACCAATGCCGGAAAAGATAAAAGTAGCCTTTAATACATTTGATTTTTCTAAATAAAGTCTTATGTGTCTCTGCCTTGATCGTTAAGTTATATTTTTTCGTATATTGAAAAGTAAGCCAATTCGATGTAGTATTTTAGAAGAACTTTACTTAATGGAGGATAGTTTTTTGTCCGATTTGAATTTATCCGCGAAAATTACAGACGCGCTGTGCTATGCTGAACAGGTTTTGGCAAAACAAACCTGTATCATAAATCCAATCATTGAGAAGAACCATCAACGTGTCCTCAAAGCTTTCCAGGAGGCCAGAGTCTCAGCCTATAATCTGAATGGAACAACCGGCTACGGACTTGGCGATTCCGGGAGAGAAAAACTTGATACGGTGACCGCATCCATCATGGGTACTGAAAAAGCCATCATCAGGCACCAGTTTGTATCGGGTACCCATGCGATTGCATCCGCGCTCTTTGGTGTTCTCCGGCCTGGAGATCATTTTATTTCTGTTACCGGGATGCCGTATGATACGCTTCAGCAGGTGATCGGAATCAAAAACAACATTTCCGGCAGCCTGGCTGACTGGGGAGTGTCCTTTGATATCCTGCCTTTGGATGCTGATAGTCAGATTCAAATGGAAAAACTGGCTGCGATGGTGACTCCGCAAACGAAGCTGTTTATCATCCAGCGTTCCAAGGGTTATGAATGGAGAAATTCTGTTTCAATTGCCCAGATCAGTGAATTTGTTGGCTATGCCAAAACGCATTTTCCAGAGATCGATATCTTCGTCGATAATTGCTACGGCGAGCTTGTTGAGGATCAGGAACCCGGACATGTGGGGGTAGACCTGCTGGCAGGATCACTAATCAAGAATCTCGGAGGCACGCTGGCCCCGACAGGCGGCTACATCGCCGGCAGAGAAGATTTGGTCACGAAAGCCGCTGCCAGGTTTACCGCACCCGGCATCAATGCCGATGTCGGAGCAACCCTCGATAATCTTCGGCTCATGTACCAGGGATTGTATTTCAGCCCGCTGACGGTCAGTGAAGCGATCAAAGCTGCAGTTTTTTCCTCGGCCTTCTGGTCAAGACTGGGTTTTGAAGTCCATCCAGGTCCGAAGGATCTGCGGACGGATATCATTCAGGCGGTAAAACTGAATTCCAAAGAAAAGATGCTGGCCTTTTGCCAGGGTCTCCAGAAAGGTTCGCCGATCGATTCACATGTTCTGCCGCTGCCTTCGGAGATGCCAGGCTATACGGACGAAGTGATCATGGCTGGAGGAACTTTCATTCAGGGGGCCACGAGCGAATTTTCTGCCGATGGTCCGATCAGAGCCCCTTATGCCATATATATGCAGGGCGCGATTTCTCATATCTATGTGAAAAACGCTAATCTTTCAGCTGCGCAAATGCTTGAACAAAATCATCTGTTATAACGGTCTAAGCTAATAACGCGCCGGAAGCAGGGATAGTCAATATGGTAAGAATAAGACGCGATATGATGAACAATCCGTATAGCCAATTTCTTCAGGAAATCATTGAGATTATCCTGATCGTTTTTGCCTTGTCCTGGCTGCTAAAAACTTATCTGATCGGATTTGCCCATCTTGAAGGAGCGGAAATGATGCCGTCACTTTCGCTGGACAGCCAGGTGCTGGTTGAAAAATATTTTTACCGCAGCATTGACGCTTTGGACAGAGGAGATGTCATTCTCTATTCAGATAACGGTGTAGAAAGCATCAAACGGGTAATCGGCTTACCAGGTGAGAAAGTAGAAATTAAAAACGGTTATACGTATATTAATAGCAAACCAATTTACGAACCTTATGCTAATACACCAAAGACATATACATTTTCAACGGTTGTTGTGCCGGAAGACCATGTTTTTACGTTGAATGACAATCGGGCGAGTAAGAATGATTCCCGTTCATTCGGCAGTGTTCCGGTTCAGAGCATTGAAGGCAAAGCCCTATTCTGCTACTGGCCGCTGAGCAGTGTTCAGATCCTGTTGTAGGGCCATGTCGATCCATCATTTTAGATTGACAAGGTACTATTTTTACTTAACAAGATGTAAGGAACGGAGCATATGAATAAGAATGATTAAGGGTAATTTTACCTGGAATCTTAATTTTACCTGTAATCTATCGTAAAAAAATAACCGGGAATTTAGACACGGTATGAGTTGAAGGGAGTACAATCAAAATGAACAACAAAACGAAAGTGCTTGTTATCTTTGGCGGTCAATCGGGGGAGCATGAAGTTTCGGTCATTTCTGCAGCGTCAGTCATCAAAGCGCTACATGCTGACCGGTATGAGATTCAGACCATCGGGATCACCAAGGACGGAAGCTGGTATTGGGGGGCAAGACCGGAAGCGTGGAAGGAAGCTAAAGCCGATATCACGAACGGCGCCAAGCAGGTCGCAGTCGTTTTGAACCCGCAAAAACCTTACTTTCAGGCTATAGACGGAAGCGAACTGCCGGATCAGGGCAGATGTGATATTATTTTTCCGGTCATGCATGGCCCCAAAGGGGAAGATGGTACGATTCAGGGGCTTTTCGAAATGGCGGGGTTCCCATATGTTGGTTCAGGTGTGCTGGGTTCTTCTCTCGGAATGGACAAAGACCGGATGAAGGCCGTTTTCAAAGAAGCCGGGCTGCCGATAGTGCCGCACCTTACCTTGCTTCGAAGTGAAATCAATGCTGCTCCCAAAGCAGCGGTGAAACGCATCTCAGACAGCATTGGTTTTCCATGTTTTATCAAACCAGCCAATCTTGGTTCCAGTGTCGGTATTTCCAAAGCTGAAGACGATAAGCAACTGCTGGAAGCTTTGATCTACGCAGCAAAATTTGACCGGAAAATTGTGATCGAAAAAGGTGTGAAGGCAAGGGAAGTTGAATTGAGCGTCCTTGGCAATGAAAGTGCCAAAGCCTCCATCCCCGGTGAAATTAAACCGACCAAAGATTTTTATGATTATGAAGCTAAATACCTGGATAATAGCTCAGAATTGATTATTCCAGCCATATTGAGCCAGAAATTGATTGAACAGCTTCAGTCCTATGCAGTGACTGCTTTTGAGGCCGTCGGCGCTTCGGGGCTAAGCAGAGTTGATTTCTTCGTTACTGAAGACAAGCAAATCTTTATTAATGAAATCAATACGATGCCTGGCTTTACGCAAATTTCGATGTACCCGAAACTGTGGGAAGCCAGCGGCTTAAGTTACAGCCTGCTTCTTGATGAACTGATCAGACTTGGATTCGAAAAATTCAAGGATGATGCCGATAGAAGACTTTCCTGAGTACATCTCCTAAAGTGAGTCTATCCTTAATCAGGTGACCGCAAACAAGAATTTCTTCTTATAATACTTCAAGTCTTACCCGCCAAAAAAGGGCGCAGCAGATAAATATTTCTGCTGCGCCCTCGCTTTCTCCCCCGTATTATGTATCAGTGGATATCTCGGAACAGTCCGATCACTTTGCCGAGAATGGTTACGTGATCGGAATAAATCGGCGCCATATACTGATTCTCCGGCTGGAGCCGGATCTGGTTCTTTTCTTTGTAGAAACGCTTGACTGTGGCTCCGTCCTCCGGTCCGTCTGAGACTAAAGCAACAACAATATCGCCGTTGCTGGCATTCTGCTGTTGTCTGACCAGAATTAAATCATCGTCAAAAATACCGGCATCGATCATGCTTTCGCCCTGAACCTTGAGCATAAAGACCGTGTCTGATTTTACCATATCATACGGAACAGGGAAGGAATCCTCAATGTTTTCTATGGCTAGGATCGGTTCACCAGCGGCAACATGTCCAACTACTGGAACGTGAACGATTTTTCTGGAATTATATTCGCCGAAGGAATCGAGGACTTCTATGGCCCTTGGCTTCGTAGGGTCTCGTCTGATATATCCTTTTTCTTCGAGAATGTTCAGATGATTATGCACAGTCGAACTTGATGAGAGCCCAACAGCTTCGCCTATTTCACGGACCGAAGGGGGATAACCTTTTAAGGCAATCTCCTTCTTGATAATATCCAAAATCTGCATCTGACGTGAGGACAGATCCGAAGTCATGACATCCCTCCTGATTATTTATTTTGAATCAATATTTGGTCTAGCTAGATCGTAACATAAAAATTGGAAAAAGGCAAACAAATGTTCGTGATTTTTCTTGACACGAACGTTTGTTCGTATTATAATCAAAACATAAATAGAACATATGTTTGATCTAATGGAGGTTGATGATCATGATTGCAGTATCCAGATCCTATATGCGTTATAGAAGAAATTCAACTAAAATTGTATTTGTATTGGGGCTGTGCCTAACAATTATTGCTGCACTTTTAATGTCTCTGGTGGTAAATTATCTAACTGCTGAAAATTCCAACCCTACATCATATAAGGCGATCACAATACAACAGGGAGATACGTTGTGGGAACTTGCTGCAGAATCCAACTACAGCAGTGATATCAGTGCACTGGTGGACAAAACCATGCGCTATAATAACCTACGCAGCACGTATATTGAACCAGGACAGGTGATCTATATTCCGGTTCGGTCATAATTTAGAATTTAGTTTATCATTAACGATAACGATCTTTCAATTCTTACGAACTTTAATTATGTCTCTATATTGTCTATATTTTAGTCTATATTTTAATATAACCTCCATATATACAACTATGGAGGTTATTGTTATATGAAACTCATTAAACAATTAAAAAAGACAATATGGCCTGATTCTATCGTATTGATCATTTTTGTGATGATTGCTATCACCGTCATTATTGTCAAGCAAATAGTCATCCATGATGAATCAAAATCAGACGCCTATAACGATCTTTCACTTATATCCTCGGAAGTTGTTATTCATTTTCAGAAAGTAAAACTGGACTCATGGAAGGACTATGTAGCTATTATTCATGTTTGCGATCCAACAGCAAATCGCCTCGTTCAGCAGCTGGATAATGGAATTAACTTCAATAATCTTGACTGGTCCGGACTAAATAGCGAAGAATTCAAACAAGTAAAATATTACCATTATTTACTTGATCAGTATCTGTTCTTTACGCCGGGAGAATATCAGTTCCCACTTCAGGAACCTTCGCATTATACAGATACCTATGGTGCCGATAGGGAGGGGGGACAGCGAAAGCATGAAGGTACAGATATTTTTAATCAAAAGGGTACGCTAATATTCAGTGTATGCAATGGTACACTGGAAAGGATTGGATGGAATAGGCTTGGTGGAGAGAGGGTGGGCGTAAGAGGCCAGGACGGAAACTATTATTACTATGCCCATCTGGACACGGTCAATGAAGCATTGGTTGTCGGGAACAGCATTTCCAAAGGAGAACTGATCGGAACAATGGGGAACACAGGTGACGCAATTACAACTCCTGATCATTTGCATTTCGGAATCGAACTGCCGAATGGCAAATGGATCAATCCATATTCCTGGTTAAAAGTTTGGGAATATAACAGTCGCTAAACAGCTAGTCGATCAGCACGCAGCCAACATCGGCAATCGTATTTTGTCCTAATAATAAGGAATACCGTTCGCCACAAACATTGCTGACGACGATGTATATGTAAAGCTACACCATGTGTCTTATAAAATCCATATTAGTCCGATAATAAATATTATGTAAAGTAAAGTGTAATGCAAAGATGGGATAATGCGTTGAGGATTGTAATCAGCAATAAATCTGTTATGTCGCACTGCTCCGGTGTTTTTGATTTATTGTTTGTCATACATTTTATTCTTTGCTCTTGCTTGGACTTTTGTTTTACTAAGCTTTTGTTAATTATATAACTTCTATTCTTGTCACGCGTATATCTTTTTCATAGCCCTTGTATTTTTCATATTTATTTCTGCTATGTCTGCCTGGCCTGTTTTACTTTATCAGTCTTTTTTCTATATTTTATCTGAATAATTGCTTTTCTTTTTTTTGCCAAAAAATGCTTCTGAATAGCAGCCCCAGATTTGCCCTGTAAGGCGTTAAAATGTATTGGGTAAGGTATTTGTACCTTGGAATATTTGTACGCTTAATTGAGTTAATCAATATCGAGGCAATTTTAGTTCTTTTGTGATTTGTAACCAGATTCTGGTCTAATTGCAAAGCTTAAACTTTATCCTAAAGTTTAATAATTTTCGTTAGATTAAATATAAAGTAATTTTAATCCTCATATTTAGAATTATTCAATTATATAAATATAAATGGAAAATGAGTTCTGGGATTTTCGATTAAACACGCCAGTCGATAGGATTAATTATTTCATCGTTATAGGTCAATTAGATAAAATATCTACTAATTAAAAAAGGATATTACATTTTGATTAAGAAATCTCATTGATTTAAGTTTCCCCTCTTTTAATAAGTGATATATTTCACATGTTATATTAATATTACTTCTAAATTTCGATATGTCTTTTTACTTTCAAATCTGTATAAAAATGAAATTATTAATATTTCCCTGGCTTATCAAAACAAAATAATATAAGGCCCCTGCCCTATCAAGACTCTTTGATCGATCCTTACAAATTGTTTGAGCTTTTAATAAGAATTAGCGGTATTCTTATTTTAGACCCGACCGGTCGTCAGTATTTAAAGCTCACATTTGTATAATTTACATTCAATATAAACATATTCCATCCCATCAGGCCGTTTTATCGTTGCTATAATATCTTTTCCACCGTCGCAAGTTGGTGGAGTCCATTTTGTGTCAATTCGTCAATATGTCACTCATTCGACCGGCCTCAAGTCAAATAAACTTTTATTACTTTTTCCCAAATATGGTTCGGGAATACTTCCTTTAGGTGTAATTAATTATCTAACATAATAGACAGCAGGTCTATATCTAATCTCTAACTATCAACAGCATAATAACATATTATCCATTTTCATTCTTGAGCATTTGTATTTTTACTACGTCCCCTTCCTGAATCACCTGTAAGGGGATATAAGACTTTCGATTTTTTTCATCAAATTCCTTGTTATTTTTCTTTGAATAATTCACTTCTTTTATACAAATATTAAATTGACTTAGTTTCATTCAGTAGAAGGAAGGGATTATTATGGATAATAATAAAAATAGAATCAAAGACAGAGAAAAAAGCAATGCTGAATTAAGAAAAATGAAACCAAAAGATAACGCAGATGTAGGAATTATTAACGGCAATAAAATTGGTGTACATGATGGCAAACATGAAAAGAGTAAATAATGCTCTTTCAAGAATCTTTTGGCTTTAGTTAGCTATTTTTATTACCTTAATGCTTTTTGCGTGTAATAAACAATGCCAATGGTACCTGGACCAACATGCAGGCCAATGACCGGTCCGATAGCTATGATATCTATGTTAACTTTCAACTTTTCTTTAATCAGTTGTGCAAGTTCCTTTGCTTCGTCCAGACAATTGATATGATGAATAATGACCTCTCCTAAACCATATTTGCTTATGTTATCCAGCATGATATCAATCATCGATAATACTGCCTTTTTCTTCGTTCTTACTTTTGTTACAACGGTCGTTATGCCGTTTTCCACAGTCAGAATCGGAATAATCCCAAATAAGTCACCAATTAAAGCACTGGCCCCGCCAATTCTGCCGCCTTTTTTTAGGTATTTGAGGTTTTCAGGAATAAATAAGAACCTACTTCTTTGAATATTTTCTAACGCTGCTTCTTTAACTTCCTCTAATGTCTTATTTGCTTTTGCTTCTCTTGCAGCCATAATGACCGCTAACCCTAGCTGCATGGAATTTGACCTAGAATCAATGATCTCTATCCTGGCATTTTTATGCTTCTCTAATACCATCTCTTTCACTAATTGCCCTGTTGAAAAGGTCCCGCTCATTTCTGAAGATAAGAAAATACAGCAGAGGCTATCTCCCTTCTCGATTACCGCAAGCATTTCATTATATAACTCGCCAATAGAAGGCTGCGAAGATGTCGGAATTCCATAAGAATCCATTTTTTTATAAAACAGATCGTTATCGATATCTACTTCTCGTATACTGTCACTCCCAAATGAAAGGCTCAAAGATACCATTCTAATATTTAGTTCTTCTTTGATTTCCTTACTTATATAGCTTGTACTGTCAGTTAGAACCTGTACTGCCATCTGTTTATCTCACTTTCTTTATTGGCCTATTTTCTATTTCGACAATTATTTTTCTTTTTTATCATATAATGTAAAACACTGCTTGTCTATTATTGTTCAAAATATACTTCTAAAATGCCTATTATTGTGAATACTACATCCAGATAATTTTGCTTTTTTAGGGGGAATTCCGTTTGAAACATATTGAAGTATTTGGTACGGAAAAATTAGCTCGTTTACGTAAAGTCATTCTTCATAAGCCCCAACAGTCTTTGAATTTAGTCAATCCGGCAAATTATCAGGAATGCTTATTTAATTTTGTCCCTGATATTTTTCAATATCAGTTGGAACATGACCGGTATGCTGACCTTCTGCGCTCTCAAGGAATTGAGGTACTCAACCTTCAGGATTATGTACAGAAGAATAGAACGCTCATGGATTCTCTACCGAATTTACCCTATCTTAACGATACTTGCCTGATTACAAGTCAAGGAGCTATCCTCTCCAAGATGTGCCCCGGCAGCCGCGCAGGAGAAGAAAAGGTTGTCGGAGAAGCTCTGGAGAATCTCGGCATTCCCATCTTTCATGCCTTTGAGGGTGAGGATCAATTTGAAGGGTGTCTGGCAATTTCGCCTGAAATTCTTTTTTTAGCGGATACCGAGCGGCATGCTCAAAAAACACTCGAAGAATTTTTCAATAAAGCACTCCATCTTTTTTCGCAGATCATCTATGCGGAGATTCCCCAGGAAAGACGGTATATGCACCCTGATATGATTTTTGGCAGAATCAGTGAAAGTCTGGCCTTAGCTTATTTGCCGGCTTTTTTGAAAACATATCTGATTACCGAAAAGCAGCGCACGGAAATTAATATACGGGATTATCTTGCTCACCGGGAAATGGAACTTATTGATATCTCCGACCAGGAACAGCAGTTATGGGGCTGCAGTTTTGTTTCTGTGGATGCTAATATTCTCATCCATTATGATATTGCCTTAAATCTTAGGACCCAAAATGAGCTGAGCCGCAGAGGGGTGGAAATGATTCCCTTCCATCCTGAGGCCTTATTAGCTGGGGGCGGAAGTCTCCGCTGCCTGACTTTGCGCGTTTGGCGAGACTCTAATCTTTAACTAAAGACTTCTCAGAGCGTCAATCGGATTTAATTTACTGGCTCTTCTCGCAGGCATATAGCCAAAGATAATTCCGACGACAGCTGAAAACCCTACCGCTAAGATAACGGTGGATAATTGCATGGTGTAACCGACACCAATCAGGGTGGAAGCAATATAGGCGATGACACTTCCCAAAATCAAGCCGATGAGCCCGCCAAAAATGGAGAGAAAGATCGATTCGATTAAAAATTGCACCTGGATTCTATTGGGGGTGGCTCCCAGGGCTTTGCGCAAACCGATTTCCGTCGTGCGCTCGGTAATCGATACCAGCATCATATTCATGATCCCAATCCCGCCTACAACCAGAGAAATAGCGGCAATTCCTCCTAAGAGCAGTGACATCATCCCCATCATAGACTGAAAAAAAGCAATAATATCTCCCATGTTGAACACAGAGTAAGCCTGATCGTTATAGTTAAAAGCAGTGTTTAAAACCCCTTTAATGTCCAATACCGTATCATCGGCTAAGCTTGTATCCACTAAAAAGACATCAAGAGCAGTGATATTTTTTACACCCAGACTGCGAAGTGCAGTCGTATACGGGATTACGATCGTGTCATTTGTGGAGGTGATGCTAAAACCGCTTGATGGAGCCATTGTACCAATGATCTGATAAGTTGTTCCGTTGATGATCAGGTTTTTTTCAAGGGGGTCGACTCCATAAAAGAGTGCGGTTACAAGTTCCTGCCCGATAACGGCAACCTGGTTTTTACTCCGAATATCCAGGATATTGATGGCTCTGCCTGATTGGAGCAGGCTTTTATTCGATTGAAAGTACACCTCATTTTTTCCCTGAACATTGATATCTTCTTTGACTTGGTCCTGGTAAACAATATTGGTTTTGGTTAACACAGTCGGTGATACGCCTTTGATATTTTTAAGATGAGCAATGTTTTTCATATCTTCCTCGTTTAGTCCTTGTTTCAGCGGAGTACCCATTGCATTGACCGTAATTTTATTAGCGCCGAGGGAGGTCACTTGTTGACTGATGCTGTTGGTCGCACCCTGAACAATGGTTATAAGCGCAATGATTGAGGCCACACCAATGATAATACCCAGCATGGTTAAGAACGAGCGAAGTTTATTGGTGACGATGTTTTTCCAGGACATCATGATACTTTCCCACAGCATATCAAGCTCCCTCCCCCTCTGTTAAGTTTCCATCCAAAATATGAACAAGGCGTTTGGCGTGACGCGCAATATTTTGATCATGGGTTATCATAATGATGGTTCTGCCTTCATGATTTAATTTTTCGAAAAGATCCATGACCTGATTGCCGGTTTTTTGGTCCAAGGCTCCGGTTGGTTCATCCGCAAGCAGAATAGTCGGGTCGGTAACGATTGCCCGGGCGATGGCCACCCGTTGTTGTTGTCCGCCTGAAAGTTGATTGGGGAGGCTTTCTAGCTTGTCTTGAAGTCCAACACGCGTGAGAATGGCCTTGGAGCGTTTTAGGCGTTCCACGGGAGACAGACCGCTATAAATGAGTGGAAGCTCGACATTTTGCTGGGCAGTCATGCGCGGCAAAAGTTGAAAGTTTTGAAAAACGAAGCCAATCTCTTTGTTCCGTACTCTGGCCAATTCAACCTCATTCAAATCGTCGATATCGTTGCCGGATAGAAAATATTTGCCGGTTGACGGGACATCCAAACAGCCGATGATATTCATCAGCGTAGTTTTTCCTGAACCGGAGGGACCAAGAATGGATAAGGATTCGCCTGAACGGATAGTAAGATTGACATGATGCAAAACTTGAAGTTCCTCTTCTCCCATGAAGTAGCTTTTACAAACATCTTGCATCTTAAGGATTTCCGTCATTGATCTGGCCTCCTTGCATTCTGCCGCCAAAGGTCAAATTATTTGCTGTCGTTGTTTTGGGATAATAGATGGTTTCTCCTACGGCTACCCCTTTTTTGATTTCTACGGTTTGGCCGTCATTAACACCGGTAGTAATCTCCGTATGCACGACGGCATTGCGTTCCCCTTCTTTGAAGACGAAGGGCGTGTTGTTAGCGTCAAACTGGATCACTGACATGGGCAGGGTAACCACTCCGACGGCTTTTTGATTTTGGATGGTTACTTCTGCCGTCATGCCGATGCGTAGACTTGGATCTTTATTAATGTCAACAGCCGCCGTAAAGTAGGTCACACCACCTGCAACCGTACCTTCTCTGGAAATACTGCAGATTGTACCCTTCAGTTTTTTTTGAATAGCGGCAATTTCAATATTTGCTTCGTTGCCTGTCTTTATGGCAGGGAGATCATATTCATCGACTTTGATACTAATCTGAAGGTTGTCATAATCAACGATGTCCATGAGCATTGTACCGGCCATGACCTGGGACCCCTCTTCCGCGGTCAGGTTTGTTATTTCACCATTAATTTTGGCTTTTATCGCCTCACCGGTTGTTGTTTTAAGTAAGATATCTCCTTTTTTAACCGTATCCCCTTCTTGAAAATTAAGCTTTGAAACCTGCATGATTTTTTCTGACATGACGGTTTGACGGTTTTGGGTTTCAATATTTCCGGAAAATGTATAATTGGTCGTGATATCCCCCTTTTGGGCAGTTACACTATCATAGGAAAAAGGTTTTGGTCGTAAGAGGTAAGCCGACGCAACACTAATAACGACAAGGGTGATCAAGCTATAAATCATCCATTTGCGGATTTTTGATTTTCTTTTTGTTTTCATTTTAGGTGCCTCCCGTTTAGCAAGTGCCTCCATTTATTTAGAAGCATTCAAATATTTAAATATTTTTTGTTTCGCTTAGTATGAACGAAAAAGTTCAATTCAATTAATTCATTATGATTACATAATCGCCGCTCCTTACCATCTATGGCAGTGAGGTATAAGGCCATCTGTAGGCAAATAAAAAAAGCAAGAACCATACAGTTGATTCTTGCCTTTTGCTTACTCGGTTTATATTTGTTTCCTCAGTTATATTTGTAAATCTTGAATTTTATTCTCTTTGCTATAATAATGGTTAGTACTGTACATCGACTAAGCATAAACCTTTGGCTTGTGCCAAGGGCCCTGCTTCCCAACGTTTCTTTTCCTGTAAGATTTTTTTGACATCGTTCGGCTGCAACGTGCCTTTTCCTACTTCGAGCAGCGTTCCAACGATAATTCTTAGCATATTCCATAGAAAGCTATTGCCGTTAAATTCAATTTTAATAAGGCCTTTATTTTCGTTAATCAAAATAGAATTGATTGTTTTAACAGTGGATTTAGCACTGCGCTCATTTGTAAAGCTCTGAAAATCATGCGTTCCAATGAGCAGTTCTGCAGCAGTCCTCATTTGTTCCAGATCCAGCTTATCCGCTAAGTGATAGGTATATTTTCTGTTAAATACATCCCTGAATTTATTATTATTGATGGTATAAACATACGTTTTTGCTTTGACGTTATATCTGGCATGAAATCTTTCAGATACTTCTTCCATTGATTTTACAACAATATCTTCCGGTAAAAATTCATACAAATAGGCTAAGATCTTCTTGGTCTTGAAGGTAGATGTTGTATGGAAATTAGCAATGTAATTTTCGGCGTGTACCCCGGCATCTGTCCTTCCACAACCGATAACCTGAATCTTCTCCTCTGCCATTTTTGCTAAGACAGTTTCAATTTTACCTTGAATGGTCAGATCGGTATCTTTTTGTTTTTGCCAACCTTTATATTTGGTCCCATCATAGGCGATTGTCATTCTTAAATTTCTCATTTAGAGTCTGCCTTTCTATATTTTTTTAAATGTCTTAATTATCCCTAGAATAACTTACTACAATGATCAACATAATAATAATGAAACAAAAACAATTTGGAGGTGTGTTCCATGTTTGGGACTGTTAAGTGGTTCAACTCTGAAAAGGGATTTGGATTTATCGAAGGAGATGGCGGACAGGATGTGTTTGTTCATTTTTCATCTATTAAATCCCAAGGATATAAATCGCTCAATGAAGGTCAAAAAGTACAATTTGATGTAGAAAAAGGACAACGCGGGCTCCAGGCAACAAATGTAACTCTTTCTTAAAAATATATCTTTATAATAGCACTGTTTGTTTTTATACGGTGCTATTTTTCGGTTATGGTACTTTGGGGTAGGTCTCAGATGCGTTATTCAAAGCCTGAAGTGCTTGTTCTTCAGGCATATTTCCAATTATGGCAGCACATTTGTTACACAGTATTTTTCCTTTACCTTGAAAAGCACTAATACTTCTTTCATCACTGCAAGCGTTACGGAATATCGGCACATTACAGAATTCACATCGTTGAAATTCAGCATCCTGATGACCTTTAAGATAACCTTGAGCATTACTGCGTCTTAATTTTTGATGTCTCATTTTTTTCACTTCCACAAAAAAGTTAATGTTATTTTGTCCAAAATCCAAGTTCTTGAATAAGGGAAAAGAAAAAGGGTTCGGAATCGAACCTCTTAGTTTTACTTTATTAATCTAAACTCATTATAACATAAAAATGTTTTCTTTACTATAACAGCCGAGCTTGCATCAATCAACCATTCTAGCATGGACACGGGTATTATTAGGTATTTATCTATTTCTTACCGAAACCAAAAGAGAAATAAAAGGCAGCCTTTGGTTATGGTATGTTATGGATATCTAGAGGTGGCAAATAATAAAAGGTATCTTTTTAAAATTTAGGATAAGAATAATACTGTTCATTAAAAATAATAAAAAGGTATTCGAACTCTTCGAATTAAGCATTACACGTGAGGTGATATTACATGAATAAAGATTCGGGAGATTTCAGTTTTTCTTTTAAGGCTCTCGGCTCCATTGCAGCCATTTTAACAGCTGGTTACGCCATAGGACATCACAAAGAACAAAAGTCCCTAAAAATCCGCCGCTCAAGAAATCGAAAAATAATGCTGGCATCTTTACCGCTAGCTTTATTAACTACCGGACCACTAACGCGTAAGTTAATTCAAAAAAATGTAGCAAAAGCAATTACTATTTTAACAACAGATGAATACGGTAAAAACGTCATGGAGCTATGGACTGCCATTCATCGGGCCGGTGTTCAAAACATTGTTGAAAACAACTTAAGGGCAACACAAGGGACAACGATTAACAGGCCAATTGGCAGTTCAAAAAGGTTTGACGGGTTCGATAACCTTATGTTTGTTCCACCTCAAATGACGATGCTCTCTAAATCAGGCGATACCGCAGTTGACATGAAAGTGACACTGGGCCCTAAGGCAACCAAGCCTCTTACGGTCAATATACCTCTTCTTATTTCTGGAATGGCTTATGGAATCGCTCTAAGCGAGCCAGCAAAAATAGCTTTAGCCAGAGGAGCAAAACTAGCAGGGACAGCTACAAACTCCGGTGAAGGCCCCTATCTGAAAGAAGAACGCGATGAAGCGGATAAATATATTCTGCAAATTGCCAATTGGCCATGGGGATTACGCACGGATCAAGAGATTGCCTCTGCGGACATGCTGGAAGTACATATTTCGCAAGGAGGGCAGAAAGGCGTCTTCTATGTAGCTCCGGATGAAATTAAAGGCAAAGCACGTAAACTTATGGGCTTATCCCCCAATCAAGGGATATCGGGTCTACCTGCTCCTCCCGGTGTACAAAGTGCCGCAGATTGGCCCATACTGGTCAATAACCTGCGTAATAAAGCGAATGGAATACCTATTGCTCTGAAATTGATGTCCACAGACAAAATTGAAGAAGATTTAGGTTTAGCTGTAGATGCAGGGTTTGATGTCATTGCCGTCGACGGAACGCAAGGCGGATCGCTTGTTTCCAACCCCACGATGCAGGATGACTTTGGAATTCCCAGTCTCCATGCGTTAGTTCGCGCGGTCCGTTACTTACAAAACCGCGGAGTTCGAGAGCAGATAAGTCTGATTGTCTCTGGCGGCTACTTTAATCCCGGAAGCTGTTTAAAAGCACTTGCGCTTGGTGCCGATGCTATTTATCTGGGTACCGTCCCCTTATATGCCTTAGCCAACAAGCAGCATCAAAAAGTAATCCCCTGGGAACCTCCTACAGTCCTTGTTAGCTATGCATCGAAATATAACAAAAAGCTAAACATAAACTTAAGCGCTGAAAGAGTATCCAATGTCTTACGTTCTATGGCTGTTGAAATGGAACAAGCCATTCGTGGCTTGGGGAAAGCTTCTGTTAAAGAGCTAAGCCCTAGCGACTTAGTGGCGCTTGATACGTTCTCTGCTGAATTAGCAGGGGTAAAAAGAGCATATTAGTTTAATTATAAACCTAGAATTTGCTTGAATTCTTCTTTTAACTGTTTCTTAAACTGTAGATTCGGCTTCACGGTTACCTTATTTTCGCGCAATTGAGGCAGAATCTTGAGGAACCCGTAGTATTCTTTTTCAGCTGTTTCAATAATTTCCTTTACCTTATAAGATTTTCGCATATTCATCAATCCCCTCCCCCTCTTAAATATCTCGTTCACGATTAATTACCAATTCCTCATAGGCTTCGTTGTTATGACAGATGTTGTTCCAGATACTATCGATGATCATAGCATCGACCTGCTGAAACAGATACTTTTCGCTTTGAACGTAGATGATGGCGCATATCTCACTTCTAAAGAATAAGGGAACAGCCATAATTGATGCGTCGTCGCTGATCCTAAAGTCCTTATTAATAATCGATTCCTGAGCCAGCTCCTTTAATGTGGCTCTATTCACAATCGGTACATTATTATATGAGGCAATCTCTTCAGATACAATCAGATAATTGCAGTGTGTCTTTCTAATAGTATATAGTTTAAATTGGATATTGATTACCTTTGTTATACTTTTAATAAAATATGGATCCGTAATTTCTTTTCCAATGTTTTTAATATCTTCAATCATTTCCATTATCGATGCGTTATTTAAGATTCTTAATATCCCCATCAAGGCAACACTGATTTCATTCAGCATGGCATTTTTAATAACAGCAGACTCAGACAATATAGCCTCCATGCTAAGCTCTCCATAAGGTGTTTTAATGCCAATTGTTTTAAAACTTATAAACGGCAGCTTAATCATTAATAACCATAATAAAATATATAAGACGATTCTTATCGCTTGAAATACGGGTGCTTGAAGAATTTGGGCAAAAACACCTAAATGATCTATATTTATCCCTACAGGATTACTTAGAAATAACTCCTCACAGAAATAAAGGCCAATGAATATTGCGATCAGTGCGATGAATATCCCCCATATTTGTCTGGCATTTAGCCGTTTTAGCTGATAAAGTGTTTTAGACAAAAACATTTCAAATATGTCTTTTATAATCAAATTATTGCCCTCACTTTTATCCGATTACAACATCGGTACCAATATATGGTAAAGTATAGTCAAAAATAACTCCTTGTGAAAAAGTAGAAATAATTTCTAATATATAAATATATAAACAGCTCCTTCCAGGCAGTATCCTCAACAGGATCCACTTCAGAAAGGAGCTGTTTGTCCCATACATTCATTTACAAAATTACGACAATTGTTTTTTATTTCGTTTTATCGAATTCTACCAGTTTCTGTGCGAAATCATAAAAATATTTATTCAACGGATGAGTAGGATTAGCCGGCAGCTCCTGGCTTTCGTCATAAGCCAAAGTTGAAACTATCATCGAAGCTGCCGCTACAGCAGGCAGTACGCTTGGAGCCGCTTTGATCGGACCATAAAATAAGAAATCGCTCCACAGGACGGCCGATACTGCATGCACTGCAGCATTCATGGCGGAAAAGCCTTCCCCACCCCACATCTCCCGACTTTCTTTCCACATATACGTCCCATTAGCAGGAGCTGATCCAACCGGCCAACCGGTTTCCGCTTTGATTTGTTTGCCTGCCAGGGATGAAAAAGAAATGGACGGAAGATTCATTACTGTCGTATCGATTAAGACCGAGGCAAAATCTTTCGCTCCAATGGCTTTCAGCATTTCACGGCATGCCTGTACCCTGCCGGAAGGAGTCTGGTTCGTTTCATCGAATACTTGCAGGACCACGTGTTTGATTTTCAATTCTTTTAATGCCGCTGCCTGGCCGATGCTGTCTTTATCCCAGGGTGTAATGCTGTTATATAGAATTTTGTCCTGAATACCAAGACTGGCAGCATATTCTGCCGCGTCAAGACGCGCTTTTTCGCCCCAAATGTCTATAGCAAAAGGGCGGTTGCTGATTGTAAGATAAAAATCAATATATTCCTTCATTTCATCTGCGGAAACCGCTGTCAAAGCTACTATGGCAGGTATCCCTGTCTGATCGGACAGCTCTTCCTGCCTGAGAATGTATGAACGGGCTTTTTCACGGTCAAATTTCCTGTCACGGCGGCTTTCCAGAATACGGTCTCCGTTATGAAACATTGAAGATATAAGCAGAGGCGGATTATCTCCAGCTTGGCCACCGACAATCATGTCACAGATGCGGCAAACTTTTGGTGTTAAGTCATATTTAAACATTTCTTCTCCCATATCTGTTTGGATGATTTAGCAAATCGTATTATACCATATATCATTAAAAATAACCATTAATTAACAGTAATTGCCAAATTGAGTGAGTATTTTGAATTAATTAGACTTGACTTTATTGATGATTTTCGTTATCTTAATAGAAGTTAAATATATTTATATAATCTTAGGTGCCCCACTAAGGGAGAATAGGAAAATCGGTAATAATCCGATACGGACCCACCACTGTATAGACGAGTCCCCGCTGATCCACTGGCGTATGCTGGGAAGGTGCGTTCAGGACGTTTGAGTCTGAGTCAGGAGGCCTGCCTAAGAGGTAAAAGTCTTTCCTGGGTAATGGAAAGCGGCGGTGATGACGGCAAAATCCCGACCACAAGAAAATTTGTGGCGGGGTTTTATTTATTTTTAAATATTTTATTGGAGGTTTTTAAATGAGCAGTCTTACAAAATTTCATGGTTTGGAAAATTTAAAAAATGCGACTGGGCAGGAACTTGAAATTGCCTTGCAAGAACTGATGGGCGGAATCAAAGCGCTCGATCAGGAAGCCTTGGCAGGCATGCAAAGCCGTGTAGATGCGAAAATTAAGCCCCTCGGAAGCTTAGGTGTCTTAGAGGATATTGCACAACAGCTCGCAGGCATATTTGGCACCACGCATCCAAAAATCAATAAAAAAGCAGTCCTTCTTATGGCCGGAGATCATGGTGTTGTCGTCGAAGGCGTCAGTGCTGCACCTCAGGAAATCACGAAACAAATGTTCTATAGTTACCTGAATGGCGGTGCCGGCATTAATGTCCTCGCCCGGAATGCCGGAGCAGATGTTATCAGTACGGACATCGGCATTGCCACCCCATTGGACGCTCCTGAGCTTATGGCCTACCGGGTTAAAAACGGAACAGACAATATGGCGAAAGGACCGGCAATGACCCGTCAAGAGGCCATGCTTGCAATACTGACAGGTGCAAGAATTGCGGCCAATGCGATTGACTCTGGTGTTAATCTGTTAGCAACAGGTGAAGTCGGTATTGGCAATACAACGCCGAGCGCTGCCTTGATCTCTGTGTTTACCGGTCACTCTGTTGAGGATGTTACCGGCCGCGGAACTGGCTTAAAAGATGATGCCCTGATTAATAAGCAAACCGTGATTAAATGCGCAATCGAAATTAATCAGTGTAATCCTGACGCTCCAATCGATACCCTGGCCAAAATTGGCGGACTCGAAATTGCTGCGCTCGTTGGAGCAATCCTCGAAGCTTCCTATCAGCATGTACCAATTATTCTCGACGGCATCATTTCATCTGCTGCAGCAATCACTGCAGCAAAACTGGCACCCCTGTCCACTTCCTATATGATTGCTTCTCATAGTTCAGAAGAGCTTGGACAGCATCTAGCTCTTCATCAGCTTGGGCTCAAACCCAGACTTGACTTCCATATGAGACTTGGAGAAGGCACAGGTGCCGCTCTGATGTTCCCGATGGTCGAGGCAGCCCTTAAAATCGCTGATGAAATGGCCACATTTGAACAAGCTGCAGTTACCACTGGAGACTTCTAAAATCTGCAAAGAAAGATGAAAAAGACATGTGCGAAATAATCCGTGCATGTCTTTTTTGCATAATCATCGATAACGGAAACTCTTGATAGTTTAATTAGATCCCAATCTTTTGCATCAGCTTGTCACTTGCTAATACAAAATTCTTGCCGATAGCTGTCTGCATAAACGCCTGAAAAAAAATTCCGATGTTTGCAGGGATAAGGATCACTTCGATCAATGGATATACGTTAATTTGAGATGCGATCCATCTGGCAGCCAATGACAACCCGGTAAAGAAAGCCATGGAAAAAACCAGACAGCGCCGGTAGCTGGAACAATGAGAACCGCCGGTAAATACCCGTAAAGCCAAAGCGGAAAATATTATCACGAGCGTATACACAATGGTACCGAATATTGCAGATACCCCTACGGTTAGAATTAATTCGATTATTACTCCAAGAAGCAAGGCTAAACCATATTCTATTTTCGCTTTATGGACAGCGTCCATTTCTTCACCTTTTACCATACGATTTGTCAAATGATGTGCAACACCCTCGAAATCAAACAATTGTTCACCCATCCTCCAGTCCGTGTTTAGGAAAATCGTTTAGGAAAATGATCCAAGATCAATTACCTTTCTGTGGATAATGTAGAAAATATAACCATACAAGATATATAATTCTATATATCTTTGGTATTTCCTGCTAAATTGTTTGTTGGAATTACATAATAGTCCTATATGAAATGCGCATATAAAAAACGCCTCGTATTTTTTACGTGGCGTTAATCTTCGATATTATGCTATTTATTATTACACACCTTGGTTTTGCTCAAGATTATATTTGAAATCTGCGACACGTTGGACATAACTATCTGGATCAGCTGAGCCGCCGTCTTCCATCTGCTTTTGACAGCCTTCAAGGCCGTAGTGATTAGACAACAGCATCAGATCAAAGACGAACTCATCGGCATAGCCCCGAGCCGCCCAGTAATTCCTGTAGTATGCCAACTTTTCAATCTCTGATTTTGCGGTGTCAATGGTGATATTATCAATTCCTTCTGCCTGATAAACTGCTAAAACCAACGCATACGATAAATTGTTTTGCTCACAAAGACTCCGGATCGCGCCCTGCGGGTCTTCCGGCAGGATGCCCTGACCTGCTGGGATCTCCTGAACGGTAGCAGACTTACCTTCTGCTTGTTGAATGGAATGAGCACAAACGGATATAAGGATAACGAGAGGGATGATAACGGATAAACTACGAATAAAACCTCTTCTCATAAACATGATGCCCACACCTTCCCATATATTTATTTCCTGGATACCTCAATCCCCTTTCGCGAAATACAATAAAGTTCTTCATTCACCGTTCATATATTCTTATATATATTCTCTCCATAATATATTGTTTTTAATAGAAAAATAGTTTTGCTATCATATTTTTAAGGATATTTTTTAATTAGACGCATTTTGTCGTGGTGATCTGATAACTGGTTTATTAAAAATTTTAATTAATTATCTGGTTAAAGAATCCGCATAATGTTACAATATTTTTATCCTTCGCAGATTATTTGTAGATAAAAATTTGATAAAGGGTGTAAGAATGGACATTTTTTTAATTATTGGAATCGTTGTAGGTGCTCTTGCCGTAGTCGTAGGCATGATTGTCAAAGGAGCCAATGTAGCTGTGCTATTGAATCCAGCTGCGGCCATTATTATTCTGATCGGGACAACTGCAGCCGTGATGAACTCATTTCCAAAAAAAGAATTCTTGAACATTCCAAAAGTATTAGGTGCCCTTTTTCGAGAAAAACAACCGTATGATGCGGTGTCGTTGATTGAACTTATCACCGATATGGCGATGACAGCCCGTAAAGACGGTTTATTGTCCCTCGAACAGACGATTATGGAAATTGAAGACCGTTATTTGCAAAAAGGGCTAAGCCTGGTAGTTGACGGATTGGAGCATGACTATATTCAAGAGATCATGGAAATGGAAATTGATAATATGGAGGATCGTCACCGTGCCAATGCCTCGATATTTTCTGCGGCAGGCAGCTATGCTCCGACGTTGGGAGTATTAGGCGCAGTCGTAGGACTAATCGGAGCGCTCGGCAATTTAAATGATACGGAAAAACTTGGTCATATGATCGCCGCCGCATTCGTTGCGACATTGTTTGGTATTTTTCTCGGCTATGTTGTCTGTCACCCGATCGCTTCCCGCTTAAAAAGAAAATCAGCTGCCGAAACTAAGAATATGCGCATTATCGTTGAAGGGGTTCTGGCCCTTCAGGCCGGAGAGAACCCCAGCAGTATTAAAGTAAGATTGACTGGCATGCTCGATCCGAAAGAAAGAAAAATCCTAGAGGAAAAAGAAAAAAATAAACAAGGCAGCGGTGAATAAGGATGTCCAAGAAAAAGCAACACCATGAAGAACATGTTGATGAATCCTGGCTGCTGCCTTATTCCGACCTGCTGACGCTTCTGCTTGCGCTTTTTATCGTTATGTTTGCCATTAGTCAAGTTGATAAAGTAAAACTGCAGCAGTTGAGCGAGTCTTTCAAAGAAATCTTCGCAGGCGGGGCCAGCTTTTTAGAAAAGGAAAGCGACCAAGTGGTAGAACTTGAACCATCCAGTTCTGAGAATGATTCTGCTTCTGCTCTTGAACAGGATAAGATGGCGGATATAAAGAAACAGCTCGAAAAGGAAATCTATGAAAGCGGTTATTATAATAACGTCAAAGTAAATCTGGATAAGGAAGGTTTGCAGATCGTTATTCAAGATGTGATGCTGTTTGCGTCGGGTGACGCGGAAATCCTTGATGCGTTCTCCCCTCTCCTTCTGCAGATCGGGAAAATGTTAAATGATATGGACAATGATATAAAAGTCGTAGGCCACACGGACGACCGGCCCATCCATACTGAGAAGTTTCGTTCCAACTGGGAATTAAGCGCGATTCGCGCGATCAACGTCATGAATTTCCTGGTTGATCAGGGTGGAATGAATCCTGAAAGATTTTCAGTCCAGGGTTACGGGCAGTACTCCCCTATTTCCGATAATACGATTGAGGAAGGCCGGGCAGAAAACAGGCGCGTCGAGATCTTCCTTCTTCGTAAGTACCCTGTTGCAGAATAAGAAACTTGGTCTAAGAAAACATGATTATTGAAAAAACACGATTGCATTCAGACAATCGTGTTTTTTAATATATTCAGGAAAATTAAAATCTACTTGACAGTAGTATAATGTTGAAATATCCTGAAAATAGTCGAATCGTTACATCCAGGTGAGAGCGCAGGTGAGATTTATGATGGCCATGTCTTATATATCAATGATTGTCGCGTATACTTTTGTCTTATTTGGTCTCTACATTTTAAAATTGAATCATAAGGAAACCTTAAACAGATTGTCAGCCTCTCTGAATTTCTGTTTTGCATACTGGTCGTTCATTTATTCATTCCTTTATCTAGCCCCAAGTCCCGAGAGTGCTTTATTCTGGCATCGGATCGCGGCTATTGGTTGGGTGATGTTCTGTCCGCTGGCTACTCACTTTTTCCTGGTTCTATCGGAAAAAACAAAAAATATTCATGGTATCCACTGGTATATCCCCTTGTATGGCCTGCCGACAATTTTACTGTTAAAAACACTGTTGACAAATGAATCGCTGGTGGCGAAAGTCTTTGTTCAGAGTACAAGTGGCCTGGGCTGGACGTATGAACTCAATACGGGCTCAGTCTGGTTCTGGCTGTATTGGCTTATGCTTGTCGTTTACATCGGAGTTTCACTTTTTTTCACCTTAAGATGGGGCAAAAACAGTCAAAGACCGAGGTTCATTAAACAAGCCAAAAGTATTTCGATTCTGGCGGGCGTCATGATGCTGATCGGGATCGGCACTGATTTTATCCTCCCTTTGATCACTCCGTTTATTCCGCCTTTATTTCATTTTTTCTCGATCTTCTGGGGATTTGGCGGCATCTTTATGATCAGAAGGTATAAACTGATGGATGTGAATATAGCGGTGACTCCAGACATTATTTTGGAAACAGTGATGGATCCGATCGTTCTGCTTGATAATAAAGGAATTATCCGTAAATGCAACCAGGCCACATTTGACCTGCTGAAATATGATGCCAGTGAAATGCTCGGCCGGAGATTCTCAGATTTTTTTAAAGCCCAAAAGTATAACCTGCAAAGAACAGATTTTTTGTTCAAAAACAAGTTTTTGCGCAATATTGAGTTTGATATGGTTGATTCGACGGGTAAAGTTATCAGCATTATAGCATCATTCTCTGTGGCCGAAACCGAGCTTGACGGAATTGTCGGCGTTGTTGGCAATCTTCATGATATTACAGGATACAAAGCTATGTCCAAAGAACTGGAAAAGATGGCCAATTACGATAAACTGACCAATCTTCCGAACCGCAGGATGTTCTACAATAAATTGGAGAAGGCCATTGAGAAATACCATAAGCATGATCAGCAATTTGCGTTGGTATTTATTGATTTAGATGGGTTTAAGGTCATTAATGATACCTTTGGCCACGACATCGGTGACCAAATGCTGATGAAGGTTTCGTCGCTCCTGGCCGGGGTGGTCAGACGGCAGGATGTGATAGCGCGTCTGGGCGGCGATGAATTTGTTCTATTGTTTTCCAGATTGCAGGATATGACAGAGCTTGACGGAATTATGCAGAGAATGCAGGAAAAACTTGTCAAACCCATCATGATAAACAATAAGATTTGCAGGGTTGGAATGTCGTTTGGGATTAGTATATGTCCGGAGGATGGAATGACCCCTGACGAACTTTTGAAAACAGCTGATCTACGCATGTATCGGGAGAAAAAATATTCAAGTTAACGTTTGATGGACTTCATGCGGGAGCGGACATTCGGTTTAACGCGATAGTCTTCAGGAGACACGATTGCTTCGGGCGTTCGTGTTTTTTTATTGCCTGTTTCAGCCTCAGCTTTGTTACGGATATATTTATGGCTGATGTTGGGATTGCTGGTTCTGCGGGATTGAATCTCAAATTGTTTTAAGGAAGCAATCAGCGGTGTCAGCTTAACGTGGCCGTAGTTTCTGGTATCAAAATCAGGATAGCGCTTATTCAGCTTGATGCCGACTTCACCTAAAAATGCCCAGCCATCTTCATCGGAACTTTCAGTGACGATAATTTTGATTGCTTCAATAAGTTCATCAATGCTGGCCATTCCTTCCTGAGGTGTCCCCTGCACCCGCGTTTTAACCTGTTCGTTTGTCTCATAGGGACTTGCCGGAATGACACCTAGAACCTCAAGGTATTTGAACTTTTCACAGGCAGCGATAAACGGCTGCGGCGTTTTCTTCTCGCCCATACCCATTACATACATGCCGGCTTCCCTGAGTCTGGAGGCTAGTTTGGTAAAATCACTGTCGCTGGAGACGATGCAAAAGCCATCAACGCTTTTGGAATATAAAATGTCCATCGCATCAATGATCAAGGCAGCGTCGGTAGCATTCTTTCCTGTTGTGTAGCTGTATTGCTGTATCGGTGTGATCGAATAGTTTAGAAGCACTGTTTTCCAGGATGCGAGGTTCGGCTTTGTCCAGTCTCCGTAGATCCGTTTATAGGTTGGGGTGCCATGATTCGCAATTTCATCGAAGATGTATTTGATATATTTTTCTGAGACATTGTCTGCGTCAATTAGCACGGCAATCTTTTTATCATTTTCCATATGCATTCTCCTATTCTTTCCTTTTTATTTATTAATCTTTGTTCTGTTTATTCAGAGCCTCTTTAAGCAAATCACCAAGATTACTGCCAATATTTTGATGGTCACTGTATTGGGCAATCAGTTTTTGGTTAACCTGGCTTGCTCTCTTGGAACTGGTAAAGCCGGTGTCCCGTTCTTTTTCCGGCTGACGGTGGCCGCAGGCCCGGTCCTGACAAACCAGCATTTTGCCGCGTTTACCGTTGACCAGCAGCATGTATTTTTTGCAGACCGGACACCTGGTTTTCGTCATATTGTCAGCATGGTATGTGGCGCTGTCCGAGGCGACACTGTGAACCAGTTCACTGGCTTTAGTCCTGATCCCTTTAATGAATTCAGTCTTGCTTCCGTTCCCTTTAGCAATGTCTGTTAAAGCTTGTTCCCACTGGGCAGTCAGCTCAGGACTCCGAAGCTCAGGAGCCACAAGGCTGATCAGCTGACGGCCTTTGGATGTAGGCACCAATTCTTTCCCGCTGCGTTCAATATAACTGGTATGCAGCAGTTTTTCAATAATTTCCGCTCTTGTAGCCGGAGTACCGAGACCGCTCCCCTTCATCGTTTCCCGGAGCTCCTCATCTTCAATGAATTTCCCCGGATTTTCCATTGCAGTGAGTAGGGTGGCTTCTGTATAGCGTGCCGGTGGTTTCGTCTTCCCTTTTTGGGGCTTCAGGTTTTTTAGCATCCGTTCCTCGCTCTGCTCCAGTTTCCCGAGCGTTTGTTCAGGCAAAGCATCCTCCCTGCTTTCTTCTGATTCCGTCTGATGGGAAGTGATAGAGCGCCAGCCCTGGTCTTTCATCACTTTTCCCGTTGCATAAAACATTTCGCCATTAATACCGGCAATAACCGTCAGTTGGTCATAGCGGTACGGCGGAGAGAGGACGGCCAGAAAACGTCGTACGATCAGGTCATACAAAGATTTTTCATCATGGGTCAGATCCCCGAGCTTCAAAGGCTGCTCAGTCGGAATAATCGCATGATGATCCGTTACTTTACTGTCGTCCACCAGTCGTTTCGTCGGCTTGTAAGGCTGTGCCAACAGCTTTTTGGCCGTTTCGGCATAAGGCCCTGCAGCCAGACCTTTGAGCCTGGACGGCAGAGTCGGTACAATATCGGCGGAGAGATAGCGCGAATCTGTACGCGGGTAGGTAACCAGTTTATGCCGTTCGTATAAATTCTGCAGCGTACTGGAAGTTTTCTGGGCGGAAAAGCTTAGTTTGCGATTCGCATCACGCTGCAGTTCAGTAAGGTCATAAGCCAGTGGGGCTGGTTCGCTTTTACTCTCGCGCTTGACCTGCATAATTCTTGCAGATTGCTTCTCCAGCTTGCCCAGCAGGGCTTCAACCTGCTGGTAATCATAAATCCGGCTGCCGTCTTTGCCACGCCAGTCAGCAAAAAAGTCGCCGAAGTCCGCTCGGATTGTCCAGTAATCAACGGGAACAAACTTTCTGATCTCATCCTCCCGCTGAACGATCATGGCAAGTGTTGGGGTCTGTACTCTTCCTGAATTCAGCTGGGCATTATACTTACAGGTTAAAGCCCTGGTCACATTCAGGCCGATCAGCCAATCCGCTTCGGCTCTGCAAACAGCGGCATCGTAAAGATCATTATATTCGGGTCCGGGCTTTAATCTCGCGAAGCCTTCCAGGATGGCGGCATCGGTCTGGGAAGAAATCCAGAGACGTTTGAAAGGTTTCTTCCAGTTGCTCAGTCTCATGATCCAGCGCGCGACCAGTTCGCCCTCTCGTCCGGCATCGGTGGCTATAATTAGTTCGTTGATATCGTTTCGTTTCATCAGTTTGCTTACCGTCTGATATTGCTGGGAAGTCTGACGGATCACCTTGAGCTTTAACTGTTCCGGAAGCATTGGCAGATCTTCCATTCGCCATTCTTTATATTTCTGGTCATAATCCTCCGGTTCTGCTAACGTGACCAGGTGTCCCAAAGCCCAAGTAACGACGTATTGTGGCCCTTCGATAAAACCCTTGTTTTTGATATTGCATTTAAGAACCCGGGCAATTTCCCGGGCCACACTCGGCTTTTCAGCCAGAACCAACGATTTCATGCATATTCCTCCGGTTTAAGATCCTATGTATCATTATAGCATAATTGTATAAGGATTTTTTTATAAAGAAACGGCCTGTCAATCATGATTAAACGCGAATTTAAGTTTTCCATTAGCGGCATCCTCCCAGACCAGACAGGCGTTGAAAGATTTCCCGCTTTTGGATTTGAATCCTTTGATCAAGGGTGTTTTACCTTTCTTCAGCAGGCTTTTCATCTGGGCCTGGCTAAGTGTCTTACCGCAAATCGGTGTTTTCCAGACCACAAATCCACAGCCGCTTTTCCAGTTGGAGCAGCCGTAACCTTTATTGCCTTCAATGACACCTTCCCCGCACCGCGGACAGGGCCCCAGTTTTTCAGGTCCGCTTTCCCGGGCTGCCGAAGAACCATTTTCTTCTTTGGCGCCCTTTGTTTTTTTAGCCGACTTGTCTGTTTGATCTGATTGATCTTCCGAAGATGTGTGAACTTTCTTGGAAGATTTCGCAGATTCGGCAGATCTGGCTGACCTGGCCGGAGCCTGGGCCAACGGCGTTTTGCCATATTTTTGTTCATAGGCCCGAAGTTCATTAATGATTCGTATCACCGCTTCTTCGACCTCAGACATGTATTTTTCCAGCGCCAGTTCGCCTTTTTCAACCTGCGCCAGGTCATATTCCAGCTGACCGGTCATTTCAGCGCTGATCAGCAGGGCGGCATGCGGAAGCCTGTTTTGAATTAATGAAATCAGCTGGGTTCCCTTTTCTGTCGGCCGCAGCGTTTTTTGCTCCTGTCTGATATAGCCACGCTGAAGCAGATTTTCAATGATCGCAGGCCGGGTAGCCACTGTCCCGAGGCCCTTCCCTTTCAGCTGCTGGCGCAGAACATCGTCTTCAATTTGTTTGCCCGCACTCTCCATCGCTTTAAGCAGGTCTCCCTGGGTAAAACGTTTCGGGGGTTTGGTACTCTTTTCGTCGATCCGGACTTCGGTCGTCTGAACAGAGTCACCCTGACTGACCGCCGGAAGTTCTGTGTTCTCTTCTTGCTGGTTCTCGCGATTCTTATTTTTTCTCCTGGTCTTTCCTGTTGTTCCGCTGCTTTCAGCCTGAGGATCCTGAGCGTCTTCGAAATCATAGACCATTTTCCAGCCTGAGCTGAGCAGAATCCTGCCTTTGGAGCGAAAATGTTCCTGGGCCGCTTCCGTAACGATTTCCGTCTGCTGATACCAGGCAGGAGGAAACCAGACAGCCAGAAAACGCCGTGCGATCAGGTCAAAAAGTTGACGTTCGGCTTCCGGCAGCTTATTCAAATGAACAGTTTCTGTCGTTGGAATGATCGCATGGTGAGCCGTAATTGTGTTGATGACCCGTTTGTTTTGAGGCACACTATAGGTCATTGCTTCATCTACATTTTCCTGATAAGGCTCCTGACGCAGGGCTTTCAAATGGGCTGGCAGCTTTGGAATCATATCCGCGGGTAAATAAGCACAATCCGTACGTGGGTAGGTAATGGCCTTTTTATCATAAAGAGACTGGGCTAGTTCCAGGACCTTTTCGGCACTAAATCCGAATCGTCTGGAAGCTGTGACAGTCAGGCTTGTCAAATCGAAAAGCAAGGGCGGAGCTTCGGAAACCTTTTTTTGTTCAGCCCGGATGATTTTCCCTGGCTGCCCCTGTGTTCTCGCAGCAATGTGTTCGGCAGTTTCCCTGTCGGTCAGGCGTCTGTTTTCCTGAGCCGGATCAAACCAGCGTCCGGTGTATTGTCCCTGCTCCGCAGAGAAGGCTGCACTGATTTCAAAATAGGTTTCAGCAACAAATTGCTCAATTTCCCACTCTCTGCGGACAATCAGCGCCAATGTCGGGGTTTGTACTCTGCCGATGGAAACCACATTCGGCTTTTTGCGGACTGTATCGAAGCTGCCAAATAAAGAGGTGAAGCCTTCGGTCAGATTCATCCCAAAGTCCCAGTCCGCAAAGGCTCTGCCGTTGCCTGCGGCTGACAGACCTTCCACGGCCTGACCCGGTCTTAACTGATTCATGCCTTCCAAGATAGCCTCTCGCGTCAGCGAAGAAATCCAGAGCCGGGAGAGCGGTTTTGTACATCCCACCAAATCCCAGACTTCCTGAAAGAGAAGCTGCCCTTCCCTGTCGGCGTCCGTTCCGCAAATAACCTGTGTGATTTCAGAAGATTTCAGCCATTTTTGTAAAACTTGAAATTGTTGGCGCGTTTGGGATTTGATTGTACGCCGAAACGAATCGACAGCTGGCAGAACGGGCAGACGTTTCAGACTCCAGCGTTTCCCGACGTGTTCCAGATCCATATAGCCTTCCGGCCTTTCCAGCTCCAGAAGATGACCGATACACCAGGTTATCACATACTGGTCATTTTCGAGCCAGCCTTGTCCTTTACCTTTTACCCCCAGGGCTGCAGCATATTCCCGGGCCTGAGCCGGTTTTTCAGCAATAATCAGTATTCTTTCCATAGGATCTTCTTTCCATATAATTTTTTTTGCATGTGAATCTTACAGACATCAAGTACCATGTTAGCTCTAAAATGCATGTAACATTGAAAAAAAGTTTAGCTTAATTTTCCATAATACTCAGTATAGCATAAAATTAACCGGTACTTTGAGATAAAGAATGTCAACTTTTCTGTTGAAAGCTGAAACTTTTTATTATTTCATGTGTATTAATAAGTGTGAATATGAAAAGGGATGGTCAGGTGCTATGTTCTTGTTAACAATCCTTGGCTATATGTTGCTGGGTCTCGTGATGATTCTGGCAGCTATGATCTTTATACCTTACCATTATCAGGCTGCTGCAGAGAATCTTGGCCATTCTCAAATGAAGGGGTCCGTTTCCTGGCTCTTTGGCGGAATCAGGATGGAGTTTGTCAAATATCCTAAACGTAAGGCTGAAACGACGTTGATGATTCTGGGTCTGACTAAAAAATTCCAGGAACGGCCAGACTCTAAGAAAGAAGATCAACAGAAGTCCGGAACAGCGTCCAAGAACAATGCCAAAAAAGATCTGCACGCTGATTCTGTGAAAGACTTAATATCTTCCAAAAAAAACATCAAAATGAATTTGGTATTCGTCAATTCCTGCGGACCGATGTTTTGAAAAAAATCCTGGCATCCCTGAGGAAAATCGCCAGGCATATCCTGCCGGATCAGCTGATCGTAAACGTCAAAATAGGCTTTTCTGATCCAATGTATACCGGTTTCCTGTTGGTACTGCTGACTCAGGGATACCTTTGGTATGACAGATTTGATATTGCTGTCGAACTTGTATTTGGTCAGGAAATGCTGGAAGGAAGGTTTTTCATTGGCGGAAGGATCTGGCTGCCCTATCTGCTCTCTGTAATCATCGGGCTTCTGGTCACGAAACCAATTCGCAATATCATGTTAACGAACTTAAAAATCAAATTTAAAGGAGGATCCCCCTATGTCGGATAGTTTTAACATTGGCGAAAATATCACCAACATCTTTGAAAAACTGGAAAGCTTTCTGAAGACCAAGACCGTCGTCGGCGAACCTATGCAGGTCGGAGAAATCATTCTTGTTCCATTCATCGATTTTACATTTGGTCTGGGTACGAGCGGCGGAAGCGGCATTGAACAGAAAAACAACCAAGGCTTGGGTGGCGGTGCCTGTAGTGGCGGCCGTATTTCGCCAACAGCAGTTCTGGTTATCAGAGGCGATCAGGTCGAACTGCTGCCAATTGAAAAATCAGGAGGGCTCGAAAAACTAATCGATATGGTTCCCGAGATCGTGAATAAAGTCAAAGATCAAAAATGCAGTGAAGAATAAATCATATGTCTAATATTTAGTGGTGCTTCCCGGCGGACGAAAAGTTCACCAGGAAGCACCACTTCTAATTTAAATCATGCGTGTTCATTCTATTAATGGAATGTAATCATTCCGTAGACATGCATCTTTTGTTGTTAAGAAAGCAGTATTTTATCAACTAACACGATCAATTGTTCGATTTCTGGCTTCGTGATTTGGGCATAGGCGCCGAGCGACTGCCCTTTCCTTTTTAGCTCTTCACTGATCATCGAGGAGAAGATAATGACGGGCAGCTCTTTAAGTTTGTCATCCTCTTTTATTTTTTTGATCAGATGATGACCATCCATTTGGGGCATTTCAATGTCTGTAATGACCAGCTGCACTTTATCCTCGATCGAACTGCCGTCAGCAATCATTTTGTTCAGACTATCCCATGCTTCCAGACCATTATCGTTGGGAATCACATGATAACCTGCAGCGCTAAGTGTTCTGATTAGTAGTTCCCGAAGAACGCGGGAATCCTCTGCGATTAATATTGTTTTTGTCTTTCTGAGGCCGTCCATTTCTTCAGCTACCGCGGGTATCGTTGATAATCTTTTGTTCATGGTCGGATCAATCTCAGAAATAATCTTTTCGAAATCGATCAGAACGATGATTTTTTCTTCCAGCTTAACGACACCGACTGCAAAGTCCGAACCGGCAATATCCGACAAAGGTTCCATCTGGGTCCAGGATACGCGGTAGATCCTCGTGACTTCATCAACTCTGAAGCTGATCATTTCACCATTGATTTCACAAACAATGATCTGCTGGTTATCTGTGACCTGCTTAACGCCGGTTAGGCATCGCGTCAGATCAACAAGCGGAATGATCTTATTCCGTAAAGTAAATAGTCCCTCTATATATGGATGTGAACCTACCAGGTGTGTCACCTTGACATTGTTGATAATTTCCCTTACTTTGGCGACGTTAATCCCATAGAATTTCCCGTCTACGGTAAACTCGATAATTTCAAACTCATTGGTTCCGGATTCCAGCAAAATTCCTTTATCATCCTGCATCGTCTGTCTCCTCTTCCCTGGAGTATTTATATCTTGTATTTTCGCTAAAGAAGCTCCAAAATCCTTCAGAATTCGTCTTTTCTACAATTAATTATTTCGGTTTATTTCAATAAATACAGTTTTATTATGACATTTGAGCATTCAGCGATTCACTTTTCTTACTTTCCGCAGTTTACCTTTGAGCGGCGTTGTTTGCAAGGCTTCAAGGACAAGTGACCCTTTAAAGTTCAGGATTTCCACATAACTCAATTCATCCAAAATATTGATAATCCCGATGTCAGCCGCAGTCATACCCGCAATATTCGTCAGTGCGCCCACAATATCCGCCGGCCGGATCTTGGATTTCTTTCCGGCATTGATCTGGAGCTTCATGATTTCCAAATTGATCCGGGTGCCTTTCATGGCTTTATTATCCGGCAAAACGGTTATTTTCTCCTGAAAGACGGCTTCGGCATTGCGGACAGTATCCTGAGAAGGTCTTTGTTTCAGTGGGATCTCCTGTCCAACATATTTCTGTATATCCTGCAGGTAAATGTCATCTTCTTTGGTAACAAAAGAGATTGCTTTGCCGTTTTTATTCAAACGCCCTGTTCTGCCAATCCGGTGTACATAGCTTTCCTTTTCCTGCGGCAGATCAAAGTTAATGACGAGTGAAATATCTTCGATATCAATCCCCCGGGCTGCCACATCTGTTGCAATCAGGTACCGAAAATAACCCCGTTTAAAATCATCCATGACACTCAGGCGGTGCCCTTGTTCCATACCGCCATGAATTTTGGCGCAGGGATAATCGAGCAATTTCAATTCCGCATAGACCTCATCCACCTGATGTTTGGTATTGCAGAAAATCAGACAGCTATCGGGATTCTCAGTGACTGAAAGATCTTTAAGAAGCTTTATTTTATCCTGTCTGGCAATGAGGTATCTTTCCTGGGAGATTCTTTCCGCAGCGGATGTTTCTTCTTGCGTTTCTACATAGACTGGCTCGCGCAAATAATGATCACACAGTGTTCTGACATCAGAAGGCATCGTGGCCGACAGCAGGGCTGTTACGCGGTCGGCAGACAAGCTGCCAAGGATGGTTTCCGTCTGTTCCAGAAAGCCCATATTCATCAGTTCATCCGCTTCGTCAATAACCAGGTATTTGATACAAGAAGTATCCAGCGTCCCTTTCTGAAAATGATCGATCAGCCGGCCAGGCGTTCCCACCACAATATGCGTTTTTTGCTTCAGCTCTTTCTCCTGATAATAGAAAGGAGATTTGCCGTATACCGCAGCAATTTTTAGTCTTTTAAAACGGCCGATATGAAACAGATCCTCTTTGACCTGGATGGCCAGTTCTCTCGTTGGCGTGATGATCAGGGCCTGGGGTTTATTTTCTTCCCAATCCACCATCTGGCAAAGCGGAATAGCAAAAGCGGCCGTCTTGCCGCTGCCGGTCTGAGATTTAACAATCACATCTTTTTGCGCCAGAAACAATGGGATGACCTGTTTCTGGACGTTCGTAGGCTTGTCATAGTTCAGCAGCTGAAGGGCTTTTAATATTTCCGGACTTAACGGATATTGGTCAAAAGAAACCTGGTGCATGCGGTCATCTCTTTCTTTATCAGGAGTATGTATAAAAGGAATATTATAAATTTTTTAGATTTACTCGGGCTCGTCAACGTAATGGATGGCCGCTTTCGGTCGTTGTGTCATCCTGACACAAAATCCCGCGCTTCGCAATCCATGCTCCGCTTGACGCTGTCCATCCATTACGTTGACTTAGTCTGGAGTTAGTAAGTTGTTTTTTATTCTATTTAGTATTATTTCTGCAGATCAGGAATCAATTCCTTTATTCTTTCAAGTACCTTATTAACGTTAAATGCACAGCAGCAAGCTAAACAAATACGACCCCCTTGCAGAAAGGAGGCCGTAGTCCGCGCCATGGATTTAAATTACATATTTGCAGCAAGCGCATGAAAGGACAGATCATCTGATCTTTCAGCGATATGGTTCAAAACCTTGATAATGGTTGCAGGGGAAGATGTCTGTTTGACAACTTTATACTCTCTGGAGGTTTCACCATATATATTTTCAAGGACGACGAGTACATCTTTTTTGACGGCCGCAAATTGATCCGCTTCAAAAGCCTTCGCCAGCTTTTTAAGTTCATGACAAAAACGCATAAAAAAAACACCTCCTTCTCACATGCTCCAATACTTCAGGGAGTGTTACTTCAATATTTCAGAATTCAGTAAAACAATGATGTAAATGAAATCTTGATGTCCGTAAAAATACTCCGAAATGTATTATATAGAAGGAATAACGATGTGTCAACCATCTTTTACGGCAGCATACACTTGATCTTCAGCGCAAGCTGATAAAGCAATATCACATGAAAGTGAGGTTTGTCGCTGAGAAAATTGAAACGCGGGAAGAATTTCAGCGCGCTTATGAAATGGGATATGATTATTTTCAAGGTTATTTTTTCAGCAAACCTTCGATCATTAATTCTAAAGAGATTGTATCACTGAACAGCAATATATTGAAAATCATTCAGGAACTCAAAATGCCTGAACCGAACTATACGGTGATTGGCAATATTGTTCAAAGTGATCTCGGCCTGACCTATAAAATTTTTAAACTTGCCAACTCCACATATCTTGGGACAAAAAATAAAATCAATTCTATCCCACAGGCGCTCGCCCACCTTGGCTTAAAAGAACTGTACCGCTGGAGCTCAATCATCATGCTGAAAGATCTGCAAAATATCGAAAACGCGGAACTGATCAAATTGTCACTTATCCGAGGAAAACTAATGGAACTTTTAGCTTCAGAACTGGGAGATAAAACGAGCAGTTCTGAATTCTTTTTTACTGGGATGTTTTCTTCCATTGACATTCTGCTGAACAAAAGCATGGAGCAGGTGCTCCATGGCCTTTCCCTACCGGATCATGTAAAACTGGCCTTGCTCGGCCAGGATAATAAACAACGGCGCTTATTGGATTTCATCATTGACTTTGAAAAGTGAAGTCGTATCATTGGAGCGTATCATTCGAGCAAAGACAGGAATGAAAAGTTCAGACAATCAATCAGTCCACGGTTCGTCAGGCGCAGTTCCGGGATAACAGGCAGACTTAAGAGCGCCATGGTCATAAATGGCGAGGCCAAACTGCATCCAAGCTCTTTCCAGGCTTTATCAAGCTGAGTCACCATTCCGGCCACTTCCTCGACCGGTCTGTCCGACATTAAGCCGGCGATCGGCAGTGGCAGTATGGCCAGCACTTTCCCATCCCTCACAGTGGCCATACCGCCGCCAAGGTCTGCCAGTGTATTGCCGGCAAGCGCCATATCCGCGTCATTTACACCGATGATGATCAGATTATGACCGTCATGAGCCACTGTTGATGCGACTGCCCCGCTCTTCATCTGGAAACCCTTGACATACCCGAGGCCGTAATTTCCCGGGCCGCCGTGCCTTTCCAGGACCATAACCTTGGCAATATCGGCTGTAATGTCAGGACATACCTGCCCTTGCGCTGTTCCCATCTCGATCACGCGATGAAGGGTTCCGGCCTGGGCTTCTTTGATCTCGATGACGTGCGCCCTGACCGTCGTTCTTCCTTCCGGAGCTTTGATGATGAAGTCTCCGGATTTCAGTTTATGGGACAGATGAACGGAACTGCGGAACTTCTCCGGATAGCTGACGGACGAAATTTCAGCCAGCATCCGTCCTTGTTCTGCTATGATTTCCCCGTCTATCATTACTTTTTCTACGGTGACTTCCGCGAGGTCACGCAGAAAAACAATATCTGCACATCTGCCAGGTGAGATACTCCCGAGATGCCGGTCAAGCCCGAAACACTGAGCAGGATTAATGGTTGCCATTTGAATCGCCGTAACCGGATTGACACCCTGGCGAATCGCCTGGCGGATCACATGGTTGAGGTGTCCTTTGGCCAAAAGGGTATGCGGATGCACATCGTCCGTCACCAGCACGGCATACCGGGAATCTACTTTGTTTTCAGTAATGGCCCGGACGGTTTCCTTAACGTCCTGCCAGGCTGAGCCTTCCCGCAGTTTGGCATACATACCGAGACGCATCCGGGCCAGGGCATCCTCCCTGGTCGTACTTTCATGGCAGGACAGGATCCCGGCTGCTGCATAAGCCTGCAATCCTTTTTCGAGATCAGCAGAAGCGTAATGCCCGGTAACCGGCTTGCCGGCGTTCAGCGTTACCTTTAATTCGGCATGAACCTGCGCATCACCAGAGATGACTGCCGGATAATTCATCATTTCCCCGAGCCCGATGATCCTGCTGTCCTGCAAGGCTTCTTCGATTTCAGCCGGGCCGATGATCGCTCCGGCATCTTCAAAACCCGGAGCAGCAGGTACACAGGACGGCATTGTTGCAAATACTTTAAGTGGCATGGCCTGTCCTTCTTCGACCATCATCTTAACGCCTTCCAGACCGAAGACATTGGCAATCTCATGCGGGTCCATCACAATGCACGTCGTTCCCTGCGGCAGGACAGCTCTGGTGAATTCCCTCAGCGTGACCATGCTGCTCTCGACATGCAGATGTCCGTCCAGAAAACCCGGTGCCAGCGTATAGCCCGAGGCATCGATGATCTTCGTCTGTTCCCCGATAGCAGGCGCGGCATTACCGACTAGGACAATCCGGCCGTGTTTGATCGCGACGTCCTTGTTTTCTTCGATTTCACAAGTATTTACATTGATGATGCGGCCGCCCCGGATCACCGTGTCCGCTTTCAGGATACCCATGGCGGTTTGAGCCAGTTCGGCTGTTTTCTCCTGAAAATCTTTCACGAGAAAATTGAGTACACAATCATTCAACACTTTAATCCCCTCGTTTTATTTCATGGATGATTCCTTTTGCTATGATTACTTTTATCAATGGATTTTTTCATCTCATTGACTATAGACTGTTTTCTGTCTGGGCGGCAATCAGGGTGGCTGCCCCGTATTTTTCCCTTAAACGCGGTTTCTCAATCTTACCGGTTGGATTGCGCGGGACCTTGTCGAAGATAATCCGGCGCGGACGTTTATAGCGGGGCATTGGTGCACAGAAAACGCTGATATCTTCTTCTGTGCAGATACTTCCCGGTTTGAGTTCGATGATTGCTGCGGTAATCTCACCCAGGCGCGGATCAGGCAGACCAATCACTGCGACATCCTTAATCGACGTATGTGCACGCAGGAAGTCTTCGATCTGAACCGGATAAATATTTTCGCCGCCGCTGATGATCACATCTTTTTTCCTATCGACCAAATATATAAAGCCGGCCTCATCCATCCTGGCCACATCACCGGTCAGCAACCAGCCGTCTTTCAGGGCTACAGCCGTGGCTTCAGGGTCGTTGTAGTAGCATTTCATGACACCCGGACCTTTGACCCTCAGTTCCCCTACCTGACCCTGTTGGACCGGACAGCCGTTTTCGTCAGTAATTTGAACTTCCCACTGATAACCGGGTACCCCAATCGCGCCCACTTTATGGATGTTCTCTAGGCCAAGATGCACACAGCCCGGTCCGATGGACTCACTCAGGCCGTAATTCGTATCGTACAGATGATTTGGAAAATAGTTTTTCCAGCGGCGGATCAGGCTGGGAGGTACCGGCTGGGCCCCTATATGCATCAGGCGCCATTGAGAGAGCTCATAATCCTCCAGCTTAACTTTGCCGCTCTCAATCGCATCCAGGATATCCTGGGCCCATGGAACGAGAAGCCAGGCGATGGTGATTTTTTCCTCGCTGATCGTCTTCAGAATCCACTCCGGTTTGACGCCGCGCAGCAGGACAGCTTTGCTGCCTGAGAGCAGGCTGCCGAACCAGTGCATTTTGGCACCGGTGTGATAAAGCGGCGGTATGCACAGGAAATTGTCGTCACGGGTCTGTCCATGATGGTTTTGTTCCGTATAACAGGCCGACATTAAGCTCCGGTGTGTATGGAGGATGGCTTTCGGGAAGCCGGTCGTCCCGGAAGAAAAGTAGACGGCCGCATCATCATCGTCAGACAGTACAACTTGCGGCACCTCCGAGGAACTGTTCGCTGCCAGCCGGTCGTAATTCTCTGCGAAGGACGGACGGTTTTCACCCGCAAATAAAAGCGTTTTGACTTTAGGGATCTGATCGTAAATCGTTTCCACACGGCCAATAAATTCCGGTCCAAAGATCAACGCAATTGTATCGGACAATTCCAGGCAGTATTTGATTTCTTCAGCTGTGTAGCGAAAATTTAAAGGGACTGCAACGGCGCCGGATTTTAAGATACCGAAGTAAATCGGCAGCCATTCCAGGCAATTCATTAATAAAATGGCGACTTTATCGCCTTTCTTAATGCCTCTTTTCAGAAGCAGATTCGCCATACGGTTCGCTTTCTCGTCAAAAACCCGCCAGGTCATTTCCAGCCGGTATTCCCCTGCCGGATTATTTTCGATCAGTTCATACTCTCTCCAGGTGATTTTATGGCTTTCCTGAAGATCCAGATTAATCTCGGTCAGACATTTCTCCTGTCCGTACAACGCTGCGTTGCGTACCAACAATTCAGTAATGGGCATTGTTTAATCTCCTCCCGTTCTACCATGACAATATTTGTTTGTGATGAAATAAATTGACTTATATAAAACTGTAAATTTAAAATGCAAAATTAATAGCGGTTATCAAAGATGCGGGTCGATTTCTTTTCGCTCCGGGGAAGTTCCCCGATAGCTACGGCTTTCGGGACGACGGAAATCCCAATTTTTGCTTTACAATGCTGTTTGACGTCTTGTTCGAGCTGCTTTTTATCTGCATTGTTTTCGGTCTCAAAGAACAGCGTCATAATATCTTTGCCGCTTAAATGGTCAATCATGACCTGGTATTCACTGCTGGCACCTTCTACTTCGCGCAGAAGCTCGTCAATCTGACCCGGGAAAATATTCACACCCTTGACTTTGACCATATCATCGGTACGGCCGATAATGGTATCGATTCTGGGGTGAGCCAGACCGCAGGCACATTCTCCTGGCAGGAAACGGGTTAAATCATGGGTGCGGTAGCGAATCAGCGGAGCACCTTCCTTCTTTAAGGTCGTGATCACCAGTTCCCCAATTTCGCCTTCCGGTACCTGCTGGCCGGTATGCGGGTCGATAATCTCAAAGTACAGATAATCATCCCAATAATGCATGCCGCATTCGTAATCGCAGCTCATCGCAATGCCCGGTCCGTAAATCTCAGTCAAGCCATAGATATCGTATAATTGAACGCCCAGTTCACCGGCGATGCGTCGGCGCATTTTTTCGCCCCAGCGTTCCGAACCGATGACACCTTTGCGCAGGTGGATTTTGTCCTTGACTCCCCTTTTGGAGATCTCTTCAGCCAGGAGCAAGGCATAGGATGAAGTCGCGCACAAAACGGTACTTTTTAAATCAATCATCATTTGAATTTGTTTATCGGTATTGCCAGGGCCCATCGGAATAACCATGGCCCCTAAAAGCTCAGCTCCGTTCTGAAAGCCGATGCCTGCTGTCCATAAGCCGTAGCCCGGCGTAATATGGACCCGGTCCAGGTTGGTCAAACCGGCTGTTTCATAGCAGCGTTTAAACATGATGGCCCAGTCTTCGACATCCTGCCTTGTATACGGAATAATGACCGGGGTGCCGGTGGTTCCGGAAGAGGAATGAATCCGGACAATCTCACTGTCGGGAACAGCCTGCAGGCCAAGTGGATAAGCTTCTCTCAGATCATCTTTATTGGTAAACGGTAGTTTTTCAAAATCTTCCTGGCTTTGCATGCTCTGAAGTAGTTCGTACCCTGCAAATTTCTTGCTGTAAAAACCGTCGAGACTGCAGAGTTTGGTCAGATTTTTTCTAATCGCTGCAAACTGGGTTTCATTCATCCGTTTCATACACAAATATTCCCCTCTTCTATGTTTTGGGCACCGGCCCGAAGGGCCTGAATGTTCATGTCCAGCAGTTTAGCCGGCAATACGCTTTCCAGAGCAGTTTCCATGTCCGTAAGTGTAAAGCCAAGTACACCGCTGCCTGCTGCTGCACCGAGTAAGGCAGTGTTTAAGACTTTTGGTGAGCCGCAGACAGAACAGACTGCATCGCTATCCACAATATAGAACCGGCTGACACTGTTTTGCAGATAGTCCAGCATCGTCTTCCCCTCATAACCTTCAGCCGAGAGTGAAGCTGTGACCGGTTTAATCGCTTTTTGACTGACAATGACGGTCCCTTGCGGCTTTAAAAAAGGAAGCGCCCGTACAGCTTCCGCGGGTTCAAAGCCTAGCACCAGATCAGCTGTCTTCAATGCTACCAGCGGAGCGTGAATATTTTCACCGATCCTTACATGGCTGACGACGCAGCCACCCCGCTGGGCCATGCCGATCGTCTCCGCTGTACGAACTTTTAAGCCTTTTTGCATCGCGGATTGGGCAATAACTTTGGAAGCCAGGACAATTCCCTGACCGCCTACCCCAGCTAAGATAATATTCATACCGGCTCACCTCCTATCGCAGCAAAAGAACAGACTTGTGTACAGAGTGAGCAACCGTAGCATAAAGCCGAATCAATTTCAGCCTTATCTACTTTCCAGGTAATGGCCGGACAGCCCAATTCTTTGATACAGCGCTTGCAGCCGCTGCATTTTCCGGGATCAACTGTGAATTGCGGCCCTGGTTTGGCTATTGCAATGCACGGATATTCAAAGATCACCGCTGAAACGCCACGCACCGCTGCAGCATCTTGGATGGCAGCGACCGCTTGTTTTAAGTTGAGCGGATTGCATGTCGTAATCTGTTTAACACCCAAGGCTTGAAGGACAGCCGGAATACTAATTTTTTCAGCGATATTTCCCATCATGGTTTTCCCGGTGCCCGGGTGTGGCTGATGACCTGTCATCGCCGTTGTCGAATTGTCGAGAATGATCAATACGATATCGGTTTCATTGTAAACAGCATTAATCACACCGGCAATGCCTGTATGAAAAAAGGTTGAATCACCGATAAATGCAAAATTAACCGTATCCGGTTCAGCGCGGTGCAGTCCCTGGGCAATCGTAATGCCTGCACCCATGCAGAGGCAGGTGTCAACCATCTCCAGCGGACTTGCATTACCAAGTGTATAGCAGCCGATGTCACCGGAAAAGACCGCTTTCTTACCTTTCATGGCTTTTTTCACCGCGTAAAAAGAAGCGCGGTGCGGACAGCCGGCACAGAGTACCGAAGGCCGGACCGGCAGAGCCGGCTGCTCAGGCTGTATAACTTCTACAGTCTGTTGATCCTCTTCAGCTATGCATTCTTCTTTATTGTTTATATCCTCATGTTTAGCATTCAATGTGGAGAGATTTAGACGGCAGTCTTCATCCTGATTAGGCTTCTTTAAGAATTTCGTGATTGCCTTGCGCGCGATTTCAATGCTGTTTTCCCCAGCCTGAGGGGTATGGCCGCTCAGTTTGCCGAAGACTTTGACAGGCAAATGGTATTGGCCGCACAGGAAAATCAATTCTTTTTCAATCACTGGATCCAGTTCTTCGATCACCAGTACTTCATCGAGGCCGCTTAAGAATTCCAGGGCCAGTCTTACCGGAAAAGGATGCGGCGTTGAAACTTTGAAGAGTTTATAGTCAATATCCGAACTATTCTTCTGAACATCGTTTTCGCGTTGACGGCACTCCTTTAGCGCCTGGATCGCTTCACACGTATAAGCATAACTGATGCCGCCTGTGGCAATACCTTTTTTACCGCTGCCGGTTAATATATTGCAGGGATAGGAGGAAAAGTCCGCTTCCAGTATTGGACGTCTGGCTTCAATTTGCAGATGCTTTTCATAAGAAAGGCGAGGAAAAATCGTCCATTTCGGATTTTTGACAAAAGCGCCGGCCGAAGAAGCCGCCTGGGCGGGTTCGAGTACGATAGAGGCGCTGCCATGACAAACACGCGTGGTTGGACGAAATAAGACCGGGGTCTTGTATTCTTCCGAATAGGCAAACGCATCGCCAATCATCTGATAAGCTTCTTCCGGTGAAGATGGGTCAAAGACAGGCAGTTTGGCAAAAGAAGCAAAATGACGGGTATCCTGCTCTGTCTGGGAAGAAATAGGTCCGGGATCATCGGCAACAACGATGACCATTCCCCCCTCTACCCCGATATAAGCGAGGCTCATTAATGGATCGGAGGCAACATTAAGACCAACTTGTTTCATGGTGACCATCGTTCTGAGACCAGCATAGGCTGCACCAGCCGCAACTTCCAGCGCGGATTTTTCATTGACGGACCATTCAACATAAATATTCCCGGGATTCTTCCGGGCGACTGTTTCCAATATTTCAGTGGAAGGCGTGCCTGGATAGCCGGTTACAACCGCAACGCCGGCCCGGATAGCTCCCATGGCAATTGCCTCATTCCCCATTAAGAGTACTTGTTCCATGAATCGTCCTCCTAAAACAGATCAAGACCAATAGACTAATATTGACGAACAAACCAATAAGCTTGCCCTTTAAAGAAAGACAAGCTTTGAAATTGCAAATAACATATTTAAGTATAATTCTTTTTTGGCATGATCGTCAACGACATTACTGTTTTTAAGGCAATTTTTTAAGAATTTTTATCGATTTGCTTCGGTAATGATCTGATTACGCTCCATTGACAGAAGACACTTTATTTTATATAGCTGTTATCCTTCAGAAGGACGTCATGTGAACCGCCTTCCACGATGCTTGTTGCGGATACGAGCGTGAGTTTGGCATTTTTGTGCAGTTCTGGAATCGTCAAAACCCCACAGTTGCTCATGGTTGAACGGACTTTGTTCAGGCTCAGGGTTACGTTGTCTTTTAAACTGCCGGCGTATGGCACATAGGAGTCAACGCCTTCTTCAAAAGAAAGCTTGCCGTCACCGCCGAGATCGTAGCGCTGCCAATTCCTGGCACGGTTAGAGCCTTCTCCCCAGTATTCCTTCATGTAGCTGCCATTGATATTGACTTTGTTCGTCGGGCTCTCATCAAAACGTGAAAAATACCGGCCAAGCATGATAAAATCGGCCCCCATCGCCAGCGCCAGTGTAATATGGTAATCATGGACGATACCGCCATCCGAGCAGACGGGGATATAAATTCCGGTTTCCTTGAAATATTGATCGCGCGCATTGGCAACTTCAATCAACGCGGTAGCCTGTCCGCGGCCTATCCCTTTTTGTTCGCGGGTAATGCAGATCGACCCGCCGCCAATGCCGACTTTGACAAAGTCGGCCCCCGCTTCGGCCAGGAATAAGAATCCCTCGCGGTCCACGACGTTCCCGGCGCCAACCTTTACGGATTCACCGTATTTTTTGCGGATAAAATCGATCGTCCTTTTCTGCCATTCCGAAAAGCCTTCGGAAGAATCAATGCAAAGAACATCTGATCCGGCATTAACCAGCGCAGGCACTCGTTCTTCATAGTCCCTCGTATTAATCCCTGCTCCGACAATATACCTTTTGGAGGCGTCCAGAAGTTCCCTTTCGTATTCTTTATGGGAATCATAGTCTTTGCGGAAGACCAGATACTTAAGGTTTTGGTCTTTATCGATCAAAGGTAAAGCATTCAGCTTATGGTCCCAAATAATATCGTTGGCTTCACTCAGGGTGATCTGATCACTTCCGCAGATCAGATCCTCAAACTTTGTCATGAATTCTTTGACTTTCGTATCTTTGGACATTCTGCTGACGCGGTAATCTCTGGTCGTAACAAGACCCAGCAGCTTACCCGTAGCTGTACCGTCTGAGGTCACCGCCACTGTGGAATGATCCGTTTTGGCTTTCAGGGCCAAAATGTTCGCCAGCGTGCTGTCCGGGGTTATATTGGAATCGCTGGTCACAAAACCTGCCTTATAGTTTTTGACCCGCGCAATCATCTGAGCCTGGGTATCAATCGGCTGAGAACAATAAATAAACGAAATACCGCCTTCTCTGGCCAGAGCAATTGCCATTTTATCGTCCGAAACAGACTGCATGATTGCCGATACCAGAGGAATATTCGTATTAATGGAAGATTCCTCACCTTTTTTGTATTTTACAACGGGAGTCTTCAGACTTACATTTGTCGGGGTACAGTCTGCCGAAGAATACCCGGGTACTAATAAATATTCTCCAAAAGTATGGGAAGGTTCATCAAAATAAGTTGCCATATCAATCTCTCCTTTGTCATTAATAATAATCATTCAAAACATTTTTATTGCATAAAGCTTGTACTTCTTCATTTATATATCAGGCGCCAGCTAAGTCTTCTTTAAAATCAATAACGAAGATATAACCATAAATATTCTTATTCGCTAAATATTATCACATTCCCTTCAAAAATCAAGATGTCAGTAGAAATTCAGACAATTTTAAATGTTAACCTCAATTGACTTTGTAAATGCAACCTATACATTACTGGGTGATTGCATTTAAATCTTCAAACAGGATAGTGGCATTAAGTCTTACAATCGAAAGTCTCCTTTTTCTTCACTCCCCCATGGGGGAGTGATTGCATTTAGTCTGGCAATATTCCGACAAGAACTTTAGGATGTGTTCTGCGGGAATCTTTGAGTCAAAGGAGAATTTACCATGGCAAAAAACAAGCATCTCACTGATTCGGAGCGTCTACAAATTGAGCAGCTACTGCGAGAGGGCGTATCTCTTAAGCGGATTGCCGTCACCCTTGAAAAAAGCGCATCCACCATTTCCCGTGAAATTCGCGCCCGCGCCATTGAAAGCAATAAATATGCGCCATACCGTATCCATAACCGCTGCGCCAATCTCAATGTCTGCCAAAAAATGCAGATCTGCTCCGACAAGCCTAATTGCACAAGAAAGTGTTCCCGCTGTAATTACTGCAATGCCGTATGCGAGGAATTCGAGGAGCGACGCTGCCACAGGCTTTATGATCCACCGTATGTCTGCAACGGTTGTCTTGAAGCTTACCAGTGTGTCCTACGGAAAAAGTATTACCTCCACAGAAATGCTCATGAGGCATACCGAGAGATGCTGGTGGAATCCCGCTCCGGTGCAAATATTACCGAGGATGAACTGCTCTACCTTGACGAATGGATCAGTCCCCTCATCCAGCGTGGGCAATCTGTTCATCACATCGCAGTCCACAATGCCGACAGGCTTATCGTCAGTGAGAAATCCATCTACCGCTATGTTTCCGGCGGACTCTTTAAGGCGAGAAACATTGACATGCCCCGGGTCTGCCGCCTTAAGCCCAGAAAAACCAAAACGGTGGAGCATAAAATCGACAGCACCTGCAGGCTTGGCCGCACCTACGCCGACTTCCTGGCCTTTACGGAAGCATCAGACGCTCCGGTCGTTGAGATAGATTCAGTTATCGGGCGTGTCGGTGGAAAGGTCCTGCTCACGATGATGTTCAAGTCCTGTGACTTGATGCTGGCCTTCATCAGGGAACGCAATACCTCCCAGTCCGTTATCGACGTCTTCAACTGCCTAGACGAAACTCTTAGCAGAGAGGTGTTCAGCCGCCTTCTTTCCGTTTGCCTCACTGACAACGGTTCAGAGTTTTCAAACCCGAAAGCTTTGGAGTATGATGCACAGGGCCGCCGCAGGACGCGGCTGTACTACTGCGACCCATTCGCATCATACCAGAAGCCCAACGTGGAGTTGAACCACGAGTTCATTAGGAAAATATTGCCCAAAGGCACATCGTTTGACGCCCTGTGCCAAGGGGATATTGACCTTATGATGTCGCATATCAACTCCTATTCCAGGGAGAAACTGGGCGACAAATCGCCGTTGGATGTGTTTAGTTTCATCTACGGGTACGATGATGTCCTTAAAAACTGGGAATCAGCAGGATTCCTGCTAATAAAATCCTGCTGAAGCCGTCGCTTTTGAAAAAATAATTTCAGTATCATTTAACCCGCAGAACACATCCATACCGATCCTGATCAAGGGGACGCGGTTACTCTGTCCGAAAAACGATTTCCGGGTACCCCTTTTATTAGTATACTCTTTTTTAGAACTCGGCTGGCAGATTTTCACTCCATATAATCTGAATCGGCTATTTTTAACAGGTACTATACCTGTTATTCCCAGTATTTTGACAGACTCAATGAAACCCCACTATATTTACTCTGTCAAAGGTTGCATTTACTTTGACCGCTCACCTTTTAAATGTTAAGCATCGCAAAAAACAAAGGTTAGCAGGATTTCCCTGCCAACAAAGATAGTGTATAGTATTCATAGTATTGATTGTTTAGAAAGGATGACGCCTGTGTACGATAATATTCTTGAGACCATTGGCCATACTCCGCTGGTCCGGATTAACAGATTAAATCCGAAGCCGCACGTTGCGCTGTATGCAAAACTGGAGGGCTTTAATCCGACTGGAAGCATCAAAGACCGCATTGCCTTAAAAATGATCGAGCAAGCCGAAGCGTGTGGCTCGCTTGTCCCCGGCAAGACCATTATTGAACCGACTTCCGGAAACACAGGGATTGGCCTCGCCATGATCGGTGCCGTCAAAGGATATAAGGTAGAAATCGTGATGAGCGAAGCCGTATCTCTGGAGCGCCGCAAAATGATTGAAGCTTTTGGTGCCAGGACAATCCTGACCGACCCATCCGAGGGAACTGACGGAGCGATCCGCAAAGCACACGAGCTCTGCAGGATGTATCCAGAGAAATATTTTATGCCAAACCAATTCTCAAACGAGTACAATAAGCTCGCCCATTATTATACGACTGCGCATGAAATATGGGAGGAGACCCACGGAAAAGTCACTCACTACGTTTCCGCACTTGGTACCTCAGGGACGCTCATGGGTGTTGGCATGGGTCTTAAGGACAAGAATCCTGCGGTTCAAATTATTGAAGCCCACCCTGAAAAGGGCCATTATATTCAGGGTCTTAAAAACATGGAAGAGGCTATTGTACCGGAAATCTATGATCCCAGCAAGATAGACCGGACAGTCATGATTGAATCTGAGGCCGCTTTTGCCATGGCCAGAGCCATCGTTCTCCAGGAAGGCATCTTTGTCGGGATGAGCAGCGGAGCCGCAATGATTGCAGCTTTGGAATGCATCAAAGATATTGAGGAAGGATTGATCGTGGTCCTGTTTGCCGATCGCGGGGAAAAATATCTGAGTACGAATCTATTTAATTTAGCTGAATAAGCAGCAGATATAGGATGTTTGAACCAACACAGCACATGCCTAAGTGTATCAATATATTGTCAAGCGATCAGTTGTGAATCTTCGATACGACAAAATTTCTAAATTTAAAAAATTGTATACGTGTACAATTTCTTGGATTAATGAAATAAAATGATCATCTTTTACGGTATTATCCCTTGCCACGTAGTATTATGGGGTAATACCGATATTATATTGTCTGGTTCTTGAACTGCGTGTCATACAGTTTTTTATAGATCCCGTCCCGTAACAATAAGTCCGCATGTTTTCCTACTTCTGCGATCCGTCCTTTTTCCACGACAAGGATCTGGTCGGCCGCCAGTACCGTGGAAAGCCTGTGGGCAATAATAAAACTTGTCTTCCCTTTCAGCAGCGGAACCATTGCTTTTTGAATGTACAGCTCCGACACCGAATCCAGGGAAGAAGTTGCTTCATCAAAGATAATGATCCGGGGGGTTTTTAAGATGACGCGGGCGATCGAGATCCGCTGCTTCTCCCCTCCTGACAGCTTGATGCCTCTGTTCCCAACCACTGTTTGGTATTTGTCCGGCAGCGTCATGATAAAATCATGGATATAAGCCGCTCTGCAGGCTTCTATCATTTCATCTACCGTGGCATCTTCCCGGGCGTATTTTAGATTTTCTTCAATTGTATCATTAAATAAATAAGGCTCCTGCATCACAATGCCAATTTGTCTGCGCAGTGACTGAAGTGTTAGGTCCCTGATATCTTCTCCGTCAATTTTGACACAGCCGTTCACAACATCGTACAGTCTTGGGATCAGATTGGTAATGGTTGTCTTCCCTGCCCCGCTCGGACCGACCAGCGCGACCATGGTTCCGGACGCAACGGAAAAGTTGATATCCCGAAGAACGGGTATTTTACGGTCATACGAAAAAGAAACGTGTTCAAAGTCAACTTGACCGACAGCCGAGACGATTGTTTTCGCTTTGTCACGGTCCACAATCTCGATCGGCTGATCAAAATAGTCAAAGATCCGCTGAAACAAAGCGAACGAACGGACAACGCTGATATGGATATTTGACAGCTGAGCTGCAGGGGTATAAAGCCTGGCCAACAGCGCTACAAAAGCCACAATTTCCCCGACGGTGATTTCACCCTGCATATAGAGGTAGCCGCCAAAAAAATAGATGAACATCGGCCCGATAAAGGTAAAAATGCTGATGGTCATCGTAAACCATTGCCCGGCTAAAGACTCTTTCATCCGCAGACGGGATTCTTCCCGATTGACTTTTTCGAATTTCGTATAATCCGCTTGTTCTTTTGTAAAAATTTTCATCAAGATCGAACCGCTGATGCTGAACGTCTCCTGTAAGATCTGGTTCACTTCATCGACCTTGGTCTGGGTCTGGGATACAATCTTCCATCTGACTTTGCCGACCTTGCGCGTCGGTATGACAAAAAGCGGAATGATCACGATGCCGACCATCGCCAGCTTCCAGTTCATCGAGATCAGTGCTGCAGCCGTGGCGACAAGCGTCAGGGTACTATTAAGCGTATTGATGATCGTGCTGTTCAGCATTTCCTGGACGCCATTGATATCGCTGTTCATCCGCGTGATGATTTCACCCGGTTTGACCGTCGAGAAAAAACGCAGGGACATATGCTGGATATGGTCAAACATCTGGTTTTTCATCTTATAGATAATATTGCGAGCAATCAGGGTTTTGAGATAATTCTGTCCAACCATCAACAAACCGCTTAAGACAACTGCCCCGATGGCCACCACCATCAGAATCGTCAGGTACTTCATATCATGCTGAGGCAGAGCCTCATCTAAAATACTCCGGGTCGCTAAAGGCGGTACGAGTCCAAGCAGCGCTGAAATGACCAGGGACAGGATGATCACAACGGTTTGTTTCCAGTACGGAATAAAGTACCGGAAGATTCTGGCCAGCATTTTGCCTGTAATATTCGGCATCTCCACTGAATCATCTATAAAACGAACCCTGCCAAGACCCATGTTACCACCCACCCTTCCGATTAATTCTCTATGGGTAGATTAGCACGACTTGGCAGGATTGAAAAGTCCTTAACAAATCTCCTAATACCAGTATTGCGTATACCCGTCCCAATTATCAAATGACATATAGAATGAGTCTCCGTAGTACATTCCACCGCTGAACGCATTCGAGCCATACCTTGTTTGAAGGTCATTCAGCATAGCCTCCAGCCACACAAGATAAGCATTGAAATGATTATCCAGCACGTCGGATTCAGCAGAATCTGTCTCAGGGGTAACCGTAAATACGATAAATGCACTTCCATCATGGGAAGTATCGGTATTACCCTGATAGGTAGTCACGGTAACGGCATATTTTATTGTTTGGCCTGCAATCACGTTTGTGCCGTAGGCATCCTGAATATAAGAAGCCATATTGGAAAAGACACTGTAAATGGCCGGGAGAATTTCCGGCAGCGTTTTATTAATATTCTCCGAGAGCATTGGTCTTAACAGGTTAATCGGAACTGCAAAGTTTAAGTTCTGGCCGCCATAATACACAGCAGCAGTGATACCAATAACTTTCCCCTGATCATCCACCAGCGCCCCGCCGCTTGAACCGGAACTGATCGGAGCAGAAATCTGAATATATGTCGTTCCGTTAATATCTCTGGATTTTGTGCTGATTAAACCGTTAGATATAGTATCCTCCAATCCAAACGGGTTGCCGATCGCATAGATATTATCCCCTGTTTCAATCAGGCTGGAATCACCGAGGGAGACAGCAGTCAATCCTGTCGCACTAATTTTAAGTATGGCCAGATCGGTTGTTTCGTTATAGCTTAAGACCTTTTGGACATCATAGGTTATTCCTGCAGCTGTTTTTACTTTCGCGCTGTACGAACCTTTAATGACATGATAGTTCGTCGCGACTTTGCCGCTGGAATCAACAATAAACCCGCTGCCGCTCCCCAAAGCATTCCCGCTGCTATCATAGGTCTCAATGTAAACGATAGAAGGGCTGACCTTGGCAAAGATCTCTTTGGCGGTTAAGGTCCCTCCCGTTTCAATCCCAAGGTAACTGTTGACCAGGGATGATGAAATTGCAGCTTCCCCACCAAGTATATTCAGCTGTGTAATACTGGAGCTTAGGGCTGATAAGTAATTATTAATGCGGCTGTCCGATGTTTTTCCGGTCAAGATGATCGGTGAGCTCAATTTGGCGGCATAGGATGAGCCTGCCAAGGCATCGGCAAAATTATTACCGGTTGCTAAAAATGTATTGTCAAAGGCATATTCGGACTCAAAAGCTTTCAAAACCGCTAGATTTGTTGCGTAGCGATCGGTGCCTTGAATGCGTGTCGGGCTTGGAAGCGCGTTGACGACTGAATCATTGATCTCAGCAGTATTACCGATCACATAGGTTTGCTGAATACTGTTGTTTGCTACATATTGTTTCAGACTTTCACTGACCGTACTCTTGTCCACCAGGATCATTGGAATTTGTTTTTTGCCGGCGTAGGATGAAACCGAAAGCGCATTCGGATAATCACCCCCGGGAGCGACGACAAGCATTCCGGATGTATTACCGATACGCTTAGCTATCTCAACCGAGGTATAATATCTGTCGCTTCCGGACAGTCGGGTAACTAAGATTCCCATCGACTTCAGCTGGGCTTCAACAGCCGTAGAAACGACAGCTGTTCCACCGACAATATAGACATTCTTTGTGCCGAGCGCAGTCAGCGTGGACTTCGTAACTGCTGTTAGACTGTCTTTTTCCGTCAGTAAGATCGGAGCATTATACTTGGCCGCCAGAGGGGTTGAGGCCAAGGCATCGGGAAAGTTACTTCCGCAGGCGATAATCGCCCACTGTGAACCTCCGGACCAACCTTCTTTGGCAATATTAGCGGCAGTGGTATATCGTGTATCCCCAGAAATCCGATGCGTAGAGATCGCGGATAATGCCAAAGCATCAGGGACAAATGCGCCCAGACATAAGATTAAAGTCAACGATACAAAAATGCATCGCTTTGCGTACATTTTCACTTTTTATCTCCTTTCACCTTACAGCTGATTATATCCTTACATAATCCTCTATATGAAAGTGATTCTACCGTTATATTATATCATACCATTATTTACCGAAAAATAACGATCATAATTCTTTTTTTAAGCAGAAAATATGCAAAGAAATTTTGCGAGCATACCTGTGAGGCTCAAAAGGTTATCGGCTTAAACCGGAAGCCCAATGGATGGGATGAATCAAGATATAAAACGGGCCGGCGCTGCTTTCTTCGAGTTTTGGGTAAGGAAATGGTTCCCAGATACCGCCTGAATCGCTCATATAAGTGAAGTGTTGGATTATGGGTCCATAGGCAGTACCGATAATACCATAATTGTGCGGATCTTCCCCGGCCATAATTGCCTGATAATTCGTAACGCCAAGCCTAATATTCTCTTCTGCCCCGTGGGAAGCAATGGTATATACTTTTCCAAATTGCTGTCGGAAATGAGCAATTTCCGACTTTAATCGTCTTTGCAACTCTTGTTTGACAGCCGGCGTTATATCCTGCGCAGATTTGAGATGATATTGCAGGGAATAATCCGCCAAAGTCTCGTAATGCAGCCCAACTTCATGTCCTAGCGCCCTTACTTCTTTGAGAACTTCAGGATCAGCGGTGCCCCAACGAAAATAATAGGTACTTTTGACTCCTCTGAGATGTTCAATCTTTGCCATAGCTAAGGCATCCTCAGCGGATACATCCACATCATGCCTTAAAACAATAGTTTTCTTGGTAATCGGAACATGGTTATAGTAATCCATAACCCTTATAGGTTTGTAGCCAAGTAAGATAATTTCATCTAGAAATCCTTCATAGTTTTTTTGGTCCACCGGCAATATGATCTGTTTAATCGAAGCAGTTTCTGGCCGAAGTGTTAAATAGCGTATTGAGCTCACATGTCCGGGGTTTTTCGCCACAACCACATATTTTCCTGCTGAAAGCCTTTTCTTAACCGGTGTTTTGCCAATGTACGTGTTATTGACATAGATTGGGATTCCCTGCGTCGTCGAATCGGTCTTGATGTCAAGATAATAGCTATCCAAGCCTGTTTGAACCGTAATTTCTTGGGCTTTCTCATCCAAAGTCACAATAGCCCCTATCTTTTCTAAATAATCACGGAAATAGAAAATAGTGTCCTGACTGAATAAGTGATTCGGAGTATGAAATTTAATGATATTAACTGGGATGAATAATTTTCCGGCCATTAGAACAACTGCCAGCAAAAGTATGCCAACGATGGCTATCTGGGACTGTCGTGTAACGTTTAATTTCATATTCGCAGCTTTCCCCTGTCGTTCTTAAAAATATGTACCTGTCCATTTCTCAGAAAAAACATATGGCTTAAGACAAAATCATTTGTGAATTATCTTACAATATGATAATACGTATTATTTTTCATTATGTAAATATAAACTTTTCGGCTTCTAAAATAGGTTGACTGTATGATGCTGTGGAAAATTAACGAGCAGAACTTTATAATAAATACAACCAATTATTTGATTTGAGGTAGTTATGAACAGAAAATCTTATGTTACCCGCATGCCTGATAAGACAGGAGCTTTCCTGCTCGCTTCCAAAATCATTGCCAAATACTGTGGCAATATTGTCCGCGTGAGCTACAATAAAGCGGTCGATCTTCACATGCTTTTTCTGGATGTTGAGGCAACAGCAGAAAACCATCAAAAGATCGCCAAAGAACTTGAAACAGTCGGCTACTTGAAAAATGAAATTTCTGAAACACGTGTCATTGAGGTCAATATCAAAATCCCGGATCAGCCTGGTGCCGTACTGCCTGTGCTGAAAATCCTGGATCTCTATAATATTAATATTTCGTATTTGAACTCGAGTGCCAACGGTACACCCTATCAGGATTTCAAAATGGGCCTGCTGATCGAAAATCCGGATATGATTAAAATGTTGCTCGATGATATCAGCGTAGTTTATCAGATTGATATCATCGAATATGACGATTTTGAAAAGAATTTGGACAATACGATTTTCTATATCCGCCTGGCGAATGAAATGCAGCATATCCTTTCCTTAAGCACAGAGCAAACCATGGAATTCATCTCCGAATCCAACCGAATCCTCCAGATGCTGCAGGAAACCGGTGAGAGCCCCAAAAAAGTCTTTGGCTATATCCGTCGTTTTGCGTATTTTATCAGCAAGTACCGCGGCAGCCATTTCAGCGCCGACATCGATCAGGTCCAGATTAGCGAACAGGTCACACTGTACAGCATTCAGCCGCCCTGTGGCAGCAACACCTATGTGCTTGCTTCAGCTGAAGAACTTGTTTTGGTTGATACCGGCTATGCAATCTATGCCGAAGAAATGTTCAAGATATTCAAGGTACTTTTCCCGGCCTGGGATACGCTGATTAAACGCGTCTTTATCACCCATGCCGATGTCGATCACTGCGGCCTGCTCTCCAAACTGGAAGGCATACGTATCGGCTTAAACCAAAAGAGTGCCGACAGTCTACGATGCCAAGCCGCCGGAATGCCCGACTACCGTGAAAACAGTGATCTGGGCTGGGGCTACAGCAAGCTCAGCCGGATCATCTCCGGCTATTCCCCGCCAAATCCCGGGCAGTTCGAGGTACTCGACGCCGACTCCCCGACCCCGGCACCCGAAGAACACCAAGAACTGATCCCTATCGCGAAATTCACCGTTGCGGATCTGAAATTTCAGGTTTTCGAAGGCAGCGGTGGCCATCTTTACGGTGAGATGATCTTTGTCTGCGAAGAATACGGTCTGGCATTTACCGGAGATAACCTCGTGAATATCAGCGGCTTCTCCGAGGAAAGAGCCGCGTTCAATTCCCTGGCACCTTACCTGATGCGGAGTGTGAACATCGACTCGCCAAAAGCAACCGAGATGCGCAGACAGATCATGAAGCTGCTGGGAGAATTAGAAGACAAAAATAAAAAGCCCTGCCTTGTCTGCTGTGGGCATGGACCCTTATCGGCACTGGAAAACGGGGAGCTTAAGGCTCTACAAAAGGCCAGGTTAAAACAGCCTCTAACTTGGTATTCACGCCAAATTTCAGGAGGATAATATTGATTCGTTCACTGAGAACACGAATCGACACGCCTAAAATGGAAGCTATCTCCTTATTGGACAACCTCTTGGTCAATAATCTCATGATTTCCTTTTCTTCAGGAGTTAATATATTTTTAAGAATTTCCACAGGCTTGACTGGAAAGTGCATTTCATCAATATCTATCTGAATTTTTGGAAAGGCTAAAGGACTTTGAAAAAAGTACGTTCTGCCATCCATGACCTTTAGAATGGCCTGGACCACTTCCCGGATATGCAAATCCTTTATGATTACCCCCTGGGCCCCTTTACTCTTTGCTGCAATGACATACCCTTCCTGATTAAATTCAGTCATCAAAATGATTTTTACTGTGGGCGCAATTCGTTGGATTTGTTCGATCAAAGAGATTCCGTTGCTATCATTCAGATGGATATCCAGCAATACGACATCAGGCGGAGATTGACGGACAAAATCAAGGCATTCTTCCCCATTTTTTACAATCCCAACTGTTTCAATTTGCGGCTCCATGGAAAAAAGGAATTTGGTATTCTCCGCAAAAGGCCCGTGACTGTCAACAATTAAAACTTTAACGTTCATTTAACCCACCTAACTATCTCAATTTTTGAAATATATCAACGAATTACTCCGTCAATCGCAGTATTTCTTGAAACGCAATATTTTACATGAATTTCGCCAGTGCTATCCAAAACTCACCCTATCATAACTCGCTGGGTCTATGCCCTTACATTCCTTCGTTCTGTTTATGGATAAAAGCGGAGATAGCGTTTAAGCTTTAATGCTGGGTCATGCCCTAATGGAGGTGATCTCCTTATCTCCGCTTTATCGGCGTGATTTCATGTTTCTTGCTTTGCTGTAACATAGCCACTTGCCTTGTCGGATGTCATGGGCGGCGCAGCCGTTTATATACCCTTGACATCTAGCACGTAACCAAAACCCTTGTAATGGGCTGTTTAAGCCGTATTTAGGCTTAAGCAGCTTGACTGCCAATTTGGTTCTTTCTGTATTCCCCAAGCACTAATTCTGCCTTGTATTCGGTTTGCTTTTTTACCAGATTGTATATTACTGTTATTACTTTTTTGGAAATAACAACAAGTGCTTGCTTCTTCTTAAGCGGATTGGTTTCACGCGTTTTCAGGTATTGGTAAAGTTCTTTCATTTCTTTGTTTACCGCAACCATTGTCATGTCCATCAGGTATAAAATACTCCTTAAGTTTTTTCTTCCGCGCTTGGAGATTGCTGTTCCGCTTCTACTCTTGCCAGAGCTGTCTTCAACAAGGTTGTATCCGGCCATTTTGCTTATCTGACGCGGATGGTTAAATCTCATCGGATCGCCTATCTCGCCTAAAAAACTTGCTGCGGTGACCACGCCTATGCCGGGGATGCTGAGAATTATTTCGCCGATTCCTGTCGCAGCCAGGGCCAGTTCCATTGTGTTTTCCACTTGTTCGAGCTGCTTTGTTAATAATTCCAATTCCTCAATCATCAACTCTAATTTCAACTTTGACGACGCTGTTCCATAACTCACGCCTATGGAGTTTTGGGCTGCTTCTACAAGTTGCTGAGCCTTCTTCCTGCCTACTGTCTTTTTGACGACTTTCTTTATCTCGACAAGTACTCCCTCAACTCCCAATTCAAGTATCAGCGAAGGGAATGGACAGGTCTTTAATATCTGCATGGACGCTTTCCCATTTAATGGACTTTTGAATACGAGTTTCATTTCAGGAAAGTATTCATCCATGACTGCTGTTATGGTATTTTTTAAAGCGTTATGCCGCTTCATCAGGCTGATCCTGGCGTTTGCCAACACTCTTAGTTCCGCGAATATATCCTGAGGCATATATACTTCGTAATACCTGCCGTCACGCACAAGTTTCGCTATAGTTAGAGCGTCTTTCTTATCACTCTTGGTCTGGCTGTTGTCATCCAGCTCTTTGGCCTTTTTGGTGTGATAGGGATTAACCATGACTACTTTTACTTCATGCATCAACAGATAGTTAGCCAGCGGCTTCCAGTAGTGCCCTGTGGGTTCCATTCCTACGATTACGTCGTCAAGTCTTTTGTTCTTGCAAATCACTTCAATGCTTGCTAAGATAGTTTCGAAGCCGGTTTTATCGTTCTGGAATTTCAGGGCTTTACCCAATTCTATGCCCCGATAATCTACGAACCGGGCCCACTGCGTTTCTTTGGCAATGTCGACTCCTACTATCAGTGTTTTAGGTGTTATTGCTTCTAGTTTTTGATTGTTACGGTTCTTCATCTGTTTACATCCCCCTGATTCTCTGTGATTTTTGTGCGTTTGTCAGGCACACATAAAATCATAGCAGGGGGTTGTTTATTTCTCAAAGATCATTTTCATTCATTACAGGAATGCTTCAATTGTATCTTAATATACCGGAATCGTAGCTTTAAGCGTTGTACCTCTCTGAAAGCCGGAACTGATCAGCATTTGTCCCCCTAGGCTCTCAATACGTTCTTTCATGATTGCTAAACCGAAATGTGCCCCGCCTAACGATCCTTTTTCAAGTTGATCAGGATCGAAACCTTGTCCATTATCCTTCACCGTTAATTCTAATTTATCTCCACTTAGTTCAACACGGACTGTCTGCTTCTTTGAACCGGAATAACGCAGTGAATTGATTATTGCTTTTTGTATAAAGCGGTAAGCGGCTATTTCGACGTCTTCTGAAAAATGATCATTTAACTCAATACCTTCTGTTTCCAGTATGATGAAATTTGGTTCCTTCAGCATAATATCCTGAAACAGCGATTGTATGGCAGGAATTAAACCCAAATCCGATAAAACTGGCGGACGCAAATTGTGAACCGTTTGATTCAGATCATAGTTCAGATCATTGATTTGATTTCTGATCCAGGAAACCACCTGTTGGGTCGTATCATCACCGAGATTTTCTTTTTCCAATATTTTCAGCAGGCGGCTGATATCCAGAACACTCTGTACCGGGCCATCCAATATTTCTTTGGACAAACTTCCTTTGCCTCGTTCAATCATTCGGATTAAGGAATTGGTAATACACTGAAGTTCCCGGTTTCTTTTTTGCGAGCTCCAGGATGTTAGCGTCAAGGCATTAATATCCTTGGTCAAGTTGTCGATAATCAGCAGCATCAGCACTTCGTAGGCCAGCTGACCGGCAAGCAAAGTAAGAAAAGGTAATTCAGACTTTTCAAATTTAATATGGGAATAGCGGTGCCCAAAGAAAATGCCGCAAGTGGAATTTTGGGAAACAAACGGCACAAAAATCTCAGCGGGACAATCATCCGAAAGAAATCTTGCTTCCAAATCTTGTTTTTGGTTTCGACTAAAATACGCTTCTAATTCGGACTGTTCTTGACGGTTTTTTCTAAACCGGCCGACCGCTTTTCTCAAACAGCCGGTCTGTTCATTTTCAACAATGATGAACACCCCGTCAATTCCTAACGTTTTGACAGCTTCTTCAAAAACATGGTCTTCAGAGATAAGGGAGGTCATGCTTTTGTTTAACTCCGCAACCCTTTGTTTCAAGCCGATATTTGTTTGGAAAAAGCTAAGCCTTTCCAATAATTTGCTGATAATTAGCCGAATAAAATAAAGACAAACAAAAAACAGCAGGGATAGGAAAAACGCAGATAAATAAAATTCGATATTAATAGTATTGATAATTTTACAAAAGTAAAGAACGTACAAGGCAATTAAACTAATAAAAATTATTGTAAGGAAATTGGTAATTATTATTTTATACAACCTTCGGCTGTCCGGCAAATACTTGTTAACAATCGCATAATATAAAGAGACTGGCACGGCAGAAACAAAGATGGTACTAATCTCAGTGTAACCCAGCTTGTGCATATTAAAAATTGTTGGAAGGGCTATTAATACTACGCTCGGTGAAAAACCAATCACCATTCCGGTTAGGACAATCCCTGCTTCATTTTTTTCCGGCCGGTCTTTGTGTAGCCTCATGACTTGGACTAGGTTCCATACCGAAATAAGAATTCCGATAAGCATATTGGACAATGCCAGTTTTCTGATAAAACTCGCAAGATGGACTAACCCCAAAGACTGTAGGACAGTCAGGATAAGAATAATCGCAGATAGAATAACAGCGATTTTACAGCTGTATGTATTGATCCAATTTTTATTGAGAACAGGAAAAATGGAAAAAAAAGCAATCAACAATACAGGTGCTGCCGAAAACGCTATATACTCCAATTCTTTAGCGAAAAACAGACAACGGCCGGAAGCGTAGGTAAGAAGAATCACCAAGCCAAACAACCATAGCAGCCAGAATAAAGTACGGGCCTGTCGCAGAAAAGGGCGTTTAATCCAGGTCAAAAAACCTAAAAGCCAAAAAATGAACCCTAAAAGAAACGTAGGGCTTTCGCTCATAACTGTGAGTAAATCAAAGTGTTTGGGTATTATAATCTCCAGAGCTGAAAGTTCACCCTGCTTACAAAATTCAATCGAGGAAGTGCCTTCCATTAGATTCCATTTTTGAACTATATCGTATTCCCCTGGGTCCCCCCCGTTAATTTTCAGGATCTGGTCCCCCAGCTCAATACCGGAGCGATAGCCTTCTCCGTGGGTATCGCAAAATGTTATCAGCCATTGACCATTGACGTTCTCTAAATTTAGCCCAATGTAAGGTTGCTGTAGGCAAGCAGAAAAATAAACCAGCCCCAACACAATAAAGACGATACTCGCAATATAATAAATTTGCCGGTTAATGAATCTACCCCACAAGATTGATCATCTTCTCCTTCTGTTTTTCCGGAACAGGAATGGTCTCTAGAATTTCCCGAGCTTTTTGACGGTAAATTTCAAACATTACGGAGCAGTACTGGGCAACCCCTTCTTCGGTAGCTATCTGCTTTAACAGATGTTTTTCTTTATCTCTAAACGCTTGTGATTCTCCGGTGTAACATTGTGTTAAACGCTTAAACTGTCCGGCTGTTTCACCCTTGAGTGTATGACATAAATACACATACGGCAGGGTTTTCTTATTGCTAACAAAATCTTTCTTTTTTTCAAAATCCAGAAAATCATTGAGATCGTTACGGATTTGGTTCATAATCCCGAAGTTGAGACCAAACTTGGCCATGGACTCTGCAAGCGTTTCCGTGGCATTTCCAAGGATGGCCCCAATTTTACAAGCACAAGCAGTTATACTGCCGGACTTTTGCCTTACCATATCAAAGTATTGTTCCAGCGATACCCGCTGGCTGTCAGTATAGAGAAACTCCAGGAACTGCCCGTTACTGGCCGTGGTTCCCATACGCTGCAGCGCTGTGCAGACTTCCCTGTAAATCCTATCATCCGGTATTGCGGCTATAGCCTCAAAACTCAGCATTAAAAGACAATTGGCCAAGTTAATGGCATTGGCCTCAGGGATCTGACGCCAGGGCAAATCATCATGATCCTTGTCCTGTATATCATCA